>CAZONU010000160.1:3992-10832 GCA_964581145.1 uncultured Planctomycetia bacterium
GCCGCCGGCCATGATGGCCCGCTACTACCAGATGATGGGCCAGTCCCCCGCCGACACGCGCTGGCGCGAGGACTTCCTCAACAGCCTCTACCGCGAGAAATACTTCCGGCTGCTCACCCGGAAGAAGTAGGCGCGAGCGCTTCTGCGATGCGGGCGGCCAGCTGGCCGCCCGTCTCGTCCGCGGCGGGCTCGAACCACTCTATGCCCGGCAGCTTCTCGAACCAGCCGACCTGCCGCCGGGCGAAGCGCCGGGTGCCCTGCTTGGCCAGGCGCACGGCCTCGGCGAGGTCATGCTCCCCGGCGAGGTGCGCGGCCAGCTCGCGGTAGCCCAGGGCCTGGAGCGCGGTCCCCGAGAGCGCCCCGCGGCGCCCGACCAGGGCGCGGACCTCCTCCAGGAGCCCGGCGGCCATCATGGCCTCGACCCGCGCGTCGATGCGCGCGTAGAGCTCCTCGCGCGGGCGGCGCAGCCCGGCGACGCGGAAGTCGAAGCCCGGCCGTCGCCGGCCGAACTGCTTCTGCACCGCGGAGATCGGCCGGCCGGTCGCCCGATAGACTTCCAGGGCGCGGACGATGCGCCGGAGGTCGCGCCGCTCTATGCGCCGGGCGGCGGGGGGGTCGACGGCGGCCAGCTCCGCGTGGAGGGCCTCGACCCCGCGCTCGGCGGCCAGGGCCTCCAGCTCCCGGCGCAGCTCGCGGTCGGCCGGCGGGCCCTCGAACAGGCCCTCGACCAGCGCCCGGTAGTAGAGCGGCGAGCCGCCCTCGAAGACGAGCGGGACGCCCCGCGCGCGGCAGTCGGCGATGGCCGCGTCGGCGGCGGCCAGCCAGCGGCCCACGTTGAAGTCCTCGTCGGGCTCGACCAGGTCGAGCAGGTGCCAGCGCGCCGCGGCGCGCTCCGCCCCGGTGGGCTTGGCGGTGCCGATGTCCATGCCCCGGTAGACCTTCATGGAGTCCAGGCTGGCCAGCTCCGCGCCGAGCCGGCCGGCCAGGCGCAGGGCGGCGCCGGTCTTGCCCGAGGCGGTGGCGCCGACCAGCACGTAGACCACGGGGTTTCGGGTCTCGGGTTTCGGGCTTGGAGTCCGCCGGGTCCGAGCCACTTCTCTAACCCCTGGGGTGGTACTTGCGGTGGGCGTCGACCAGGTCGCGGCGGTCGAGGTGGGTGTATATCTGGGTGGTCACCGGCGAGGCGTGGCCCAGCATCTCCTGGATGGCGCGCAGGTTGGCCCCGCCCTGGAGCATGTGGGTGGCGAAGGAGTGCCGCAGGGTGTGGATGCTGGCGTGCTTGGCCACCCCCGCGGCGGCCAGGTAGTGCTTGACCAGCCGCCAGACGTTGGTGCGATCGAGCTTCCCGCCGCTGCGGCTCAGGAAGAGAAGGGGCGGGTCCTTCTTCCCGGCCAGCCGGGGCCGGCCGCGCTCGAGGTAGCTTTCGATGGCCGCGCGCGCCCGCCGGCCCAGGGGCACGACCCGCTCGCGCGCGCCCTTGCCGGTGCAGCGCAGGTAGCCGATGTCCAGATTCACCCCGGCCAGGAGCAGCCCGGCGACTTCCCCGGCCCGGCAGCCGGTGGCATACAGGGTTTCAAGCAGGGCCGCGTCGCGCAGGAAAAGCGCGCGCGCGTGCCGGGTCTTCTTCGTGACTTTCTTGAACCCGGCGGCCGGCGCGGCCAGCAGCGCCTCAATCTCAGCGGGGGAAAGCACCTTGGGCAGCCGCTGCCAGGCCAAGGGCCGCTCCAGCGCCGAGGAGGGGTCTTTCTGCCGGGGATTCTCCATGTGCAGGAACTTGTAGAACATGCGCACCGCGGCAATGCGCCGGGCGACGGTGGCGGGTGCTGATCGACGGTTTTCCCGCTGCACGAAGTTGATGATCTCCTGCCGGCTGGCACGCGCGAGCCTCTTATTCTTGAGAAACGCCAGTAGATGCTGCAAGTCATTCCGATAGGCTAGCAATGTGTTGTCGGCCAGCCCGCACTCCAGGCGCAAGTAGTCCAGGAACTCGCCCAGGTCCGGGTCGGCCCGGGCGGCGGCCGCGCGGCGGGCGCGGGCCTTTCTCGCCCGCTTGGCCACTAGCGGATCACCTCACCCGCGCGCCGGGAGGAGAGCCCCCGGCCGTCCCAGGCCACTTGCCCGTTGACGATGACCCGCGCGATCCCCGTGGGGAAGGCGTGGGGCCGGGCGAAGGTGGTCCGCTCGTGTATTTTCTTGACGTCAAAGAGCACCAGATCGGCCTTGAAGCCCGGAGCGATCGTCCCGCGACCCTGCAGGCCGAACTTGCCCGCGGGCATGGAGGTCATCTTCCTGACCGCCTCTTCCAAGGTGAGCAACTTGCGCTCGCGGACGTACTCGCGCAGCACCCGCGGGAAGGTCCCGTAGTTGCGGGGGTGCACCGGCACGCTGCGGTCGGTGACCACCCGCGCGTCCGAGGCGATCATTCCGTTACGATTGGTCAGGATCAGCGACACGTCTTCCGGGCGCATAAGGTGGAAGATGCAGCGGGGGTCGCCCTCGACGACCAGGTCCATGGCCGCGTCAACCGGGTCCGCGCCGCGCCTGGCCGCCGCGCGGGACAGCGACCGGCCCTGCAGCGACGGGTCGGGCTTGAAGCGTTCGATGACGATCCTCTCGGCGCCGCCGACCCAGGCGATCTTGCCAGCGACCTCCCCGCGGACCCGCCGGCGCACCGATGGCCTGCGCAGCCGCTCGGCCAGCCGGCCGCCCGCGCCCAGCCGCGGGGGAACCACCACCGCGGACAGAGAGGTGTTGGTGGCCGGGAAGGGGTGCAGGTCGAAGGTTACGTCGATGCCGCGGTCCCGGAAGCGTTGTATTTCTTCGAGCGCGCGCGCCGCCCGGTCGCGCCGCGTGCGTCCCCTGCGGTGCAGCACCTTGAGGTGCGAAACCTCCACGCCCATGCCCGTCCGCCGGCCGACCGCCGCAGCCTCCCGCAGGGCCGCGAACATCTTGCCCCCGGCGCTGCGCTTGTGACTGGCGTAGACACCCCCCAGTTCCGCGACCGGCTCGGCAGTGGCGACCACCTCGGCGAGCCGGGCGTAGGCCCCCGGCACGTAGAAGAGCCCGGTGGAGAGCCCCAGCGCGCCCTCGCGCATCGAGCGGGCCGCCAGGCGGCGCATCTCCTTCAGCTCCGCGCGGGTCGGGGCTCGCCGGGCCAGGCCCATGGCTTTCCGGCGGACATCCCCGTGGCCGACCAGCGTGGCGAAGTTGATCGCCGGGCGGACCTTCTCGACGTCGGCGAGCAGCTTCCTCACCGGAAAGCCCGATTCCCCGCAGTTGCCGGAAACCACCGTGGTCACGCCCTGGCGCACGAAGTTGGCCGCGTCGGGTCGCTCGAGGATCTCGTCCGCGTGGGTGTGCGCGTCGACGAAGCCGGGGGAAAGCACCAGGCCGCGGCCGTCGATCCGCCGGCGGGCCTTTTCCCGCGCGCGGCCCACCCCGGCGATGCGATCGCCCTTGACGCCCACGTCGGCGCGGAGCCAGGGGCTCCCGGTCCCGTCGCAGACCCTCGCGCCGGTTATCACCAGATCGAGCATGGCATCTCCACTTCTATCAGAGCGCTTCCACCACTGCGGCCGCCTGGCAGGCCAGCGCGCGCCCGGCGCCGATCTCGCCGAGCCCCTCGGCGGTGCCGGCCTTGACCGAGACGGCCGACGCCTCCAGGCCCAGCGCCGCGGCGACTTCCGCGGCCATCTCCGCCTTGAGCTCGCCGAGCCGGGGCGCCTCCAGGCAGATCGTGGCGTCCACGTTGACCGGCCGGAAGCCGGCCGCACTCAGCTTCTCGCGAACCTGCACCAGGAGCTCCAGGCTGCGCGCGTCCCGGTACTGCTCGTCGTCGTCCGGGAAGTGCCGGCCGATGTCGCCCAGCGCGGCCGCGCCCAGCAGCGCGTCCATCACCGCGTGGCAGAGCACGTCGCCGTCGGAGTGCGCGCGCGGGCCCTTTTCCGACGAGATTTCCAGCCCGCCGAGGACCAGCTTCCCGCCGGGTGAGAGCTCGTGGATGTCGTACCCGGTCCCCACCCGCATGGCCCCTCCCCGCGCGCCGGCCAGCAGCGCCTCGGCCAGGCGCAGGTCCTCCGGCGCCGTTATCTTGATGTTGGCCGCGGGGCTGGGCACCAGCTCCACCGGCCGGCCGTAGTGCTCGAAGACGGCCGCGTCGTCGGTGACCTCCAGGCCGTCGGCCGCCGCGCGGGCGGCCAGCTCCGCGTAGAGGTCGCGGCGAAAGCCCTGGGGGGTCTGCGCGGCCCACAGGCCCCTGCGGTCCACGGTCGAGGAGACGGTGGTGCCCGCCGCCCTCTTGAGCGTGTCGGCCACCGGACAGGCGGCCAGGGCCGCGCCGCCGTGGCGGGCCACGCAGGCCACCTTGGAGACCACCGCCGGCTCGACCAGCGGCCGGGCCGCGTCGTGAATCAGCACCACCTCGCAGGGTGGAAGCTCGGCCAGCCCCGCGGCGACCGAGTCCTGCCGGCGGGCCCCGCCGGGCGCGACCGCGACGACCTTGGACCCGCCGACCAGCTCCCGCCCGCGCTCAATGTCTTCGGGATGGAGCACCAGGACTATCCCGGCGACCTCCTCGGCGGCGGCCAGCCGCCCGGCGGCGCGCGCGATCATGGGCTGGCCGGCCAGCTCGGCGAAGGCCTTGCGCACGCCGCCCATGCGCCGGCCGCTGCCGGCGCCGACCAGCACCGCGCCCGCGTAGCTCTCGGCGCTCATTTGCCGCCCTTCTTCCCGCCGGCCTCCTCCTCGCCGCGCTTGCGCCCGAAGATCATCCTCCCCGCGGAGGTCTGGATCGAGCTGGTCACCAGGATGTCCGCCTGCGAGCCCACGTCCTCGCGCGCGTTCTCGACCACCACCATGGTGCCGTCGTCGAGGTAGCCGACGCCCTGGCCCTTTTCCTCTCCGCGGCGGACGATCCTGAGCGTCAGCGCCTCGCCGGGCAGGTAGGGGGCGCGCAGCGAGCCGGCCAGGTCGTTGATGTTGACCACCTCCACGTTCTCGATCTTGGCGACCTTGGCCAGGTTGAAGTCGTTGGTGACCAGCCGGCCGCCGAGCATCTGGGCCAGGCGGATGAGCTTGGCGTCCACCGCCTCGGCCCCGGCGACCTCGCCCTCGTGGACCCGGGCGCGCAGGCGCGGGGCGGCCTGCAGGCGGCCCACCATGTCCAGCCCCCGCCGGCCCTTGGCGCGCACCAGCTTGTCGGCGCTGTCGGCCAGGTGCTGCATCTCGCCGATCACGAAGCGGGGCACGATCATCGGGTCGTTGAGCAGCAGCTTCTCGGCGACCTCCACGATGCGCCCGTCGATGAGCACGCTGCTGTCCAGGATCAGCCCGCCGTGGGTCCGGCTCTGCTCGGCGAAGTCCACGTAGGGGATCACGAAGCGGAACTCGTCCCTGGTGCGCAGCACCACCGAGACGGTCAGGTAGCAGGTGGCCAGGGTGACCAGCGGCACCACCGCCTGGAGGACGTACATGAGGCTGCCCGTGGGGTCTTCGGTACCCTTGAGCACCGGCCAGAGTATCGGCCACAGGAAGACGGCCAGCAGGGCCATGATGAACCCGCTGACCAGGATGCCGGCGATGATCCCGAAGACCACCGCCACGAAGCCGCGCAGCATGTGCCGCCGGAAGGCGATGTCCAGGCCCACCAGCGCGCCGGCCGCGGCGGCGGCCACCAGCGCGCTGACCAGGGCCTCCACGTTGCTGCCCTGGACCGCCGTGCCGGCCTCCGACAGGCCCAGGTACTTGACCACGAACCAGGCCACCGCCCCGGCCAGCAGGACGAAGGCCACCCGGACTATCTTGAGGAGCATCGGTTCCCTCCCGCCCGGCGCGAGATGATTATGATGATTGCGGGCCTCACGCCAGGGCCAGTTCCAGGGCCTCGCCCAGCGAGGCCGCGCCTATGATCTCTATGCGCGCGCCGCCGGGCGCGCCGCGCGCGCCGCTGGGCGGCAGTATGATCCTCTCGAACCCGTGACGGGCGGCCTCGCGGACCCGCTCGGCCGCGCGGGCCAGGGGGCGCAGCTCGCCGCCCAGGCCCACCTCGCCGGCCAGGGCCAGCTTCTCGCTGACCGGCCGCTCGCCGAGCGAGCTGGCGATGGCCACCGCCAGGGGCAGGTCCGCGGCCGGCTCGGCGACCTCCAGCCCGCCGGCGGCGTTGGCGAAGACGTCGCAGCCCGTGGTGGCCAGCCCCGCGCGCCGGGCCAGCACGGCCAGGAGCATGTGCAGCCGGCCGGCGTCCAGCCCGGTGGCCCGCCGGTGGGCGCCCGCCTCGGCCGCCGGGGCGCACAGCGCCTGGATCTCGACCATCAGCACCCGGCTGCCGCCCAGCGCCGGGAAGGCCGCCGCTCCCTGGCGCGGCCCGGAGCGCTCGCCGAGCAGCAGCGCCGAGGGCTCGGCGATCTCGGCCAGGCCTTTATCGGTCATCTCGAAGAAGGCGACTTCATCGGTCGGCCCGAAGCGGTTCTTGACCGCGCGGAGCTGGCGGCTCTCCCCCGAGCCGGCCGGCTCGAAGTAGAGCACGGTGTCGACCATGTGCTCCAGGACCCGCGGCCCGGCGATGGAGCCGTCCTTGGTCACGTGGCCCACCAGGAAGAGCGCCGCGCCGGACTCCTTGGCCAGGCGGATGAGCCGCGCGGCGCACTCCCGCACCTGGTGGACCGAGCCCGGCGCGCCGGCCGAGTCGGGGCTGTAGGCCATCTGGATGCTGTCGGTCACGACCACCGCCGGCGAGAGGCGCTCGGCCTCGGCGACGATCTCCTCCACGTCGCTGCGGGCCAGGACGTAGAGCTCCTCGCTTCCCGCGCCCAGGCGCTCGGCGCGCAGGCGGGTCTGGGCGGC
>CAZONU010000161.1:0-10819 GCA_964581145.1 uncultured Planctomycetia bacterium
CCGGCGGCCGGCGCGGCCGCTTTCTGAGCTACGACCCCAAAACCACCGGCATCAACTTCGCCTTCGGCCCGGGCAGCACCACGCTCAGAATAAGGGACTTCAAGGGCGAGCCGCTGGTCGCGCTGGCCAGAAGCGCGGCGCGCGGCAAACAGCCGGCGGCCGAGCTGCGCTGCGCGGCGTGCTACCTCCTGGTCCGGGGAGAGGCCACGGGGGTCCCCAAGCTGCTGAAGGCGGCCAAGGAGGGCGGCGTCAAGGTGGCCGACCTCGAGAAGCGCCTGGAAATCCTGGGCAAAGGCTTCGAGGAGGTGGAGGCCGAGAGGCTGCTGGCCCGCTTCGACGAGCTCTTCAGGCGCAAGAGCTGGGCGGGTGCGGCGCGGGTCGGCGAGCGGCTCCTCAAGGAACACGGCGAGTCCAAGGCGGTCAAGGCCCGCAAGGACCTGGCCAAGCTGATTGACCAGGCCAAGGCCAGCGGCTCGCCGCTGGCCGTCTACACCCTGACCTTCCAGGAGGGCCAGCCGGTCAAAGCCGCCGGGGTCGCCGCCTACAAGGGCACTGGCACGGGGACCATATACGACTACGCGCCGCACCACGACGTACACAAAGTGGAAGGCTCCGGACTGCTCAAGTGCGGCCAAACAGGGAAATGGGCGGGTCTCATCAAATTCGCCGTCACCCGCCGGGAGGGCGGCCCGCTGCCCGACGACGCCGAGATACTGTCAGCCAGGCTGTGCATCACCAAGATCATCGGATACGTTCCCTACCTGGAGCTGCGCCGGCTGACCACCCCGTGGAGCGAGAAGGAACTCACCTACAACTCGGCTTCAAGGGGCCGGAGGTGGAAGACCCCCGGCGGCGACGTGGAGGAGAAGCCCTGTGCGGCCCTGGACCTCCCAGCAGTGTACGCGAAAGCGGGACGGCCCATGTCGGTGGCAGCCAGGAAGGTATGGTACGGCCCCTACTGGTGCGAGTTCGACGTCACCGAGTCGCTCAAACAGGCCCTCAAGGAGGGCAAGAACCACGGCTGGCGGATGAACGGATACAGGAGCAAGGACCGTGACGTCAACGTGAGCATGTACAAGTTCGCCGGCCGGCTGTACGAGGAGGACGCCAGCATGGCTCCCAAGCTGATCCTCAAGGTCCGCTGCCGGCGCCTCCCGGGCGGCTGAAGGAGAGAACCTCCTGTCGCCCCCTCCTGCGCCCGTATCCATAAGCCTTTCAAGCCAGTTGACATCCGCCCTCTGCGCCTCTAGAATCCCGTTCCCATGATTCAGAAACTGGGCATGCCCGACCTGCACACCCACACCTTCCTGTCCGACGGGGACCTCTGCCCCGCGGAGCTCTTCGCCCGCGCCGAGCACGCCGGCATCACCGCCATCGCCGTCACCGACCACGTCGACTGGTCCACCGTGGAGACCACCGTCCCGGCCGTCGTCGCGGCCTGCGAGGCGGAGTGCTCCGGCGGCAAGCTCCTGGCCCTGCCCGGCGCGGAAATCACCCACGTCCGGCCCGGGCAGATCGCCAAGCTCGCCGAGCGCTGCCGGCAGCTGGGCGCCCGGGTGATCCTGGTCCACGGCCAGACCGTGGTCGAGCCGGTGCCCGCCGGGACCAACCGCGCGGCCATCGAGGCCGGCGCGGACGTCCTGGCCCACCCCGGGCTGATCACCGAGAAGGAGGCGGCCCTGGCCGCCGAGATGGGCGTGCGCCTGGAGGTCTCCGGGCGCAAGGGCCACTGCCTGACCAACGGCCACGTGGTCCGCGCGGCCCGGGCCGCCGGGGCGGAGCTCACTTTCGGAAGCGACGGCCACTCCCCGGGGGACTACCGCGGCCGGGAGATGGCCATCACCATCCTGCGCGGGGCGGGCCTGGACGAGGCCGCCGCGGCGGAGGTGCTGGAGCACGGGCTGCGCCTGCTGGGCGCGCGGTCCGAGAAACGGGACTAGGGGGCGCGCCATGCGGCGGAACGGTGCGACCCTCGGCGCCCTGCTGCTCGCGGCCGCCTCGGGCTGCACCGGCGGCGAGCGCTACGCCACCGAGGAGCAGGCCAGCAAGGTCCAGGCCCCCCTGACAGTGGCGATGCACTCCCAGCTGGTGGACATCCCGGTCCCCGGCGTGTTCCGCTTCGACCGCAGCAACTCGATGATGTCCACCAGCACCAGCGAACGGAGCGCGAGCCTGGTCTACACCGGGCGGGCCCACATCGAGCGCGTGTCCAACTTCTACAGCGACCAGATGCCCCAGCGGGGCTGGACGCACAAGAAGACGCAGGTCGCCGGCTCGCGCTGCATCCTCAAGTTCGTCAAGGGCAAGCTGCCGGAGCGCTGCCGGGTGACCATCGAGAAGGGATCCATGGGCACGGTGCGCGTGACCGTGGACGTGAACTGAGGGACGGGGAAGCCTCATGGCCCGCAAGAAGCACGTCAAGAAAGAGCCGGACATCTTTCAGCGGACCTTCACGGGGGCCTTCCGGCAGCTGAGCGGCGCCGGGCTGACCCTCGCCGCGGTGCTGGTCGGCCTGCTGCTGCTGATCGCCCTGCTGTGGGGCTTCTCCAGCTCGCAGGAGGAGGAGGAGCAGCGCGCCTGGGAGCGGGTCGGCGAGGTCCTGGACGAGCCCGACCCCGGGAAGCAGCGCGAGTTCATGGAGGAGGTCTCCGAGGAGATCAAGGGCACCCGGGCGCATCCCATGCTGCTGCTGATCTTCGCGGCTCGACTCCACGACGACGCGATCCGGCCGGACACCCCCAAGGGCCGGCGTGCGGAGCTGCTCAAGAAGTCCCGCCGCCGGTCCGACGCCTTCCTGAAGGAATACCCCGAGCACCCCCTGGTCCACAAGGCCCGCGCCAACCTCGCCCGGGTGCTGGAGGACTCCGAGCTCCTGGAGCCCGCCTTCAAGGCGTTCGGGGAGGCGGCCGCGGCCTGCCAGGACACCGAGTTCTCCCGAATGCAGGGCCAGCTGCTCTGGGGGCAGGCGCGCTGCGCCCAGAAGCTGGGCCGGCCCGAGGATGCCCTGCGCATCCTGGAACGGGCCCTGGCCAAGGCCGGCTCCTCGGAAACCAGCGCCTGGCGGGCCGCCGCCGCGCACATGCGCGACTCCCTGCGCAAAGCGACCAAGAGCCTGATAGTCCAGGGCGTCGAGCGCGACAAGCCCCCCAAAGAGGAGAAGAAGCCCGAGAAGCCCGGGACGGAGAAGCCCGAAAAGGGCCGGGAGAAGCCCAAGAGCGCCCCGAAAGGCGCCTCCGGGGCGAAGGGCTGAAAAAGCCCGCGGGGCCTTGACACCGCGCGGCCGGGGGGTAGTCTTGGGCTCGCGGAAACAGGACTTCGGCTGGAAGCCTTGAGAGCGGAAAGGGTTTTTCATGGCGGACTTTGACAAGATCTCCGAGATGCTCCAGAAGGGCAAGGCCAAGGACGTCGAATCGCTGGTCAAGGCGGCCATCGATGAGGGGGTCGCCGCCGCCGACATCCTCGACAAGGGCCTGATCGCCGGCATGGCCGTGGTCGGCGAGAAGTTCAAGAAGAACGAGGTGTACGTGCCCGAGGTGCTCATCGCCGCCCGGGCCATGAACTCGGGCATGAAGCTGCTCGAACCGGCGCTGGCCAAGGCCGGGGTCAAGCCCCTGGGCACGGTGGCCATGGGCACGGCCAAGAACGACCTCCACGACATCGGCAAGAACCTGGTGTGCATGATG
The DNA here is from genome assembly GCA_964581145.1 of uncultured Planctomycetia bacterium. GTDB lineage: Bacteria > Planctomycetota > SZUA-567 > JAKLDR01 > JAKLDR01 > CAZONU01. The sequence continues at coordinate 3,684 of CAZONU010000161.1, forward strand.
CTCAAGGGCGCGGGCTTCCAGGTCAACGACCTGGGCATCGACGTGACCCCCGAGCAGTTCGTGGAGGCCGCCAAGGCCGGCGCGCTGGTCGTGGGCATCTCGGCGCTCCTGACCACCACCATGCCGCAGATGAAGGCCGTCATCGAGGCCCTCAAGGAGGCCGGCTGCGACGCCAAGGTGATGATCGGCGGCGCCCCGGTGACCAAGGCCTACGCCGACGAGGTCGGCGCGGACGGCTACGCGCCCGACGCGGCCAGCGCCGTCGACGAGGCCAAGAAGCTCATCGGCGCGGCTTAGTCGCGCAGGCTGAATGAGATGCGCGGGGGGTCTCGAAGGAGGCCCCCGCGCTTTAGCAGCAGCATGAATCCCCCAGCCCGCGACCGCCTGGTCGAGCCCGCCGCGGACGTCGAGCCCGGCGGCCGGCTGGAATTGTCGGTGCCGGAGCCGGCCGCGGAGAGCCAGCGCCTGGACCGCTGGCTGGCCGCCCGCCTGCGGGACTGCTCGCGCAGCTACGTGCAGCGCCTGATCCGCTCGGGACTGGTTCTCCTGGACGGGAAGCCGGCCAAGGCCTCCAGAGGAATCACCGGCGGGGAGCGCCTCCAGATAAGCTTCCCCGAACCGGAGGCCGAGCCCGCCGCGGTGCCCGAGGACATCCCCCTCTCCGTCCTCTACGAGGACGACGCGCTCGTGGCGGTCAACAAGCCCGCGGGCATGGCCACCCACCCCTCCTGCGGCCACGCCCGGGGCACGCTGGCCAACGCGGCGGCCTTCCACTGCGAGCGGCTCTCGGCCCTGGGCGGCCCGGTGCGCCCCGGCATCGTCCACCGCCTGGACATGGACACCAGCGGCCTGCTGCTGGTGGCCAAGAGCGACCCGGCCCACCGCGAGCTGGCCCGCCAGTTCGCGGAGCGCGAGGTCAGCAAGCGCTACCTGGCCCTGGTCCACCGCAGCATGGACCCGCCCGAGGGGACCATCGAGAAGGACCTCGGCCGCCACCCCCGCCGGCGCAAGAAGCAGGCGGTGCTCCGCTCCGGCGGGCGCCCCTCCCTCACCGGGTACCGCACCCTGGAGCGGCTGGGCGGCTTCAGCTGCCTGGAGCTCCGCCCGCGCACCGGCCGGACCCACCAGCTCCGGGTGCACCTGGCATCGGCGGGCTGTCCCATCCTCTGCGACGCTCTCTACGGCAGAGAACTGGAGTTCCCGGCCGGAAAGCCCGTCCTTCGCCGCCAGGCGCTGCACGCCGCCGGCATCGAGTTCAAGCACCCCGCCAGCGGCGAGGTCCTGGCCCTGGACGCCCCCGTTCCCGCTGACTTCCGGGCCGCGCTGGAGATTCTGCGCGAACCGCAGACACCCCAGGAGGAACCCCGCTGATGCCCGCCTGGAACTACGTCCTGCGCGGCGGCTGGCTGGTGGACGGCACCGGCGCCGAGCCGGTCGTCGGGGACCTGGCCGTGGAAGACCAGCTCCTCGACGCCGTCGGCGAGCTGCCCCCGGCGTCTGCCGACGAGGCGGCCGCCGTCAAGGTCCTGGACTGCTCCGGGCTGGCCGTGGCCCCGGGCTTCATCGACGTCCACACCCACAGCGACATCGCCCTGCTGGCCGCCCCGGAGGCCGACACCCACGTGGCCCAGGGGGTGACCACCAACGTCTGCGGCAACTGCGGCGAGTCGGCCTTCCCCGCCGCGGGCCCGGGCGCCCAGCGCCTGCTGGAGGCCGGGGCCCGCTACGGTCTGAAGAGCGACTGGGGGGACCTGCCCGGCTTCCTCAAGCAGATGAAGAAGCGCCCCGCGGCGATCAACCGGGCGCTGCTGGTGGGCCACGGCGCGGTGCGCGCCTCGGTGCTGGGCTTCGCCGACCGCGCGGCGACGCAGGCCGAGCTCGCCGCCATGCGCGAGGAGGTCCGCCGGGCCATGGAGCTGGGCTGCCTGGGCTTCTCGACCGGCCTCATCTACCCGCCGGGCATGTACGCCCCGATCGAGGAGATCGTCGAGCTGGCCAAGGCGGCCGCCGAGGGGGGCGGCATCTACGCCAGCCACATCCGCGGGGAGGGCAAGGACCTGGAGGCCGCGGTCAAGGAGCTCCTGCGCGTCGGCCGCGAGGCCAGGATTCCCCTTCAGCTCAGCCACCTGAAGGTCAGCGGCCAGGAGAACTGGGAGAAAATCGACTGGCTGCTGGAGACGCTGGAGAAGGCCCGCAGCCGGGGCCGGCGCCTGACCGCCGACCGTTACCCCTACACCGCCAGCGAGACCAGTCTCGACGTGCTGCTGCCCGCCTGGGCCTTCGAGGGCGGTCACGACAGGGAAATGGAGCGCCTGGAGGGCAAGAACACCCGCACGCGCCTGGCCCGGGAGATCGCCGAGGCCAACCCCGACCCCGAGTTCTGGAAGCGGGTGGTGGTCGGCTCGGTGGGGAAGAAGTCGCTGAAAGGCCTCTCCGGCCGCTCGCTGGCGGAGATCGCCGCGGAACGCGGGAAACCGGCGCTGGAGACCTACCTCGACGTCCTGGTCGAGGACGACGCCAGGACCTACGCGATGTACCACAAGCTCAGCGAGGAGCACCTCGAGCGCATCATCAAGCTGCCCTGGGTGATGATCGGCTCGGACTCCGCGGCGCGCGGCGCCTCCGGCCCCACCGCCGCCGGCCATCCCCACCCGCGGGGCTGCGGCACCTTCGCGCGCATCCTGGCCCGCTACGTCCGCGAGAAGAAGGTCCTCACCCTGGCCGAGGCGGTGCACAAGATGACCGGGCTGCCCGCCAGCACTTTCGGCCTGGCCGGGCGCGGCCGGCTGGAGGCCGGCTGCCACGCCGACCTGGTGGTCTTCGACCCGGAGAAGATCGCCGACCGCGCCAGCTACCGCTCGCCCAAGAAGCTCGCCGCGGGCGTCGTCCACGTCTTCGTCAACGGCCGCCCGGTGATGCTCGGCGGCAAGCGCACCGACGAGCGCCCCGGGCGGCTGCTCCGCCGGGAGGGCGAAAAGTGAGCGCCGCCTCCGCCCCCACGGTCCTGGTCTCCAGCTACTACTATCCCTCGCCGGGCAAGCCGGAGACCAGCTGGTACCACGCCGCGGCGCCGATGGCCTACATCGACTCGGTGCGCCTGGCCGGGGGCGTGCCCCTGGTGGCCCCCCCGCTGGACGACGACGCCGAGGTCGCCAGCGCCCTGGCCCGCTCGGACGCGGTGCTCATCGTCGGCGGACCGGACCTGGACCCCGCGGCCTACGGCCAGGAGCCGCACCCCGCGACCAAGCTGCTTCACAGGCGTCGCAACGACTCCGACCTGCGCCTGGCCCGCGGCGCGCTGGACTCGGGCAAGCCGCTGCTGGGCGTCTGCGGAGGCCTGCAGGTGGTCAACGTGATCCGGGGCGGCACGCTCCACCAGCACGTCCCGGAGATGCCCGAGCTGTCTTCACCCAAAGAGCACACCGCCGGGGACACCTTCGACAGCTATCACCAGATACGCTTGGAACCGGACTGCCGCCTGGCGAAGATCATGGGCGCCACCGAAATGGAAGTGAACAGCGCCCACCACCAGTCAGTCGACCGCGTCGGCGAAGGGCTCCGCGCGGTGGCCTGGTCCCAGAAGGGGGTCATCGAGGCGCTGGAGGGCGCCGACCCCGGCCGCTTCCTGGCCCTCGTCCAGTGGCACCCGGAGCGCCTGGCGGTTTCGCCGTCAGAAAGCGAGGTCGGCGCCCGGCCGGGCCCGGGCCGGCCCGAGCAGCTGGCCATATTCGAGGCCTTCGTGGCCGCCGCGCGCGGCTAGGCCGCGCCTACTTCGCCTTCTTCCTGCCGCCGGCCACCAGCCGGTAGACCTTCACGTCCCCGTAGGTCGCGTCCAGCCCGCCCCAGTGGCGCATGCCCGCGCTGCCGCCCTCCAGCGGCGGGCCGAAGGTCCCCGCGTCGTAGTAGCTGTGCAGCAGCTTCCCGTTGACCAGCAGGAAGACGGACCGGCCCCACTTGCCGATGGCCACCCGGCAGGCCCGGCCGGTCTTCCGGGCCGGGTCCGGGGTCCGGCTGCCGATGAGGTGCAGGCCGGTGCCCACCTTGCGGCCGTTGCAGATGCCGGTGTGCCCGCGGTGCATCGAGTAGTGATAGGCGTGCACGCCGAAGTTGTAGACGTCCATGGTCTCGCCGCAGGAGACGGACAGGTCGGTGCCCTTCTTGACCGGCCGGCCGCATATGGCGAAGAGCGCTCCCGGCCCGCGGCCGCCGTTGTTGGGTATGAAGTTGAACTCGAAGAGGAAGTTGCCGGAGAATTCCTTCCTGGTCCAGATCATGGTGTCGGCGTGGCGGGCCCGCTTGTTCTTGCGGCGCAGGCCCTTCCCGGTCCTGGTGGTCACCGCCGGGCCGTACATGTGCCAGTTGTCCGTGCCCTTGGAGAAGTCGTCGGCGAAGAGCAGCTGGCCCTTCCCGACCTTCACCACCTCGGCCTTGCCGGCCAGGAGCAGCGCGAAGACCTGGGCCTCCCGGAGCGCCGCGGCGGTGGGCCGGGCGCGCTTGGAGCGGTCCCTGCGGTGGCGCCAGCCCACGCCGACGACCTCGCCCCACTTGGGCAGCGACTTCTCGCCCGTCCCGGCCAGCATCTCGTGGACGGAGCGGAGCCTGAGAAGCAGCTGCTCTTTCCACTTGTCGCGGACCTCGGACGCCTTGCATCCCCCGGGGACCGGCAGCGGGACCGGCGAGGGCAGCTCCGGCGCCTCGACCCTCGCGGGCCCGGTCTTCTCGGCCAGGGCCAGGAGGGCGTTGGCGTCCTTGCGGGCCGCGGCGATGCCCGCGGCCAGCTTCGCATAGCCGGGCTTCTTTTCCCGGACCTCCTTGACCAGTCCCCCCAGCGCCTCCGCCAGGCGCTTCTCCCGGGCCTCGTCCAGGCCCAGGCCCGGCCCGACCGCGCCGGCCTCCGCGGCATCCTGACTCACCGTGAATCCTCCCAGCATCGCAGCCGTCAGGGCAACGGCAGGAAATGAAAGCGCACGCGTCATCTCGTCACTCCGTCAATCGCCCGGTCTTCAATCCTGCCGCAGGGGCCGCAGGCTCCCTGAGCTACTCCAGCCCCAGCACCTGGGCCATGCTGTAGCTACCGGGCGGCTTTCCCGCCAGGAACTTGGCGGCGCGCAGCGCGCCCAGGCAGAACCCGTCGCGGCTGGACACGCGATGAGTGAGTTCGATGCGCTCGCCGAGGGTCGCGTAGATCACGGTGTGCTCGCCGATGATGTCCCCGGCGCGGACCGCGTGGATGCCGATCTGGTCGCGCGGGCGCGCCCCCGGACGGCCGCTTCGGCCGTGGACCGCGCTGGCGGCCAGGTCCAGGCCCCGGGCGCTGGCGGCGGCCTCGGCCAGGCGCAGGGCGGTGCCGCTGGGCGCGTCGACCTTCTTGCTGTGATGGGCCTCGACCACCTCGATGTCGTAGCCGGCGCCCAGCGCGCGGGCGGCGTCGCCGGCCAGCCTGAAGAGCAGGTTGGCGCCCACGCTCATGTTCGGGGCCAGGATTACCGGAATGCTCTTCGCCGCCTCCGCGAAGCGGCCCCTGCCCTCCTCATCGAGGCCGGTGCTGCCCGAGACCAGCGCGACCTTCGCGGCCGCGGCCTCCTCCAGGTGGGCCAGGGCCCCCTCCGGGCTGGAGAAATCCACGATGCAGTCGACCTTCGTCTCCAACTTGTCAGCCAGCTTCACGCCGCACTCTTCGGCCGCGGCCAGCGCGCCGGCCTCCCGGCCCAGGCACGCGTGCCCGGGCACCTCCAGCGCGGCGGCCAGTTCTATCTCCGGGTCCTCCAGCGCCAGGCGCACGAGGCTGCGGCCCATCCGCCCGGCCGCGCCGCTGACGGCGATCCTAGTAGTCATGCTTTCGCTCCTTCCGCTCGGCCCTGGTCTTTTCGGTGCGCTGCATGCGCGCCCGGCCGCACCGCGGGCAGACCCACTTGCGCTTCTTGTGATGCGAGCCGCGCAGCTCGCGCATGGGCGCGCTGCAGCGCTTGCACCTCAACCACCGCTCCCCTCTTCGGCGGCGCGCAGGGCGTCCTCCAACGCGAGCACCCCCCTGTAGAGCGCCTGCCCGATGATCGCCCCGGCCAGGTCCATGTCCGCCAGGCGCCGGACCTGCTCGGCGGTGCTCACCCCCCCCGAGGCGATCACCGGCCAGGGGCTGGCCGCCGCCACCGCCGCCAGCGAGTCGAAGTCCGGCCCGGAGAGCATCCCGTCGCGGCGGGTATCAGTGAAGATCACCGCGGCCAGCGGCGCGCCGGAGAGCTCCGCCAGCAGCCCCTCGGGCGTCAGGTCCGCGGCCTGGGTCCAGCCCGCGGTGCGCACCTCCCCGTCGCGGCAGTCCAGTCCCAGAATGATCCTGCCGGGAAGGGCCTCGGCCACCTGCCGGAAGGAGTCCGGGTCCCGGGCCGCGCGGGTGCCGAAGACGGTCCAGCTCGCGCCGGCCTCGAGATAGCGCCGGGCGGTTTCCTCGTCGCGTATGCCGCCGCCGACCTCGGCGGGCATGGACACTGCGTCGAGGACCCGCTCCACAACGTCGAAGTTGGCGGTCTCGCCGGTGAAGGCCCCGTCCAGGTCCACGACGTGCAGGCGCTTCGCGCCGGCCGCTTCCCAGCGGAGCGCGGCCTCGACGGGATCGGCGGCGTAGACCGTCTCGCGGTCGGCCAGGCCCTGCTCCAGGCGGACGCACTTCCCTCCGCGAATGTCCACCGCGGGGATCACTTCGAACATCCCGGCTACCTCTCTCCGTAGAAAATGCCCAGTCGCCCCAGGCGCACGGCCTCGGCCCGGCCCTCGACCCGCAGCGCCGGCTCCGGCTTCTCTTCGGGCAGCCGGCAGACGGTCACCGGCCCGCGCGAGCGGAACTCCTCCCACAGAAGCTTGGCCAGGAACTCGGCCTGCGCCCGGCAGCGGTCCGAGGAGTCCGCCAGGCAGGCGGCGACGGCCCGGACCGCTTCGGCGCGACCCAGCGCCTCAATGCGTCGAATGGACTTCGCCCCCGCGGGGACTTCCTTAATCGCCGCCGCTCCGGGCAGCGGTCCCGCGCCCAGGAAGAGCGACCCCTCGCCGAACTTGAGATTCACCAGCCGGAACCCGCCGCCCTCTTTCTTCGTAGAGGACTCCATGCGGAAGGAGATCCCCCCGGCCTCCGACGCCCGGTA
>CAZONU010000162.1:0-10759 GCA_964581145.1 uncultured Planctomycetia bacterium
ACCCCCCCCTGGCCCAGGAGGAGGAGATCCTGGCCACCACCAGCGCCCAGGAGGAGCCGCCGGCCACGAGCGCGGTGCTCTCCCGCCAGGAGGTCGTCGGGGCCCAGAGGCTGGTCCGCCGGGTGGCGGCCTCCAACTACATGGTCAGCTACGTGGCCCGGATAATCCGCAGCACCCGGCCCGGCGACGAGCTGGCCCCCGCCTTCGTCAGGGAGTTCGTGGAGTGGGGCGTGGGCCCGCGCGGCGGGCAGCTCCTGATACTCGGCGCCAAGGCCCTGGCGGCCATGGCCGGGCGGCCCACGGTCTCGGCCGCGGACATCCGCCGCGCGGCGGTGCCCGCCCTGCGCCACCGGGTGGCCACCAACTTCCAGGCTCAGGCCGAGGGCATCGACTCGGTGGCCATCGTCCGGCGGCTGCTGGAAGGCATCCCCGAGCCCAAGGTCCCCAAGTACGGGTGAATCGGTTGCCGGTTGTCAGAAGCCGGGAGTTGGCCATGCGCGGAGAATCCGGAAATCACACAGAGACACAAAGACACCAAGGGACGAACATATCCGCGGACGAACATGCCCGCGCTGCTCTTGGCGCCCGCCGCGACCCGAGCACCAGCGGTTCTCCGTGGCTTTGTGGCTTTGTGTGATAACAACCCGACGGGTGAATGGGGGACAGTGAATGGTGAACAGGCACAATTCACTCTTCACGTTTCACTCTTCACGTTTCACTCTTCGCGCTTCGCGCGCGCGCCGCGCCGGGCGGGCGCTGGCGCTCTGCGCATTCCTGCTGTCGGCCGGTCCGGCGCGGCGCGCGCCGGCCACCTGCCGCTGCGGCTCGGGCTCGCTGGAGGTCGTCCTGGTGCTGGACACCACCAGCTCCATGGGCGTGATGATCGGCACGGTCAAGGAGCAGCTCTTCCGCCTGGTGGCCGCGCTGGAGGGCAGCGCCGAGCGCCTGCGGGTCGGCGCGGTGGTCTACCGCACCGCCGAGGGCCCGGAGTACACCACCCGCAGCTTCGGGCTCTCCGGGGACCGCAAGGCGCTGGCGGCCTGGATTCGCAAGGCCCGGGCGCGCGGCGGCGGCTACGAGGCGGTGGAGAAGGGCCTGGAGGCGGCCGTCACCGGGATGGAGTGGACCAAGGGCGCCCGCAAGGTGATCATCCTGGTGGGCGACGAGGGGCCCCATCCCCGGAACCGCGAGCGCTGCCTGAAGCTGGCCCGCCTGGCCAAGAGCCGCGGTATTTCGGTCAGCGCGGTGACCTGCTCGGACACCGCCTGGCGCTACTGGCAGCTGGTCAACTCCGAGAAGTGGAAGAAGCGCCTGCGCACCCTGGGTTCGGCGGCCAAGACCGAGTTCCAGCTGCCGGTCTTCCAAGAGATCGCCAAGAACGGCGGGGGCATGGCCGTCTCCGCCTTCAAGACCAGGGAGCTGCTCAAGTGGCTGCTGGCCATCGCCTCCGGCGCGGGCGAGATAAAGGACAAAGAGGTCGAGGAGTTCATGGCCTGGGACCCGACCAAGCGGGACAAGGCCGCCGGGCGCAGCCCCATGCTCGCCCAGCTCCGCTACCGCGGCGGGTGGGCGACCGCCCGGAACTTCGAGGCCCTCCGCGCGGCCCTCGGCCAGAAGGTGGACCTGGACTTCGACTCCCCGCGCGAGGTGGTCGCGGCAAGCGACCCCAAGCTCCGCGAGCGCCCGCTGCTTTACGTCACCGGCCACGGGAAGCCGGGCTTCTCGGCTAAGGAAAAGGCCGCGCTCAAGGAGTACCTGTCCGCCGGCGGCCTCTTGTGGGCCGACTGCTGCTGCGGGCGCAAAGAGTTCGACGCGAGCCTGCGCGCGCTCCTCGCCGAGCTCTTTCCGGGAAAGAAGCTCGCCCCGCTCGATGCCAAGCACCCCGTCTACCGGGCGGGCTACGTGGTCAAGGACGTCCGCTACGCGGACAGGCCCCGGACGCGCGGGACCGCTTTCACGAAAAGGCCCCCGCGGCTGGAGGGCCTTTACGTGAAGAAGCGCCTGGCGGTGATATATTCCCGCGACTCGCTGGGCTGCGGCTGGGCCAGCTATCCCCTGGGGGCCGCCTGCCAGGTGGCCGACGAGGACGCCCTGAAACTTTCCATCAACATTCTGCTCTACGCGCTGACCCGCTGAAGCCGCTCACAGCGAGAACGCCCTGCCGCACTCGCACTTGTAGCGGCCGGACTGCTTTATCGTGAAAGTCTTGCCGCACGCCGGGCAGGTGTAGGCGACGGGGAACTCGCGCCCGGGCCGGCGCGAGCGCCGCGCCGCGCGGCGGCGCCCTTTCTTCTTTTCCCCGGCGGCGAAGGCCAGGGCCACCAGCGGAGGCCCCACCAGAATGAGCCCGACTATCACCGCGGGGACGGCGAACACGACGGCCAGGAAGTAGCAGAACCAGGCTGACGATTCACCGGGCTGGAGCACCGCGTCGGAGGGGTCTTTCGGGTTGTAGTAGACCTTTACTTCGGCTCCGGGCTGATACCCGTGCTTCTTGAGATACTCCTGCGCTCCGGCCTTGGAGGCGAACTTGATCATGAACGCGGGACCCAGCTTGCGGGAGGAGTACTTGACCCCGCGCACCGTGTACTCGTACTCCACGTCCACGTACCAGCTCTTCTGCTCCTCGGTGACGTGCCGCGAGCGGCTGTTCGTGGTCCACTTGACCTCCACCTTGCTCATCACCCCCGTGGCGGTGGGCCAGGCCTTGGCCGAGCGCGACCTGCTCGACTGCCAGATGCCCATTGCCAGGGTGACGGCGGTGAAGGTCAGCGAGGTCGTCTCCGCCCAGACCAGGAAAGAGCGCGTTTTCTTCCTCATGCAGCCGCCCGCCTACGACTCCCCGCCGTGGTGCTCGAAGATGTTCCGGGCCAGCCGGGCCAGCGGCAGCGTCTGGATGTGCACCGTGCCCGGGCCGGTCAGCCGCGCCAGGAAGAAGCCCTCCCCGCCGAAGAGGGAGGTCTTGATGCCCCCCGCGGTCTGGACATCGAAGTCCACCGAGGCCCCCATGGCCACCAGGCAGCCGGTGTCCACCCGGATGCTCTCCTTTTTCCCCAGCTGGATGGTCTCGAGCGCGCCGCAGGCGTGCACGAAGGCCAGCCCGTCGCCGGTGAGCTTCTGGAGGATGAAGCCCTCCCCGCCAACCAGGCCCGCGCCCAGGCGCCGGGTCAGGGCCACCTTGAGGTTCACCCCGCGCGCCGCGCAGAGGAAGGCGCCGCGCTGGCAGAGCACCGCGCCGGTCTCGGCCAGGTCCAGGGCGAGGACCCTTCCCGGTGCCGGCGCGCCGAAGCAGACCTTCCCGCGCCCGCGGGTGCAGGTGAAGCGGGCGATGAAGAAGCGCTCCCCGGCGATGGCCCGCTTGACGCCCTTGAGGATGCCCCCGCCGGTCTCGGCCTCCATCTTGATGCCGCGGGTCATGTAGCGCATGGCCCCCGGCTGGGCCCAGACCGACTCGCCCTTGTCCAGGGTCACCTCCACGCCCTGGAGGTCGTCGCCGATGATGCGGTAGTCGATCTCGTCGGCGCGGCGGGCGGCGCCGATGGGCTCGAGTTCCTCGGGCTCGCCGGCGGGCACGGTGATGACCCCGCCGCACTTGCAGCGCAGGCGGACGCCGGGGTCGTAGTCGCTGGTGTCGTACCGCCGCCGGCATCGGGAGCACGTTGCCGTGGACATCCGTCTATCCTCCTACAGCGAGAAAGCTCTCCCGCACTTGCCCTTGTTAGCGCCCGGAGCGCACCGGGGGCTGCCCCGCGGTTTACTTGGGCTCCTTGTCTCCCGCGCCCGCCGCGGGCTTGGCTGGGGGCTTGGTCTTCTCCAGCTTTTTCTTGAATCTGGCGGCCTCTTCGAGGAGCTTCTTGGCCTCACTGGCGTGGCCGAGGGCCTTCTCTTTCTTGGCCTTGGCTCCCAGTTCGGCGATGCGCTTCTTGAGGCCCTCCGCGTCCTGTGGCATCTCAAGCGCCCACAACTTGAAGGTCTTCGTCCCGGATTCAAGACCGAAAAGCTGGCCTCCATCTTTCGAAACGCGCATGAACGCGAAGTCATGATACCCACGAGGAAGCTGCGCCCGGCCCAACAGCCCGCCGTCGGCCGTGCGGAAAATGAAAACAGCCTTGTCGCGCCGCACCACCAGTTGCTTCCCATCCGGACTCATGATCGCCCGCTCGCCGCTCTTCCAGTCCCTCTTGAATTTCAGCCCTATCTCCTTACCGGTTTGCAGGTTCACCAGCCTTGCGAGCGCGTGGAATTCCTCGACGGCCGCGCGGCGGCCATCCGGGGAGATCATTACGCTCCAGTACCCCCTGTCTGACAGTTTCACCTCGCGGACCGTGGTGCCTTTCCGGACGTCCCAGAGACGCAACGCGCCCTTCACTCGTGTTCCCGAGAGGATGTACTTCCCGTCCCCGGACCAAGCCAACGCGCCCACCGACTTCTTGTGGCCTTTCAGGGTCAGGGCAACCTTGCCCGTGCGGAGATTAAGGACCTCGATATCACGGCGATCGTCGTAAGCCAAGAAACGGCCGTCCGGATAGAAGGCAACGGTGCGTGCGTAAGCTGCTACCTTGATGTTCATGGTCCGTCCGCCAGGGCGGAGTTCCAGCACGCTGATGCCCGCCTTGCTGAAGTGGGGGATAGCGAGCACCGTCCCGTCAGAGGAAAAACGAAAGCTCCTGAGACTCCCGACCACAGGGGGCGAGAACAGCTTCTTGCCCGAAGCCACCTCGTATACCGAGACCGCCCAACGCCGGTCCTTCTTGAACTTCTCCGCAGTTGCGATGCGCTTCCCGTCGGGGGAAATGGCCGGACGCCAGAGCTTTTCGCGGTTCTGGTCCGTGAACTCCCTCACCAGCCGGAACGCCCTGCCCGCCTTCTTCTCCTCGCCGGCCGCGGCCAGTTGCCCGGTCGAGACAAACAGCAGGCCCGCAGTGAGGCACTTCAGCAGCCTGTAATTGTACATGTTCGCACCTCCCTCCAGCATCATAGCGAAAACGCCCTGCCGCACCTGCACTTGTACCGCCCGGACTTCCTGATGGTGAAAGTCTCCCCGCACTGCGGGCAGGTGTGCTCGACAGGGAAGGACTGGGGGCGTTTCGGCGCCGGCTCCTCCTCGCTCTCCGGGATTTCCCCGACCGCAACCGGCTCGGGGGCGGGCCCCGTCCGCGGGCCCTCTTCCCCGCCGGCGTCCGCCGAGAGCGCCTGGTACTTGACGTAGGCGTAGACCCAGAAACCCAGGCCGAAGGCGATGAACGGCACGGCCCAGACGCTGACGCACAGTAACCCCCCCAGGCCCGCTTCCCAGCCTCCCACCAGCCAGATGCCGAGGTACAGCGAGCCCCCCATGGCCGTGAACATGAAGCCGCCGTAGACGAACTTGAGCACCGCCAGGAGCGGCGCGTGCCGCTCCCAGAACTGCTGGACGAGTTCCCTCCGGCGGCGGCGCCCGACCCGCCGGCGGTCGGGCTCCCCCTTGCGGCGCACGTACCAGTAGACCAGGCCGGGGGCGGCGGCTATGCAGACTCCCTGGAACAGCATCCACCCGCCCCACAGGTAGAGCAGCAGGCCGATGCTCCGGGGCGCGCGGTCCCCCGCGCGAGGCGGCGGCGGGTCCAGGCGGGAGTCGGCCGGCCTCTCCGGGTGGTAGTAGACCGGGCACTCCCGGCCGACGGGGTAGCGGGCCACGACCTTCTCTGCTTCGGAGCGCTCCGCGAACCAGTCGATGTCCTCGCCGTGGCAGTACCTGTTCTCGACGGTCTTGCCGCCGACCCGGTAGCGGCAGCGGATCAGGGGGAAGAAGTGAATTGCACGAGTTCCCCTCCGGACGATCTCCTTCTCGCGGACCCGGGATTCGATGACCGTCCCCGAAGTCCGCCGGTAGTGCAGGCCTCCGGCTTTGTGGTAGAGGGCCCAGCCGAACAGGAAGCACATGCCCCCGCCGAGGAACGAGGCGAACAGCTTCGCCCCGCGCGACTGCTTCGGCGCCCTCCAGGCCATACCTGCCCTCCCTCCCTACAATGTAGCCCGGCCGGGGAAGCGGCGCAATTACAATTCGCCGGGAAGTTTGGAATCGCCCGTGCGCGCGCCCGGCTTGACCGCCCCGCTCGGCCCGCAGGTCGATAATCCCCTCGCAGCGAGGGCTTCTCACCACCGCGGCAGTTCTTCTTCCGGCCCCGCCTTTCCGGTTGAAGGCGGATATTAGCTTGCGAGCAGGGGCGGGACGGAGATACTTCCCTCGGAGGGAGCCGCTGAAGCGGCTCAGGACAAGCCAACGAGGAAATCCCGGCGAGGGCGGGAAACAGTGCGTCAAGCCCGGCCGGGAGATACAGTGGAAGTCCACTGCACGGGTAAAGGAGGGTGAGATGGACGGGCGGGATTTCCGAAACCGGAGGCACGGACGCCCCGACGGAGGGCAGCGCCCGGTGGACTTCAAGGCGCTGCGGAAGTTCCTGGGGGGCGCCCGGCTCTGGGTCGCCCTGGCCGCCCTGGTCCTGGCCGTTTTCCTGTTCAGCTCTATAAGGATAGGGCGGGTCAGCGGAGAGCAGGTCGGCATCCTGCTCAACAAGCTCAACGGCAAGATAACCGTTATCAACCAGTCCGGCGTCAGGATATACAACGGCATCACCAGCGACTTCTACGTCCTGGACCGGACCCTGCAGACCCTGGAGATGGTCGGCGAGGACGGCCTGAAGATCAAGACCGTCGACGGCAGCGACGTCTACGTCGACCTCAAGGTCCAGTACAAGATCAGCCCCGACCTGGCCGACACGGTGATAACCACCTCCGGCCCCGACGACCAGTACAAGAAGAAGTGGACCTACGACTACATCAGGTCGCTGTGCCGGAACCACCTGGGCGAGCTGACCACCGAGGAGTTCTACGACTCGGCCAAGCGCAACGTCAAGGTGCTGGGCGCCCAGCAGGAGGCCAACCAGCGCCTCAATCCCTTCGGGATCCTCATCGACAGCATCGTCATCCCCCAGAAGCCCAGGTTCTACAAAGAGTACGAGGACATGATCAAGAAGAAGAAGCTGGCCGACCAGGCGGTGCTCGAGGAGCGCTCCAAGGCCCTGGCCGCCAAGCAGCGCCAGATCAAGCTCACGGTCGAAAAGACCAACGAGAAGAACGTGGCCATCGAGAAGTTCGAGGGCGAGATGCGGCGCAAGGTCATCGAGGCCGAGGCCGCCGGCGAAAAGGCCCGCAAGCAGGCCGACGCCCAGTACGACATGCTCACCATTGGCGCCGCGGCCGCGTTATACAAGATGCAGAAAGACGCCGAGGGCATCCTGGCCACGAAGACGGCCGAGGCCCAGGGCATCGAGGCCCTCAAAAAAGCCCTGGAGGGCGGGGGCGGCCGGAACATGGTCATGCTGGAGTACGCCAAGAAGCTCAAGAACATCACCATCACCGGACAGCCCTTCACCATCCAGGGCCACACCGAGCGGTTCGAGCACCTCACCCCCGCGGCCACCCGCCGGGGGGCCGGGCGGAAGAAGCAGGAGCGCTGAACATGAAAACCATAAAAGCGATATCCCTCGGCATCGTCCTGCTGATCGTGGGCGGCTTCGCCGCGCTCAAGCTGCTCACCGTCTACGTCCCGGTCGGCAAGGTGGCCGTGCGCACCCAGGAGTACGCGGTCCTGGGCAGCAAGGGCGTGGTGAGCGAGGACTTCGGCCCCGGCTGGCACCGGGACCTGGGGCCCATCGACTCCTGGGTGCTCTTCGACGGCACCGTGCAGACCCTGGAGATGACCCGCGACCCCCGCCGGGGCAGCAGGGGCGGGCGGGACGACGTGCAGGTGCAGTCCGCCGACGGCTACGCGGTTTCCGTGGACGTGACCGTCAAGTACCGGATAGCGGCCGGCAAGGCCCACAAGCTCTTCCGGGACACCGGCTCGGGCGCCAAGTACAAGACCATCGTCCGCAACGAGGCCCAGAAGGCCTGCATGGGCCTCTTCGGCCAGATGAAGACCGAGGACTTCTACAACCCCCAGGAGCGCCGCAGACGCGCCGGCCAGGTCAAGGAGCGCCTGGTCGCATCCCTGGAGAACAACTTCGTCGAGGTCATCGGCGTGCTCATCCGCAACGTGCAGTTCGACCCCGAGTACGAGATGAAGATCCGCAGGAAGAAGCTCGCCGACCAGGACGTGGAGGTCAACAAGTCAGAGGCCGAAGCCGCCAGGACCAAGGGCAAGACCCAGGTCATCGAGGCCGAAACCACCAAGCTGGTCAGCATCATCGGCGAGGAGCAGAAGGCCGAGGTAGTTCGCATGCAGGCCGAGACCGACCGCAGGATTGCCAGGATCGAGGCCGACTACAAGAAGTACGCCACCCAGAAGGTGGCCGACGCCGAGCTGATCAAGGCCCAGAAGGAGGCCCGGGGGCAACTCCTGATGAACAAGGCCGAGGCCGAGGGCGAGCGCCTGCGCAACCAGGCCATGATGGGCGCGGGCGGCAGGACCCTGGTGGCCCTGGAGGCGGCCAGGAACCTCAACCTCAAGGACGTGACCATATCCACCATCGACACCGACCTGCTGGACATGGACAAGATGGCCGACAAGCTGGGCGTTCCGGAAGAAACGAAAAAGGGAAAGAAATAGGCTGTAAAGGCACACGGCCAGGCCCAGCTCCAGGCCCACCCGGCGCGCGATCCTGTGTCTTCGCCCCTGAGCCTCCCTGCGTGAGGAGAAGAGACCATGGACGTCTACGAGGCCATCAGGGCGCGGCGCTCGGTCCGCGCCTACAAGAGCGACCCCGTACCCGACGAGGTCCTGAAGCGCGTGCTGGAGGCCGCGCGGCTGGCGCCCAGCGCGCGCAACCGCCAGGAGTGGCGCTTCGTCGTCGTGAAGGACAAGGCCAGGATAGAGCAGCTCGCCGAGGCCGCCAACGGCCAGAGCTTCGTCGCCGAGGCGCCGGTTTATCTCGCCTTCTGCGCCACGAAGGGCCACGTGATGAGCTGCGGGGTGGACGCGGGCATCGTCGACACCTCGATACCCTTCGCCTACGTGACCCTGGCCGCCGTCGCCGAGGGCCTGGGCACCTGCTGGCTGGGGGCCTTCGACCAGGAGAAGACCAGGAAAATCCTGGGCGTACCTGAAGAGGCGCTCATCGTCGGGGTGACCCCGCTGGGCTACCCGGCGAAGGTGCCCGCGGCCACGGGCCGCAGGAAGTTCGAGGACGTGGTCAGCTTCGAGGGCTGGTAGACATCTCCCGGCTTTCCCGGACCGAAGGCGGGCGTCGGGGCGATGCCGGCGCCACGGTGAGCTCGTGAGCGAAAGGCGGCGCGTCTCACATCTCGCCGCCGTCCTGGCGCTGGTGGCCACCTGCGTGCTGTGGGCCACCAGCTTCGCCAGCGTGAAGATCTGCGGCCGGATTCTCTCGGTCGGGGCCGGCCTGGCGCCCGACGCGCCCTTCGGTTACGTGTTGCTCACCGCGGTGCGCTTCAGCGTAGCGCTGCCCCTGGTGATGCTCTTCTGGAAGCCGGCGCGGCGCTTCCTGCCCCGGCGCGGCGAGTGCGGGGCGCTCTTCAGGGTGGCGGTGCCCATGGCCATCGGCTTCCTGGTGCAGGCCGCGGGGCTGGCCTCGGTGCCGGCCACGCTCTCCGGGTTCATAACCGGGCTGTGCGTGTGCTTCACCCCGGCCTTCGAGTGGGTGCTGCTGGGCCGGCGCCCGACCTGGCGCCTGAGCCTGGGCGTGGCCCTGGCCCTGGGGGGGGCCTCGCTGATGACCCTCACCGGCGAGGGGGAGGAGTGGGGCCTCAGCTGGGGCGTGCTGCTGACCTTCCTGTGCGTCCTGGCTTACACCGTGCAGATCGTCTATACCGGGCTGAGCTCCGAGCGGCTGGGCCCCGCGCGGCTGACCGCGGGCAGCTTCGCCTTCACCGCGCTGTGCGGCTGGGCCGTCGCCCTGGTCATGTCCCCCGCTTCGGTTTCCGGAGCGCTGAAGGCCGCGGCGGCCGGCGAGGAGTGCGGCCGCTTCTGGACCTACTTCGCGATACTGGTGGCCTGCGCGACCATCGCGGCCATGATATTGATGAACGCCTTCCAGCGCTACGTCCGGCCCAGCGAGGCCGCGGTGGTCTACACCAGCGAGCCGGTTTTCACGGCGGTCTTCGCGGTCGCGGTGCTGGGCTGGGGGGAGCTTCCCGGGCGCTGGGGCCTGGCCGGCGCGGGGCTGATGCTCTGCGCTAACATGTTAGTAGCCCTCAAGAAGCGCCGGAGGCCCGAGGCCGCCCCGGGCGCGCCGATCGTTCCCGAGGGAACGCCGGAGATGGAAGCCGCGCCCCGCGAGAAACGTTAGCGCAGGCTCTCACCTCTTGAAGCGGCCCGCGGCCCTGAGCACCTCGCCGAGCTTGGGGCCGTGGAGCTCCAGCAGCTCCGCGCGGTTCGAGACCCGTTTGTCGCCGGCATCGCGCAGCTCCAGGGTGGAGAAGCGATAGGACTTCATGGGGAAGATGATCCTGGTGCCGTCGCCGGTGATGATCGCGGCCCGCTGGTAGGTGGCCGACACGGCGTACCCGCGCTTCTCGGGCCCGAGCATGTCCAGCCCCTGGCAGTAGTCCTCCGGAGGCGCGGTCACGCCCAGCAGGCGCAGCGTGGTGGGCGCGATGTCCGCGTGGGAGGTCAGCCTGGTTATCCGTCCCGGCTCAACCCCCGGGAAGTGGAGCAGGAGCGCCGTGCGCACCTGGTAGTCGTTGAAGCTGCTGTTGTGCCCGTGGTGTGCCCCCCTGGAACTGGTCCAGGTCTAGAGTTACACTTTAGAGCTGGACC
>CAZONU010000163.1:0-468 GCA_964581145.1 uncultured Planctomycetia bacterium
ATCTTGAACTCCCCGAAGGCCCCCGCGCGGTAGCGCTGGCGGGTCACCAGCGCGCGGTCGTCGAAGCGCTTGTGGTACTCGATGCCGATCACCAGGCCCTTCCCGCGGGCCTCCCTCTCGATCTCCTCGGCCTGCGCGTGCTCCAGCACCAGGGGTTTGACGCAGAGGACGTGCTGGTTGGCCGCCAGGGCGTCCTTGAGGACGGGGTAGTGGAACTGGTCGGGCACGGCCACGACCACGAGGTTCTGGGGCGGGAGCTTCCCGATGGCCTCCTTGTAGAGTTCCGGGAACTGTTTTTCGAGGCCTTCGGTCTTCCAGTCCGGGTAAGGGATGAACTTCTGGCCGGGGAAGGCTTCTTTCAGGGTTTCGTCCTCGGCCAGGGTTTTGAGCGGCGCGCCGTTCAGGGCCGATATGGCGATGTCCCCGACGATCCCCTCCCTCTGAAGATGATAGAGCGAGGGCAGGATC
>CAZONU010000163.1:478-8232 GCA_964581145.1 uncultured Planctomycetia bacterium
CCGGTGATCATCCCGCCGCCGACGATTACGACTTCCAGCTTGTCCGCCATGCGCGCCTCCCGACCTTCCGTCTCCAGTCTCCGGTGTCGGGGATATGTTCGCCAAAAGCGCGCGGTTGTCAATCGGCGGAGGCGGACTTCACCTTCCGGAAAAGGGGTTTCCCTTGAGGGCCATGAGCACCGCGAACTCGCGCTTGCGCCAGATGCAGCCCGCGGCGAAGCCGGCCGCGCGCAGCGCCCCCAGGTGGCGCTCAACGGTCAGCCACTGATAACCCATGTCCTCGGCCGGCAGGCTCACGCCGGCGGCCCGGGCCTCGGCCACGGCCTTTTCGTGCCGCTTCACGGCGGCTCGTTTCCTGCGCTCCAGCCGGCGCGCCCCGGCCGCGGTCAGGCCCGGCAGCTTGGGGAGAATCGAATCCGGCAGGCCGCGCAGGCCGCGGCTGAACTGGTCATCGCCGTAAGGGTTCCGCCCGCCCTCGAAGGCGAAGCTCTGCTGGTTGAGGAGTACGCCGCTGCTCTTGAGCCGCCCGAAGCAGGCCGCGTAAAACTGCTTGAGCCGGCGGGGTCTCACGCAGAACAAAGCGTTGTTGGAGACTGTCGCGTCGAACTTGCCCGTTCCCCGGTCCCAGCCGCGCGCGTTGAATTCCCGCTGGAGAACTCTCACCTGCTTCGGGCGGGAGGCCAGCCGCTCCCGGGCGATGCCCAGGAGCTCCCGGCTGGAATCGAGGAGCACCCAGCGCGCCGGGCTCTTCGGGCGCCGGCGAAAGAACTCGCGGGTCAGGTTCCCCGGCCCGGCACCGACGTCGAGGATCCGGGCGTCCCCGGGCAGACAGGAGAGAATGTCTATAAAGAGCCCGTACACTTCCTTCCTGTAGTGCCCGCGCGGACCGGAGGCGTAGTGCTCGGCCCATCCGCCGATGTCGATCCGGCTGAGTATTCTCTTGGCCATGTTACACTGCCTTCTCGCTCAACCGCGACCGGCCCGCCCCCGCCAGACCAGGAACCACTCGGCGGCCAGGGCCACCAGCGCCAGGGCGAAGAACCAGGCAGTCAGCGAGGTGCGCTTCTCGACGCGCTCCTCGCCGGGGGGGCGCAGGCGGCGGACCTCGCGCCCGGCGACGCGGCAGGCGGTCTCCTCTTCGTTCAAGAGATTGGCCGCGAAGGCCGCCTCGCCGTTCACCCTGTAGAGACCGGCCTCGTCGAGCAGCTCGCCCGGCCCCACCGTCCGGCCGCCCGGCGCGGTGACCCGCCCGCCCAGCGCGCCGGGCACGCGCTCGCCGGTCCGGTAGTAGACACGGCGCATGGCCCGCAGCACCGGGACGTTCTCGGCCAGCCTGGCGAAGAAGACCGGGAAACTGGGGTGCTTGACCCATTTTGTTTTCTCGGGGTCGAAGGCCAAAACGCAGGCCGACCCGTCCGCCGACAGGGCGACGAGCGGCCGGTCCCCGTCGGCCAGCAGCTTCTTTCCTCCAATACCCGCATCGAGCTCGCGCGCGACGTCGATATTGAGCTCGAAGCCCCCCGCGTGCCGGAAGTAATCGGCGTCGCCCAGCCCCAGCCGCGCCGTCGCCGGGCCGGCCTTCTCTCCTGCCTTGACGCCGGCCAGCTCGCCGGCCGGGGGGTCTATTGTGATTACAAAGCCGCCCGTGGGCACCTTCTTCGGCCAGAGGCCGCAGGCGACTATCAGGCGGGCGTCGGGGGGCGGTTTCCCCGAGGAAACCGCCAGCGGCGCGGGAAAGCCCAGCGCGGCCAGCGCCTTCTCCGTCCTGGCCGTCGACCGCCCCGGCGCCTTGAGAACCGCCGGGCGCGGCGCGGGGCGCGCGCTCAGGCGGGCAACGTTATCAGCGGCCAGGTCGTCGGGACCCAAGCTCAGGGTGATGAAGCCGGCCGCGCCCCCGGGAGCGTCGAAGGTGAAGCCCCCGCGCGCGCCGGGGGCCAGCTCTTTCTCCTGTCTGTCGAGGACCTTGCCCCCCACGCCCATCGAGACGGTGACCCTCTCGCGCCCCGCCGAGGCGCTGCGCACCGCGCAGAAGACCTTCTCCTCCTCGACCGCCGCGGCCACGATGCCCAGGTTGCGCGCGGGTTCCCCGACGCGGACCAGCACCAGTTCCCGGTCGGCGCGCCGCCCGGCGGCGCCGGCGTCGTCCGCGGCGACCAGCAGCACGGCGTCGGCCCCCGCGGCGCGCCGGGCCCCGCCGATCGCGCCGGCCAGGTCGCCGCCCGCGCCGGTGGCCTCCACGAGGCCGATGGCTTCGAGCAGCCTGGAGCGGTCGACCCCCGGCCCGGCGACCATCCGCGGCCGGGGCGAGGTAACCCACACCGCGCCGGAGAGGTCCGTCCCCAGACCTTCGATCTCCCTGCCGAGACGCTCGCGCGCGTCCCGCATCCTCCCGCCCGCGGCCATGCTCGCGGAGTTCTCGATCACTATCGCGACGCCGCGCGCGCCGGAGGCGCGCTTCACGATCTGGGGCCGGGCGGCGGCCAGCACCGCGGCGGCCACGGCGATCAATTGCAGAATAAGCTGCAGGTCGAAGAGGACGCTCCGGCGGCGGTCGGCCAGCGATGCGCCGGCCGCGTTCCGCCAGGGAATCAGGCTGGGCACCACCAACGTCCGGGGCCGGCGGGCGAGCAAGCGCAGGAGCACCACGACGGGCAGGAGCGCGAGCCCCCAGAGCGCGACCGGCAGCGCGAAGCTCACGGCCCTACCTCATTCCTCTTTCTCCACCGCGGCCCCGGCCGCGGCCCGGGCCAGGGCGCGGTCCTCGCGGCGGATCAGCACGAGATTCCTGACGTAGATGAAGGCGTTGAAGGCGTAGGCCAGGATGAACACCGGGTCGCGGGTGTAGATGGCGTAGGCCAGGATCATCAGCCCGCCGACCAGGCTGTAGTACCAGAAGGCCCGGGGCACGGTGCTGCGGCCGGCCTTCTCCGAGGCCAGCCACTGGATGATGAAGCGCAGCGAGAAGCAGATCTGCCCGCCGAAACCCAGCAGCAGCCACAGGAACCGCCCCGGCGAGGTCGTCCGCGCGAAGGCCAGGACTATCGAGCGGTTGACGGCCGAAGGGTCGTCCGCGGAGGCCAGGCCTCGGAGGTGGAAGCTGCCCCCGCGCTCGATGGTGAACTGTCCCAGGGTGTGCCCCCGCCTGCGGGTGAGCACCTTGTAGAACCAGGCGGCCAGCCCCGGCTTGCGGATGATGACCCCGCCCCGGGGCTTTCCCGGTCCGGTGCGCCGCAGCTTGATCACCACCCGGGGGGCGGCCAGGTCCTCCATCTCGACGGAGCGGGGGACGATGACCTGCTCGGCGATGATCACGTAGGTGCCGGGCTCGTCCAGGCGCAGCTTGAACACGTCTCCGGGCACCACCGCGCGGGCCGGCTCGCGGGGCGCGCCCGCCCCCCGCCAGATGAGCGCGCCGGCCAGGATGATCCCCGCCGCGAGCAGGATCATGTACAGCGCGCTTTTCAGGCTGGGGCGGCGCATTTAGCAGTCCGTTGAAAAATGGAGCGCCGTGACGGCGGGCGCTCCCGAGCGATGCGAGGCCCGAGGGTGAGCGCGATGCCTCCCGCATCGTGCGAATCCCGAGAACGAAGCAGCGCGACGGGACCGCCTGCCGCCCTTCGGGTTGGGCCATAACGGCCCATCTTCGTCGTCGAGAACCCAAAGACGATGCTTGGGCATCGACTTTGGAACCTCTCCTCGAATCTGAACCATTCTGCCTCCAATCACGGCCGCCCCATTTTTCAACGGCCTGCTACATCTCCTCGGCATCGTAGTCGATGTGCCGCCGCTTCATCCAGCGGACGGCGAGCAGGTCCCGGAAGCTCTTGAAGACCCGGTTCCAGACCCCGTACTTGGCCTGCCCCGCGTGGCGCGGCCTGTGACCCACCGGGACCTCCATCACCCGGGCGCCCTCCAGCTTGAGGAGGGTGGGCAGGAAGCGGTGCATGCCCTTGAACATCTTTATCTTCCGGAGGTACTCGGTCTTGTATGCCTTCAGCGAGCAGCCCGTGTCGGTGATGGTCTCGCCGCTCAACTTGTTGCGGACCCCGTTGGCGATCTTGCTGGATATCCTTCGCAGCCAGTTGTCCTGGCGCTTCCGGCGCCAGCCGCAGACCGCGTCGCACTCGCCGGAGTCGATCTTCGCGAGGAGCCCGGGGATGTCCGCGGGGTCGTTCTGGAGGTCGGCGTCGAGGGTGACGGTCACCCGGCCGCGGGCGTGGTCGAAGCCGCAGGCCATCGCCGCGCTCTGGCCGCAGTTCCTCTTGAGCCGGACCACGCGGAGCGACTCGCGCCGCTCCTTCTCCGCGGCCAGCAGCTTGGTCGTATCGTCGCTCGATCCGTCGTCCACCAGGACCACTTCAAAGCTGCGGCCCAGCCCGGGCAGCACCGCGTACAGCGCCGCGCAGAGCGGCGCGACGCACTCGGCCTCGTTGTAGACCGGCACCACCACGGAGAGCTCGATGGCCGCGTCACTCAACTTTCTTTTTTCCTCCGCCGCCGCGCCACCTGAAGAGCGCCAGCCGGCTCCTGCGCCTGCCGACCTGTCTGTGAAGCACCTCGGCGTCCAGCCACTGGTCGCGCCACTTCCTCAACTGTTTGAGCTCGGCAATGGCCAGGCCACCCTCGTCCCCCGGCTGGCCCTCGGCGTGCTTCCGGAACCGGCCGGGCTTCCAGGCCGAGACCCGCCCGCTGCCCAGGTAGTAGACCAGGCACGGGAAGCGGCTGGCGCCCACGCTGGCGATCTTCTCGCCGGGCTCCGCCCGGGCGGCGCTGGTCTCGCAAAAAGCCTTGAGGCTCTTGCGGGGGTTGAAGGCCGGCATCACCGCCAGCCCGCCCCATATCAGCAGCGCCGCGGCGCTCACCAGCGCCGACTCGGCCAGCGGCCACCTGCGCTCCGCGGGAGCCAGGCTCATGGCCACGATCAGCGCGCCGACCAGCGCGAAGCAGGCCAGGGGCACCGTCCCGAAGGCCAGGCCCGCGGGCCACCTGACGACCACCCGCGGAAGCGCCGCGGCGGCGAAGGGCGCCAGCGCCAGCACCGCGCCCAGCAGTCCCAGCGGGACGCGCACGGCCAGCTCCGCGGCGCGCGGCAGGCGGTTCTCGGCGAACTCGGCCAGCAGCCAGCCGACCGCCAGGGCGACGCCGGGCATCACCGGCAGAAGGTAGTAGGTGCGCTTGGAGAAGGAGATCGAGAAGAGAGCCAGCCCCAGCCCGCCCCAGGCGAAGGCCAGGAGCAGCCCCTTGGGGAGGCCGCCTTCTTTTCTCTTTTTCAGAGCGGCGACGACCAGTGCGGGCAGCAGCGCGGCCCACGGCGCCGCCGCGCTCCAGAAGCCGCCCATCAGGTAGTAGAGGGGATTGGGCTCCGAGTGGCTCTTGTTGGCCGGGCTCATCCGCCCGAAGCTCTCGCGCATCCAGACGCCCAGCGCATCGCGGTGCCGCGCGACGATGACCGCGTACCAGGGCAGGGCCACCAGCAGGAACAGGGCCAGGCCCAGGAGCGAGGGGCGCAGCCGGGCCATATCCCGCCAGCGCCTTCCGAGAGCCAGATAACCGAGCACCGCGACCAGCGGCACGGCCGCGCCCACCGGCCCCTTGGCCAGGAACGCCAGGCCCAGCGCCAGCCAGGGCAGCGCGCGGTCCAGCTGCCCGCCCCGGCCCTCCTCGATGACCCGCCAGAAGCCGAAGACCGCCAGGGCCGCGAAGAAGGTCATGGGCATGTCCGCGGCGGCGGTGTGGGCCTCGTCCCAGAAGAGCGCGCTGGTGGCCAGGGCCAGCGCCGAGAGGAAGGCCGCGCGGCGGGAGCCGAATATCCTGGCGCCCAGGGAGAAGACCACCAGCACGGTGCCCAGCGCGGCCAGCGCCGAGGGCAGCTTGGCGGCCAGCTCGGTGACCTCCCCGAACGTTAAACCGACAACTGCCGCCAGCCAGTAGGCCAGCGGGGGCTTCTTGGCGCGGAACTCGTCGCCGAGGTTGGGCTCCAGCCACTCGCCGGTGTCCAGCATGGCCTGGGCGCAGGAGGCCACCCGCCCCTCGCGGCTGGACCAGAGCTCCTGCTTCCACGAGCCGGCCAGGAAGGCGCCGCCGGCCAGGACCATGAGCGCAACGATCGGGAAGCGGCTGGGCCGCGGCGGCGCGGAGCCGTGCAGGGGGGTCTGGGCGGAACTCATTGAGAGGCAATGTAGCCGCCGGGCGGGCGGAGGTCAAGAAGGAAGAGCGGCCCCTGCGATGCGCGGGCCTATTCCACCGAGCGCACCCGGTCGCCGACCTTGATGGGCCCGGCCGCGGGGCGGCCGCTCATCTCGGCGCGGTTCACGTTGAGCTTCTCGGCGGGGCCGCCGCCGGACATGCTCACCGCCACCATCTCGTAGCTGAGGGTGTGGGTGTCGTCGCGGGGGGCGGTCTCCCGGGGCGCCGGGGTGCAGACGCTCATCTTCTCCTGCACGTGGGCGGCGGCGACTATCCCCTTGACCAGCTCCCAGTTGCCCAGGCTCTCCCCGCTGGCCGGGTCGGTGACCTCCTCGACCTCCGCGAAGACCGCGAAGCGCATGCCGGCCTTGACGCCGTGCTCCGCCCCGCGGTTTACGATCAGCGCCGACCCGTCGACGATCCTGGCTACCTGCCCCTCGATGGCCATCGGTCACCCTCCCCCGGTTGAGCGGAGCTTCTTCTCTATCTCCTGGAGCCGCTTCTGCAGCCAGGTGATGAACTCCAGGAAGTCCTTGTCCTTGTGCAGCCGCCGGAACTGGCTGCTGCCGGCCATCATCAGAATCTGCCGGCCCATCTGGTAGAAGGGCACCAGGTCCTTGGAGTGCGGCTGGAGCACCCGCTTGAAGTCGGCGACCACCTCCTTGCCGCGCTTCTGCTGGGCGCGCACCGCGGCCCGGGCCAGGATCATGATGTGGGCGAACTCCTCGGGCTTCCGGGGGTCGTCGAACTCCTGGGCCGCCCGGGCGCGCTTGAGCACCTCCTCGGCGTCCTTGAAGTCGCCGGCCTGCGCGTAGTACTGCGCGGCCCGGCAGCAGGCGAAGGCGTCCTCGCCGGCCAGCTTGGTGAAGCCGAGCATGGCCCCGGCGGCGTCCCGCCAGCGCTTCTGCCGCTCGCAGAAGCGGGCCAGCTCCAGGCAGGCGGCGGCCATGGGCCGCTCCTTCATCCCCGCCAGGGCCTTGAGGTAGTCCTCGGCCGCGCGGGGATTGCGGTCGCCCGCGGCGACCAGCAGCCTGCCGCGCAGCAGCATGGCCGGGCGGTTCTCCCGCCAGGCGCCGGGCTTCAGGGCTTGGTCACAGCGGGCCATGGCCCGCGCGAAGGCTTTCTTGGCCTCCTCGTTCTGGCCCTGCGACTTCAGGACCTGGAACTTGTAGAAGTCCTCCCCGGCCCTGGCGGTCAACATGAGGCTGGTGCCCCGCCGGGCCACCTCGTCGATCGCGCCGTTGCGGTCCAGGTGGTCCATGAACCCGGCGGCGAAGACCACCAGCCCGATCAGCAGGGGCAGGACGATGGCCACCCACATCAGGAACTTCTTGAGGCCCCGGCCCGACTTGCCCGCCGACGGGCGCACCAGCCCGAAGTAGACCCCCAGCCCCAGGAGGATGGCCAGCAGCAGTCCCGGCGCGGCGCTCCTGAGGGCCAGCGTCATCAGGACGCCGCCGCCCTCCCGGGGCAGCCCCTCCTCCTCGGGGTCGGTCAGCAGCAGGATGGCCAGGGCCGTTCCCCATCCGCCGCAGCCGATGATGGCTGTCTGTTCTGCGGTAAAGCCG
>CAZONU010000163.1:8242-10699 GCA_964581145.1 uncultured Planctomycetia bacterium
CCCACCCGTCCGCCGAGCCGAAGACCACCGTGCCCTGGTGCCACGTGGGCGGCGCGTCGCCCCTCCGGCGGTCGAGCCGGTAGAAGCGCACCGTGGCGACCGCGCGCCCCCCCTCCTCGGTGCGCACGCCCACCACCCGGGGGGAAATCACCCAGGCGCCGCGGGGGACGCCGGGGAACAGGGCCCGGACGGCGACCAGCCCCCCCATGGCCAATCTCTCCCGGGCCGCGTCCAGCCACACCTGCGGCGGGCGGGGGGAAATTCCCGAGGTGGCCCGCTCCAGGAGCAGGTTGGTGTCGACGGCCGCGGCCAGGCGACGCGGGTCGCCCTTGGGGCCCTCAACAGTCCTGTAAAGCGACTCGACGAACTCCCTGGGGTCGGCCCGGACGGCGCGGAGGCCTCCGCCGGGGAAAAGCATCGGCGCGGGGGCGGGCGCGGGTTCCGCCTTGGGCGCCGGGGCGGCCTTGGGTGCAGGAGCTGCTTTGGGCGCCGGCTCGGTCTTGGGTGCCGGAGTCGCTTTGGGCGCCGGGGCGGCGCTCTCCCCGGCGGGAGCGGGCGCGGCCCACAGCAGGCCGGAGAGGAGGAGCAGGGAAAGTCGCTTAGTCATTCGAGTCCCTCGCTGCGGGGGCGGAAAAGCGTACCCCGTTCCGGTAAGCGCGCTATCTCTTCTAAACCTCCAGGGGTTCCAAGTCAAGCTTCTTGGGGCCGGAGCGCACCAGGCGGCCGGCGGGCGTCGCCGGGTCGTGGTTGATCAAGAGCGGCCAGCCGCCCTTCTCGGCCGCGCCCAGCAGCCGGCGCTTGGCCGCCAGGGTCTGGAGGGGGTAGAGGTCGTAAGCCATGATCCAGCGCGGGCGGCGCTGGGCGGCCAGGGGGCAGAGCTCGCTGGGCCCCAGCGCGGTCTCGCCCTCCGAGTCTATCCGCCAGGCCAGGTGCCCGCGGGTGTGGCCGCCGGTGGTGATGGCCACCAGCCCTTCGGCCACGGGGAGCTCGCCCTCCCCGGAGAGCAGGCCTAGCCGCCCGGCCGCCTCCAGCGGATCGTAGAGGTGCTCCAGGTAGCTGGCCGGCGCGCGGAGCCCCTGGTCGTGAGCGTCTTCCCATTCCAGCTCGTGAACCAGGTACTCGGCGTTGGGGAAGGTCGGCGCGTGGCCGCCGGCGCCGTCCGGGCGCGTGGCCCAGCCGCAGTGGTCGAAGTGCAGGTGGGTGAGGAGCACGACGTCGATCTCCTCCGGCGCGAGGCCCAGCGCGGCGAGGCTGTCCAGCAGCGTGGGCGCGGACGCGTCCAGGCCGTAGATGTCCATGCCCTTCTCGTCCCAGGCCCGGCCCATGCCGGCGTCGACGAGGACGGTCTTCCCGCCGGTCCTGATGACGTAGCAGTTGCAGGTCATGCGGATGCGGTTGCGCTCGTCGGCGGGGTGCTCCCGCTCCCAGAGCACCTTGGGGACCACGCCGAACATGGCCCCGCCGTCCAGGTAAAAGAGCCCGTCGTCGGCGCGGAGCACCTCGACCTTTCCCACTCTCAACATGGATCCTCCCCGCGCATGATGTCCGCGCCGGGGTCGCCGGCGGCCAGCCGCTGGCCGCTCTCCAGCACCAGGAATTCCTCCGGCGGCCAGTCGCCCCGGAGCAGCTTTTTTAGCAGCGCGAGGTCCCCCTCCAGGCGCTGGTACTTCCAGCCGTGCTCGTCGGCCCGGGCGCGCGCGGAGGCCTCGAAGCCCCCCGGCACCGCGAAGGGCGGGGCGATGTAGGCCGCGCGGGTGTAGTGCTCCAGGCCGCCCTTGAGCTGCTCCCGGATGAACTCGGCGTTCTCCTCTCCGTACCGGGCGACCAGCTCCGCGTGGCTCCTGTCCATGCCCAGGACCTCGGTGACGCGGGGGCCGGACGGAGGGTACATCATGTCGGCCCTGTCGCGCTCCAGCCAGCCGGGGCTGAAGTAGTAGGTGCCCGGCTCGCCCTCGAACTCCCGCTGGTAGCGAGCGTGCGAGCCCAGGAGCAGCGCGATGCAGTCGTGGGCCCGGGGGATGGTTACGGGCAGGCTGCGGGCGGCGAGGCCGACCACGCCGTTGTTGCAGAGCGCGTAGGCCAGGGCGACCGCGTCGTAGAGCGCGGGGTCGGCCGCGTCGATGTGCTTCTGGATGTCCTCGGCCATGCCCGGCTTCTCCACTCCGTGGAGCCCCTGTGTGAGCAGCTTCAGGTCCACGGGGCGGGGCGCGCCCGCCGCGACGAACTGCAGCTCCCTGGCCAGCACCTCGCAGCCGATCACCAGGAGGCGCTTCTGCTCAGCCACCGGTCACCGTCAGCTCCGTGCCCCGGCGGGCCTCCAGGAACTCGGCCGCGCTTCCGCCGCTGGCGGCGATCTCCACGTGTCCGTGGCTGCCGACCAGCGCGAGGAGCTCCCCGGCGCGCCCCTCGCCGTAGGTGCGGTGCAGCCCCCGCATCGTCGCGCGCCCGATTTTGAAG
>CAZONU010000164.1:0-5075 GCA_964581145.1 uncultured Planctomycetia bacterium
CGGAATCTCGCCCGCAACCAGGACTTCGTGGGCCGCTTCGTCCGCGAGGCCCGCCTGGCCGGCCAGCTCGACCACGAGAACATCGTCCGCGCCCTGGACGTCGGCGAGTCGGGCGACTACCACTACCTGGCCATGGACTTCGTCGAGGGGCGTAACCTCACCGCGATCCTGGCCGAGGAAGGGACCCTCGAGGAAGGCCGCGCGCTGGGCGTCGCCCTGCAGCTGGCCCGCGCCCTGGAGTACGCCAACACCCACGGGATCATCCACCGGGACGTCAAGCCCGACAACGTCATGGTCACCGAGGACGGCACCGTCAAGCTCACCGACCTGGGCCTGGCCCGGCAGACCGGCGAGGAGACCCACATCACCCAGGCCGGGACGATGGTCGGCACCCCCCACTACGTCTCCCCCGAGCAGGCCCGCGGCGCCGCCGACGTGGACATCCGCGGGGACATCTACTCGCTGGGCGCCACGCTCTACCGGCTGGTCACCGGGCACACGCCCTTCGAGGGCCCCAGCGCCGCGGTGGTCATGAGCAAGCACCTCACCGAGGAGCCGCCGGCCGCGCGGGAAGTCAACGCCGAGATATCCGAGCATACCTCCCGGCTGATCGCCAAGGCCATGGTCAAGGACCGCGCCGGGCGCTACCAGACCCCCGCGCAGATGATCGAGGACCTCGAGCTGGTCATCAGCGGCAAGGCCCCGGTCCGGGCGCTGACCGTCAAGGGCGCCCGCGACACCCGCCGCACGCGCGCGGTCAGCGCGGTGCGCCGCCGCGGCCGCACCACCCGCGGGGAGGAGCCCGTCGAGGAGCGCCGCCGCCTGCCCCTGCCGCTGCCGGCCCTGGCCGGCATCGCCGCGGGCGTGCTGCTCCTCGCCGGCCTGGGCGTCTGGGCCCTGACCCGGAACGATACCCCGCCGCCGGAGAAGCCCCCGGAGAAGGTGACGCCGCCCGAGAAGCCCCCGGAGGAAAAGCCGCCGCCCGAAGAGCCGCCCGAAGAGAAGAACTTCGAGGAGATGTTCAACTACGCGGAGGAGTACTGGAAGAAGAATCCCGGGGACTACGCCGCGGCCATCGCCAAGTTCAAGCAGGTCGAGGGCTCCGCGACGGGCACGGTCTGGAGCATGAAGGCCGGCGACGCGGTCAAGGCCGTGGAGAAGGCCCGCGCGGCCGCCGCCGACGCGGCCTTCGCGGCGGTCAAGAGGAAGGCCGACGCCCTGGCCGCCGCCGGCGACTGCGACGCGGCCGTCGCCGCCTACGGAGAGCCGCCGGAGAAGCTCGCGGCGCTGCTGAAGCCGCGCTACCGGGAGGCGGCGAAGGCGCTGGCCGAGTCCGCCGGGGAGAAGATCGGCGCGGCGCTGGCCGCAGCGGAGAAGCTCTCCGCGGCGGGCGAGCCGGAGAAGGGCCTGGCCGAGCTGGCCAAGGTTTCGGAAATCAAGTACGCCAAGCTGGCCGGCAAGCTGGCCGCGCTGCGCGCGCGCCTGGAGAAGGAGAAGGACAACGTCGCCGCCCTGGCCGAGAAGCGCCTGCGAGCCCAGGCCCGCGAGCGCCTGAAGGAGACGCTGGCGCGCTTCGACGAGCTGGTCCTGGGCGCGGACTACGCCGGCGCCGAGAAGCTCCTCGCCGGGCAGAGGAAGAAGCTGGGGGCCGAGACCGTCGCGCTGGTCGCCGCGGAGTTCACCGCCGCCGAGAAGATCGCCGCGGAGCTGGCCGGGTTCACCAGGGCGCGCAAGGGCCACCTGGCCACGCTGCCCGGACAGAAGGTGGTGCTCACCAAGCGGGACAAGTCGGTGCACCGGGTCACCGTCAAGAAGCTGCTGGCCGACGGCCTCTTCGTCGAGCGCGAGTACCGCATGATGGGCCAGGTCAGGAAGGTGGGCTACGCGATCAAGTTCGCGGACCTGGCCCCCGGGGAGCTCGACCGCCTGCTGCCGGCCTTCAAACCGGCCGGCGCCGACGGGCAGCTGGCCGCGGCGCTCCTGGCCATGAGCGCGAAGGACTACGCGGGAGCGGCCAAGTCGCTGGCGGCCGCCGGGAAGCACCCCCTGGCCGAGAGGT
Organism: uncultured Planctomycetia bacterium; assembly: GCA_964581145.1. Lineage (GTDB taxonomy): Bacteria > Planctomycetota > SZUA-567 > JAKLDR01 > JAKLDR01 > CAZONU01. Next base: position 2,060 of record CAZONU010000164.1, read on the forward strand.
ATCGCGCGAAGATAGACGTCCTCAAGCTCGGCGAGATCGAGGCCGCCGCCAAGGCCGCCTGGGAGAAGGGCGTGGAGGTTCGCGAGAAGTACGACCTGGCCGGGGCCAAGAAACTGCTGGCCGCGTTGGAGGAGTTCGCGGAGGCCCACGGCAAGACGGAGTTCGCGAAGGACCAGGCGAAGCAGATCGAAAAGCTGAAAGGGCTGGCCCGGGCGGCCATCGAGGCCAGCCCGGAGGGAGTCACCGCCAAGGTGCGCAAGCTCTACCGCGGCAAGGTGGTCAGCTTCGATCCCCGGACCCGGACGGTGGAGCTGCTCTACGACTTCGAGAACCCCGCCCAGCTGGAGGACTGGACGCTGAGCCACTTCGCGGCGGGGGCCAGGACCGGCCGAAGCATGAAGATCGAGAAGGGCCGCCTGCACCTGGTCCGCACCGGCCGCTGCGCGCTGCTGACCGGCATGTTCAAGTCCATGACCATCGGCGCGGACTTCGCCTTCGAGGGCGAGGGGCTGGGCGACGTCACCGTGCTGGTCTGCGCCGACGATAGCGGCAACTGGTACAACCTCTTCGGCCTACAGGGCGGCAAGCAGTCCTACGTGGAGCGCTACATCGCCGGCAAGTGGAAGACCTTCGGCAAGAAGCAGGCTTCGCCCTTCGCCGCGGCCAGGCGCGGGTCAATGTCGCTCAGCTACCGCGACGGCCAGCTCACCGGCCGGGTGGGCGGCCTGGTCCTCAACCACAAGGACAAGACCTACCCCTACGGGCGGGTCGGCCTGTGGGCCTTCGACACCCACGCTTCCTATGACAACGTCCGGGTGACCGGCAAGCTGGACAAAGCCTGGCTGGAGGGCGAGCTGGCTCGCCTGGCGGCGCGCGCCGCGCCGGCCTCAGCCTTCCGCGCGGACTGGCGCGAGCTCAAGCTCGCGGGGGAGAAGCCCAAGGGCCGCATCCGCGCGACCAGCGGCCTGGCCTACGACGCCAAGCGCAAGCGCTGCGTGCTCTTCGGGGGCAGCAGGACCAACGACCTCTGGTCGCTGGACCTGGCGGCCGGGCGCTGGACGCAGCTGGAGAAGAACGACTACGGCGCGGCCGGCGGGCGCCCGCGTCCCCGCAGCCTCCACTTCTACAGCCTGCTCTACGACTCGGGCAGCGACGTCTACTGGGTCATGGACTCCAATTTCTGCTGGGCTTACAGCCCCGCTTCGAGAACCTGGAAGAATCACGGCCTGCCCGCGGGCATGCCCAACTGGCGCTCGGGGAACGTGCGCAGCGGCTGGGCCTACGACCCCGACGGCCGGCGGGTGATCAGGCTCTACCAGGGCGGCCGGGCGGCGTACTTCTACTACCCGGCGGGCGGCAAGGTGGAGAAACTGCCCACCCCGCCGCACGCCGACCGCGGCTACCTCGACGGCGGGGTGGTTTATGATCGTAAGGCCAAGGTCTTCGTCGTCTTCGGCGGGTCGGGCGCGGGCGCGGACGAGACCCACACTTACGATCCCCGCATCAAGAAGTGGCGCCGCCTGCGCCCGGCGAAGAGTCCGCCGAAGCGCCAGTACCATAGATTGGTCTGGCACGACAAGCTCGGCGCGGTGGTGGTGACCGGCGGCACCCTGGCCGTAAAAGGGGAGCGCGACCTCTGGGTGCTGGAGACCGCCGCGGAGCGCTGGACCCGGGTGAAGACCGCCAAGGGCCCGCCGGCCGCCGAGGCCGCGGCGGCCTACGACGCGGCCCGCGACGCGGTGGTTCTCTTCAACAGGAACGGCTCGACCTGGGTGCTGCGCCTGGCGCGAACAGGCGTGCAGAAGTAGCGCGCCGGCGCCGGCCTGCTATTGAGGCGAATGTGCGAACGAACACCGGGCGGACTTGAATCGCGCGCGAGGGCATCGGATAATCCCCGCGTCCGCACGCAATCGAAAGGAGGCGCCCATGTCCGCCGAGTGGAAGTTCGAGCCCGCGCACTTTCTCTCCTTCCGCGACCGGGAGGTCTGCGACCGGGTCAGGAAGATAAAGCGCGAGGACCTCTGCAGGCATCCCAACGGGAGCTTCAAGATCCGCATAATCGACGACCCCGGCAACATGCTCTTCCAGTTCGTCACCCATGCAGTAAGCGGCATCAAGCGCGCCGCCGAGGAGGGCCGCAAGTTCGTGGTGATTCTCCCGGCGCCCTGGCCCAACTACCGCTGGCTGGCGCACCTGATTAACACGATGGATCTCGACTGCAAGCACGTGCACACCTTCAACATGGACGAGTGGGCCGACGCGGACGGCAACTCCGCGCCGGCGGACTGGCGCGGGGGCTTCCGCTACTGGATGTGGCGCGACCTCTTCAGCAAGATCGACGAGAAGCTGCGCATGCCCGAGAGCCAGATTCACTTCCCCGAGAAGAAGAACGTGAACGACTACAGCAAGATGATCGAGGACCTCGGCGGCGCGGACGTCTGCTACGGGGGCATCGGCTGGTGCGGGCACGTGGCCTTCTTCGAGTCGCACCTCGGCGAGGAGTTCGGCGGGGACATCGACGCCTATCTGGAAGCCGGCGCGCGGCTGGTGGAACTGCACCCCATCACCATCATGCAGAGCTGCGTCTACTGCGACAACGGCCGCGCGGGGGACTGGTCCTACGTGCCGCCCAAGGCCTACACGGTGGGGCCGCGGGACCTCAAGAACAGCAGGCTGGTCAGCTTCTGGAACACCGGCGCGGAGGGCGGCTTCGCCTGGCAGCGCTTCATCACCCGGCTGGCCGCGCACGGGCCGGTGACCCCGCTGGTGCCGGCCTCGATACTGCAAATCCTCAGGAGCGACCTCAACGTCCTCGGCAAGGTGGCCGACGACTACGACTTCGACGTGCCCCTGCGCCTGGACCCCCCTCCTTGGGAGGGTGCCCATCCTTGGCCCTAACAAAAAGAAAACGCTCCGAGCTGGCCGGCAGGACGATTGACGCCCACACCCACCTGGGCGTCAGCCTCAAGTCCTACGCGCTGGGCGAGCATCCCTTCGCGGCCACCGCCGAAGCCCT
>CAZONU010000164.1:5085-10641 GCA_964581145.1 uncultured Planctomycetia bacterium
GCCTGAAAGCCTGCGACGTGGACATGGCCGTGGTCTTCCCCTTCACCGCGGACCTTTACTTCGACCCCGTTGAGTTGCGAAAAGGCAACGCGGTCCCCGCCCGGGACCCGGCAGGGATCGCGCCCTACGCGGCCGAAAACCTCCTGGTGATGCGCGAGGTTTATGACTACTGCCCGGAGAACTCCGGCCGCTTTCTGCCCTTCGTGAGCGTCGACCCCGCGCGCGCGGTCGAGGCGCAGCTCCGCGAGCTGAACGAGTTGGAGAAGCGTTACCCGATTTACGGGATCAAGATTAACCCGGTAATTTGCCAGTCGCGGGCGCTGGAGCTGCTGGGCGCGGGGGCGGCGCTCGTCGACTGGGCCGAGGAGCGCGGGCTGGCGCTGCTCTTTCACGTTTCAACAGTGGCCGACGAGTACTCCCACGCCGGGGACATCTTCAAGGTCGTCGAGTCCCGCCCCGGGCTGCGCTTCTGCCTGGCCCACTGCCTGCTCTATCACGAGGAGTATCTGGAAAAGGCCGCGGCCGCCCCCAACGTCTGGGTGGACACCGCGGCGATGAAGATACAGGTGGAGCTCGTCCGCGAGCTCGCCGAGAAGGGCGAGATCGCGCGCGAGACGCTCATCGACGCGGACTACTCAGACCACCTGGCGGTGATGCGCGTCCTCGCGGAGCGCTTCGCGGACATGATAATCTGGGGCTCGGACGCGCCCTGTTACTCGTACATATGCCGCCGCAAGCAGGGCGAGGGCCAGTTCAGGGACTTCAACTACAAAGCCACCTACGAGGACGAGGTCGCGGCGCTGAACGCGTTAAGTCCCGAACTGCGCGCGAAGGTCGGCAGTCGGAACGCGCTGGATTTCATATTCGGACCAGTTGACTAGGCCCGGTACGCCCGCACCTTCTCCATGACCCGGTTGGCCGTCTCAATGTCCGGCGCGCCGGTCACCTGGTAGAAGACCCCGCCGGGCAGCTTCCCGGACTCCAGCCGCGCCTTAAACTCCTCGAAGGGCGCGGAGCAGGTCAGCGGCATATCGCCGACCCCGGGCCGGACTTCCCCGAGGATGTCAAACGCGAGATCAAAGCCGCGGTCGTCGCCCAGGGCCATGGCCTTGAGTCCCTTCACCGTCGAGACCGCCCCCAAGAGGTGCCGGCCGTTGCCGTGGATGTGGGTGACCCCGCCGTCGAACTCGGCGAAGATGCGTTCCAGGGCGCCCCTTCCCCATTCTTCGAAATAATCAACGGATGTCATGTGAAAGGGGTCCACGCTTTCGGAGATCGCCCGCCCGGGCAGCCACTGCACGCCGAATCCGCAGGTGCCGCCTTCCAGCAAACTCACCTCTTCAAAAAAGGCCTTCTGGACCGCGAGGTTGACCTCGAAGGAAAGCTCGAACGCGCGACGGACCTCGTCGGGCTTGTCGATGAGCATGGTGTAGGCCTCGGTGGCGCCGACCAGCTCGAAGACGAAGTTCATCCCGTTGATGAGTATGAAGTGGCTGAGGCCGAACTTGCCGCGCGCGGCCTCGACGAAGACGTCCATCTGGTCCCGGTAGCGCTTCCACCAGGGGTGCTCGGTGTTGAAGGAAAGCGCGTCGAACTCCGACCAGTCGCCGAGCAGCGGCGGGACCATCGAGGAGATCCACCCGGTGGCCGGGTCGCAGGCGAAGCGGGCGTCTCCGCCCACGAGCCCCCCGTAGAGCCCCTGGTCCATCTCGCTGAGGTACGCGCTGGGCACCGTGTCGTCGCGGACCGCGGCGCGCTCGGCCAGGAGCTCCTCCCAGAAGGCGGCGCGCTCGCGCGGGTCGGGATAATCGCAATGACCCTCGACATGTTGAGCGGCGAAGCGCTCCAGCGCCGGGCTGGGAACGCCCATCGCCGCGCAGGCCAGGCCGCCGTCACGTTCGACGTAAAGCCGCCGCAGGCGCTTCAGGACTTCTTCGCCGTGCGGGCAGAAGCTCAGCGGAAACGTCATGGTTCACTCTCCCAGCGATTCCCAGCCCGGGAACTCGGTCTCGACCCCCTGCTGCCACTCGTCGAGCGTTCGCGACAGCCACCAGTACTTGGAGGTCAACTGCTCGAAGCGGTGCCAGATGCTCTCGGCTTCGGTCAAGTTGGGCGGCCGCCAGTCGGGGTTCGGTTCGTATGAAGCGAGCAGTTCGGCGCCCAGGCGGCCGAGCTCCCGGACCTGCGACGCCACTATCTTCCCGCCGAGTTCCGCGCTGGGGGCGCGACCGCCCGCCAGGGGGAAGTCGGTGCCCGCCCAGGGGCCGGTCTTCGATTCGCTTTCTCTCCGGGAAAGATCGACCAGCTCGGGTCTCAGCGCCATGAGCTGTGATGTCTCGCAGATCCCCGCGTGATCTCCGTGATAGTCTTCGAAGCGGATCAGCTCGCCGTCGGAGCACGCGCGCAGCCTGAGCGGCGAGCCGCTGCGCCGGAGGTAGTACTCGCACAGCAGGCGAATGTCATTTTCCAGGCCGCCGTAATGACCGGTAACCAGAATGGCCGCGCGAAAGCCGCGCGCGTCAATCGCGCGGATGTTGTAGAGAACTGTTCGCAGAAAGAGGTCCGCGGGGATCGAGCTGCAGGCCGGCTGCTTCACCCCGCGCCAGGCCGTCCAGTCGAACTGGGGCCGCTCCTGCACGTGCCAGGCGAAGGGCGGTGCGAGGATCCCGCCGTGCTCGCGTGCGGCGCGCTCCAGCAGCGCCCGGGCCTTGAGGTAGTCCAGTCCCAGCGCGTTGTACGCGCCGTGCGGCTCGGCCAGGCCGTAGGCCATGTAGCAGACCGGGTGGCGGTCGCGGAGCTCCAGGAACTCGTCCGGGAACATCTCCTCCCAGCGGACCTTGACTTCCGCGGAATTCGTCACGCGGCACCCCCCTCCTGCAAGCGCGTGCTCAAGTCGCCCAGCAGCCGCTCGATGTCGTCCCCGAAGAGTATCCATCCCCGGCGGGTCACGCTTTCGCCCGGGCCGATCGTTCCGAAGGACGGGTGGCTGTGCAGGCAGTGGTGGTCATCCGCGTTCTGCGAGGCGGCCCTTGAGCCCTCGTAGCCCAAAGCCACGGCCTTCGAGCCGTCACGCGAGGTCATCCCGACGCAGACCGGGGAGTCCACGAGTTCGGAGCTCCAACCCCAGAACCACTCGTAGTCGCTTGTCTTTGACCTCTCAATGTCAACGGCGTCGGTGCAGTACCGGCAGCGAACCGGCCGGGTGCGGTGCAGGTCCCGCATGCAGGCGCCCCGACCATCGCTGAGGACGAAGCAGCGCCCCACTTCGTTCTCGCCCGCGAAATCGCCATTGCGCGCCTGCAGGCAGCCGCCCTCGGAAGACACTTCCGTGAAAGGCCGGGCCGATTCGTTGGTGAGGGACAAGCGCAACGCCACCTCGGAATCCCCGCCCTCGATCTCGGCGCGGAGCGCCAGGCCAAGGGCAAACTTCCGGCGGATGGGGTTGCCTTGGTCGTCCTTGTGGCCGAACCCCTGCTGCTCGCGAATGTACTGCGGGGTCGTGCGCCACTCGTAGTGCCAGGCGTTCTCGGAATCCCGCTTCCACTCGGGACGCAGCTTCGGCCAGGTCATTACCGAACCGGCGGCGCAGCCCGCAGCTTCGGGAAGCTGGATTGCCCAGTCGAGCCCCCACTCTTCATGGTGAAGATCCACGAAGCGCGTCTCGGTCGGCTTGACGGTGATCAAAGATCTAACTCCCGTTGGACGACAAGAAACGCGGGCAGCTCCGGGAAGCCCGCTTCTTTCCACGTCAAGAGCGCCCCGCGGCCCGCTTCAAGGATCTCCAGGACCGCCTCGATCTCTCCGGCTTCGGGGCTTGCTGACTCCCACAGCGAGCGGGCCAGCATTTCGAGCCGGGCGGGTTCCTCAACGGCGCCCGCGTCCAAGAAGGCAAAGCTCGCCGCCGCGCCCAGCGCGAAGCGCCGCGGGAGGATTCCCTGACCGAGCGCCAGGCGCACGGTGCCGATCAGGCGGTCGTCCCAGCCGAGCTTCCTGTGCGGATCGCGCGCCACGCGCTCCACCGTGTCGCCCAAGTGCGGATTGGTCATCCGCGCCAGCAGGTCGGCGGCGTAGGCCGCGTAGCCGGCCGGCGTGAAGAGCCGGTCGACGCCCGCGTGCTTCTTCACCAGCGCCTCGCCGGACTCCTCTATGAATGCCTCCCGCAAAAAGGCCATGAAGCCGGCGACCTCGCGCAGATCGGCGATCTTCCCGACGCCCAACTGCGCGCCGAGATACCCGGCCAGCGCGTGGGCCGCGTTGTGCCCGAAGAGCTTGGCCTCCTCGAAGGGCAGGAGGTCGCCCCTCTCCTCGAACACGGCAAGGCCCCGCTCGAACGGCGCGTCAAAGCGCGGCGCCGATACCAGAATCCTGTTAAACTCCTCGACCAGGAAGGCGCGCCCGCTGCCCGGCGCCACCGGGGCCAGCCCCCCGCGCCCGGGGTCCGCGGCCAGCCCGCTCATCTTGCCGATCACCGTGTTGAGGAACCCGACGCGCGCACGGACCGCCTGCCGCGCGTCCGCGCTCACTTCCGCGAGCACCTGCTCCTCGAGGATCTCCGCGGCGCGGTTGTGGTTCTCGGCGGCGTAGACGACCGCGCGCGGGCCGCCGCTTTGGACTTTGAGATTCAGGCCCGCGGCCAGGACGCGGTGCAGGCTGCCCTCGCGCTGTAACGCGTAACAGTCCACGCTGGGCACCGCGGTGGCGATCTCTTCCGCGTTGGAAATCGCGGCAATCAGCTTCCCGCGGTCCTCTGCGACGTTGGGATTGTAAACTTCAACCGGCCCGACGCGGGCGGCCTCGACGCGGTCGGCGCGGGCGATGTTTACGGAGCAGAAGCCGCCGGCCGCGCGCAGAGTCTCTATCACCTCGGGGACCACCTCGGCGACCACCAGCCGGCCGAAATTTCCCGACTCGCAGGCCTCGTATAGGAAAAGCCCGGCGCCGATGGCCCCGAAGCCGAAGTTGACCAGGGTGCGCTCGCCGGTCAGGGGCATGTCATCCCGACAGGTAGCTCTTCTCGTCCGCGGCCGTCCAGCGCTCGACGGCGAGGACCTCGTCCGTCCGGCGATGGGGGTAGACTATCGCCTTGCCGTCGAGCTCCCGGGCCTTGATTTTCGCAATCAGCTCAGGCGTGTGCTCCAGGTCGCCGATGCGGGTGATGTGCGCGGCGGTTTCGATCTCGCCGGCGGCCATCAGCTCCAGCGCGCGGGCCAGGTCCCACGGGGAGCCGCCGCTGGAGCCGGTGACCACGATCTCCCGGTAGTGCACCGCGCCGGTGTCGAGCTCCACCAGGTCCTCGCCCCTCTTGAGCCCGCCGAAGAGGTTCAGCACCGCCCCGCGCCCGCAGAGCGCCGGGGCGCTCTCGATGGCCGGCCGCGAGCCCACCGCCACGATCACGTCGTCGGCGCCGCGCTGGCCGGTGAGCCCGGCGACGAACCCGGCGATGTCCTTCTCCTTCGCGTTCACGACGTGGAGCTCGACGCCGCGCGCGCGGGCGCGCTCCGCGAAAAGCCTTTCGACGAGCGCAAGCCGCTCGGGGATCAAGTCGGCGGAGACCAC
>CAZONU010000165.1:0-6986 GCA_964581145.1 uncultured Planctomycetia bacterium
GGACCACGGTGACCTGGTTGCCGGCCAGGACGAAGGGGGCGATGCCGGAGGGCCCCTTCCCCTCCTCGCTCTCGGGGAGCTGGTGGTGAAAGGCCACCGCCGCCTGCAGCGACTCCGGGAAGTTCCAGTTCTCGGCCAGCCGCCGGCCGATCTCCGGGTGGCTGACCCCGAAGCGCTCGACCTCGGCGGCGGCCAAGTCCCGCCCCGCGGCGCAGGTCCCCTCGCGGAACGTGCGGTACTCGGCGCCCAGCAGGTGGTTCATCACCACCTGGCCGATGTCGTGGACGATCCCGGAGACGAAGACCTCCTCGGGTATCGGGTAGCGCAGGCGGTAGCAGAGCTCGCGGGCCAGCACCGCCACCTGCAGGCTGTGGTCCCAGAGGGCCAGCACGTCTATGCCCCCCGGGGCGCCGCCGCTGAGGAAGACGTTCTCGGCGCCCACCGCGTAGACCATGTTCTTTATCTCGCGGTAGCCGAGGACCACCACCGCCTGGGTCACCGTGGAGATGGTCCCGCGCAACCCGTAGTAGGCGGAGTTGACCAGCTTGATCAGCCGGCTGGTCAGGGCCTCGTCGGTGGCGATGACGTTGCCCAGGTCCCGCGCGCTGGAGGCCGGGTCCCGGCAGACCTCGGCGACCTTGGCCAGCACCGCGGGGCAGGGCGGCAGGGCCTCGGCGCCGGCCAGCAGGCGCTCGAGATCCCGGGGGTCAATGGCCGCGCTCATAGTTCCCCCCGGCCCTCTCCGGAGCGCTCGACGAGCACCACGGTGACGTCGTCGTCGAAGGGTCGCTGGCCGCCGAAGTAGCGGGCCTCGCGAAGCAGCTTGTCGATGACCTCGCGGCCGGCCAGGCTGGAGGCCTCCAACAGCGCGCGCTTGAGCCCGTCCGGTCCCCACTGCTGGCGGCTGCCGTCGTAAACCTCCACCAGCCCGTCGGTGTAGACCAGCAGGCGGTCGCCGGGGGCCAGTTCCAAATGGTCCTCGGCGAACTCGGCACCGATGTCCACGCCCAGGGGCAGGCCCTGGCTGCGGATCTCCCGGGCGCGCCCGTCAGCATTGACCAGGAGCGGCGGGGTGTGCCCGGCCCCGGCATAGAGCAGCCGCGGCGAATCCCGGCCGGCGGCGCGGTAGGCCAGGTAGAACATGGTCATGAAGAACTGCCGGTTGAAGTTCGAGATCATGAACTCGTTGAGGTGCCGGAGCACGGTCGCCGGGCTCTTCTCGAAGCGGCCGCGGCTGCGGGTGATGGCCCGGATCTGCACGCTGACCAGGGCGGAGGCCACCCCGTGCCCGGTGACGTCGGCGACCACCACGTCGAAATCGCCGTCGGGGTGCAGGATGTAGTCGTAGTAGTCGCCGCACAGCTCGGTGGCCGGCAGGAAGCGGTTGAAAAGGCGCAACTCGCGCACGTTGGGGTGCTCCACGGGGAGCAGGTTTATCTGCAGGTCGGCGGCGATGGCCAGGTCGCGGCGCAGGGCGGCCAGGTGCTTCTCGATCTGGGCGGCCTGGGCCTCCAGGCGGCGGTCCTTCTCCTCGACCTCCAGGATCAGCCGGCCGGCCTCGGCGTTGGCCTGAGCCAGGCGGCGGGCGCGCTCGGCCAGCTCCTTCTGCTGCTCCTGGATGCGCCGGTCGCGCTCCTCGACCTCCAGGATGAACTGGCCGGCCTCGGCATTGGCCCGGGCCAGCGCCAGGGCGCGCTCCTCGACGGCCCGGGCCCGCGCCCGGGCCTCGCGGAAGGCCTGCCCCGAGCGGGCCAGGGCCTTCAGCCGCCAGGGATAGTCGTCGTCGCCGGCGGTCAGCTCCAGGCACTCGTCGGCGCCGGCCCGGTAGGCCAGCTCGCGCTCCGCGGGATCGAAGCGCACCGAGACGACCACCACCGGCAGGTAGTCGCCGCCGGAAAGCTCCTTGGCGGCCTCGACCATTTCGCGGGCGCGCTCCTGGCCGGCCACCGCCGAGACCACCACCAGGTCCGGCGCCTCCCTCTCGATGGCCGCCAGGCCCTCCTCCCCGCCATCGGCGGTGACCACCTCGAAGTCCTCGCCGAAGTCCAGCAGTGATACGGTCTCGCGGACCGCGCGGGACTCGAAGATAACCAGGACCCGGGCGGGGCCCGCGGGCGCTGGCGCAGCCGGCGCGGCCACTAGCCGCCTCCGTCGGAGCTCTCGCCGGGCTGGGGCCTCTTGCGCGGATTCTTGGCCGAGGCGAACAGCTTGGTCATGACCACCACGTTGCCGCGCTCGGAGTAGACGATGTCGTCCATGATGCTCTTGCTCATGAAGATGCCGTAGCCGCCCATGCGCTTGCCGTCGGAGACTCTCTCCATGATGTGGGTCAGGGGGTCGCGCGAGGGGTCCTTGAGCTTCTTCATGTCGAAGCCCTCGCCCTCGTCTTCGATCTTGAAGACCACCCGGTCGTTGAACATGCAGTAGGAGAGGCGGATGTGCTTGGAGCTGTCCTCGCGGTTGCCCCACTCCACGGCGTTCTGGCCGATCTCGTCGATGGCCACGCGCACGTCCTCGACGTCCTCGCGGCCCATGGCGCTCTCGTAGAGCTGCTGGATGAAGCGCTGGAAGCGCTCGACGTACTCGAAGTGGCTGGGGGCGGTGAGCTCCACCCAGCCGCGCACCTCGCTCTTGACCTCCACCTCCCCGAGCTCCACGGGCATCTGCTTGCGGCGGCCCAGGGCGCGCTCCGCGGCGCGCAGCAGCTTGGCCACGTCGATGGGCTTGGTGAGGTAGTCCAGCGCCCCGCGCTCCAGGCACTTGACCACCGCCTCGTCGCTGCGCAGGGCGGTGAGCATGACGATGGCGGTGTGCGGCCAGCGGTCCAGCAGGCGCTCGACCAGCTCGTCGCCGCAGATGCCCGGCATCTGGATGTCGCAGAAGACCAAGTCGAAGGGGCCCTCCTTCTCGAAGGCCGCGATGGCCTCGGGCCCGTCCCCCGCGGAGAAGACGTCGTACTCGCCGGTCTTGGAGAGTATCTTGACGAGCAGCTTGCGCATGGGCGGCTCGTCTTCGACGATCAGGACGCGCTTGGTCGTTTCCTCAGGCACCGCTGAACCTCTCCGCAGGGGGGTGAGGAAAGCCGCAAAGTCTCCTGATATGCTAGTTTAGCTTGCGGGATGAGGTTGTCAAGCGCTCCGAGCGAAGGAGCGGAGCCCGTCGGCACCGGACAGGGAGAGAGCGACGCGGTTTCAGGCGGCCCAGAATTCCTCGAAACGAGCCTTGTCCGCCGCGGCCCAGCTCAGGGCCTCATCGAGCGGCAGGTCGGGCTCCGCGTGGATGGAGAGCGGCCCGAGCTGGTTTCCAATGCGTTTCAGAACGGCGACCACCTCCGGCCAGGGCGCCAAGCCCTGGCCCAGCGGGACGCAGTCCAGCTTGCCGCCGGGAAGCAAGGCGAAGTCCTTGACCGCCAGCATGCGCACCCGCGCAGCAGCGTCATCAAGGGCCTGCTGCCAGCCGCCGCGCGCCCCCTCCACCACGGCGTGCGCGGGGTCGAAGTAGATGCCAATAGCTTCGGGATCGAGGTCGTCGATCAGCTCCCGCAGGTGGGCGAGGTGCGCGCCGATGAAGGCCCCGGAGTGGTTGTGGCAGCCCAGGAAAAGGCCCAGCTCGCCGGCCAGCGCGGCCAAGTCGCGCAGCCTGGCGCGGGCCTCGGCCATGGATTTGCGCAAGGTCCCGAACCCTTGGTATCCGTAGTAACCCAGTTTGACGTAGCGGATGCCGCGCTGCGCGGCGGACTCCAGGACCTCGCGGGCATGTGGACCGTCGGCCGCGGTGATCCCCGTGGTGATCATGGCGACCTTCACGCCCTCTGCGCTCAGACTCTCAACCGCTTCGGGGAGCTTCTCGGCGGCCGCCCCCGGCTCGACGTGCCCGCCGGGCCGCACGGTCAGGTCGACGCCGTCGACGCCGATCCCCCTCAGCGCCCGGCCCAGTTCCGAGAACCCCAGCTCCTTGAGCCGCTTGCTGAAAACGCAGATTTCCATGACCGCTTTCCCTTAGTTGGCCGGCTCCAGGCCCGGCGCGGCGAAGTCCGGCGGCACGCAGCCCAGTCCCGGGCCGGTAATCGACCCGGTCTCAATGCTGCCCTCGCGCACGCTGAAGACCGCCGGGAAGCGCTCGCGCCAGGCGGCGTTGGCCGCCGGGCAGTACTGCCGGGCGTTGCCCTCGATGCCGGCGGCGCCGGGCACGTGGGCGGCCAGCACCGCCGAGTGCAGGAAGGAGGCCCCCGGGCAGGTCAAGTCCTGCACGCAGACGAACATGCCACGCTTCGCGGCCGCGGAGGCAGCCAGCAGCGCCCCGGTCTGGCCCTTGCAAGCCTTCAAGGCGACGCCGGAGTAGCCCATCTCTTCGGCCAGGCACAGCGCCTCGTAGCCGGTCAGCGACTCGTCGATGACCACCGGCTTGACCCGCGCGGCCGCGTGCATCCTGTTATCGGGATTCGCGCCGAGGTCCCGCGCGGTGGGCTGCTCGATGTACTCGACGCGGGCCAGCGCCGCGGGCGAGCCCTCCTCCAGCCGCGCCAGGAAGGCCAGGAGGTAATCGACGTTCGCGCACCTCTCGTTGAAGTCCAGCGAGTACTTCCAGTCGCGCGCCGGCGCGGACTCTCCGGCGATGCGGTCGACGCCCAGCACCCGCTCGAGGTCCCAGGCCAGGTCTTCGCCGCCCAGCTTTATCTTGAGGTGGGTCAGCCCGTCGCGGGTGATCCACTCCCCCAGCGTCTCGGGCAGGCCGTCGCCGACTTTCTGCCGCGCGTCGGCGTCGGTCAGGGGGTCCAGCGCGCCGACCAAGTGGTAGAGGGGCATGCGCGGTTTGGGTTCGGGGCTCAGGTAGCGCTCGGGGAACTCTCCGGCAAATGTGGCGTCGAGGTAAGCGGACAGGTCGCGGTTGAGGTGTTCGGGGCCGTAGCACGTCCAAACAGGTTTACCAAGTGCCTTGCCGAAGGCGTCGTGCACCGCCGCGTCGAAGGCGCTGGCGGCGACCAGGACGCAGAGCTTGGGTATGGGCACCGGAAGCCCGAGCTCGCGCTCGACCTCCGCGGCCTCTTTCAAGGCCAGCTTTTCTATAAGCCCGCCGTGCTCCAGGGGATCGAGCATCTCGCCGCCGGAGGCGCCCGGCAGGCGCTTCGCGATTCTCCGGGCCAGCGCGATCATGGCCGCTAATGTTTCGTCGTAAGAAAGGGCGTCGCTGGGAAAGGACCAGGTGTTGCCCATGGGCATGGAGCCGAAGCCGGCGGCTTCTTTTCCATCCCGGCTGCGGGCGCGGACGGCGACGTCCAGCACGGTGGCGCGGTCCAGCGCCCGGCCGCCGAACTTGATGGGCGTGCGGTAGGCGCAGTCCGCGAAGCCCATCCGGCATTCGGTGACGAGGATATCGCTGCCCTTGGCCATCGCGCAGCCCCTACGGGTTGAGGATCACGCCCAGGGCGCGGTCGGGATGGGCGATGAGCTCCTCGCAGGCCGCGGGGGCCTCGTCCAGCGGGACGCGGTGGGTGATCAGCGCCTCGTAGTCCAGGCGCCCGCGCTCGGCGAAGAGCAGGCATTCCTCCATGTTCCGCCGCGTCGTCCACTGCACGAACACCGGCGGATAGTCGCGGCCGAACTCCCAGGCCTCGTCGTGGTAGCCGGGCCCGGGCCGGGAAGAGGCGCGCACGTCGATGTTGCCGAAGTTGACCGGAAACTGGGCCTCGAAGCGCGCGCCGCCGACTATCACGATACAGCCGTAGGCGTGGCCGTCGGGAGCGGTTTTCATTATCCTGCGCGCGGAGTCCATCGCCGCGGTGGCGTCTCCGCCGAAAGCGATAATCGCCGCGTCGGTCCCGTGGCCGCGGGTGAACCCGGCGGCGGCCTTCTCAATGTCTCCGGAGGCGAAGTCAAAAGCCAGGTCCGCGCCGCACTTCCGGGCGATCTCCAGGCGCAGCGGCAGCCGGTCGACGGCCATAACGTGCCCGCCGGAGGCCCGGGCCATCTGCGCGGCCATCTGGCCGACCAGGCCCAGGCCGAAGACCGCCACGTTGGCGCCGAACTCGACCTCCGCGCGGCGCACCGACCACAGCGCGGTGGCCGCCAGGTGCGCGAAGGCCGCCTCGTCAAAAGAGAGCTCCCCGGGTACCGGCACAGTGAGGTTCCGGGGCACAAGCGCGTGCGAGGCGTGCAGCGCGTAGCCGCCGCCCATGCAGGCCACCCGGTCACCGGGCTTGAACTCTTCGCAGCCCTCTCCGACCTCGAGGACGGCGCCGGCGTTGCCGTAGCCGAAGGGGCGGGGCGGACGGGAAGCGTCGGGATTCTTCCGCCGGGCGGCGACGCCGCCCAGCTCGGTGCCGGGGCTCACCAGGCAGCTCTTGACCTCGACGAGCACCGCGCCGGGCTTCAACTCGGGTATGGGCTCTTCGCGGACGGCGATCCGCCCCGCGCCGTCGAGAATCACGGCGCGTCGGGACTGGGGTTTCACGGAGATTCCTCCTTCGGGGCTTGCGTTTCGCGCTTGCGCTCGTTATTGTCATTATACACCATACGTCAGCCGGAAAACATGGCCAAAGAAAGGGAATACATGGCAAAAACGATGATTCCGGCGGAGCGCGGCCCGCCCGGACCCTTCTGCGTCCACTTCTTCGTCAACCCCGGCGCGGCCGACCGGGCCTACGACGTCCCGGTGCACGAGCACGGCTTCTGGCAGTTGGAGCTGGGTGTCGCCGGTGCCTTCGGTGCCCGGGTGGGCGGTCGGCGGCTGGAGGTCCGCCCCGGGCGCTGCGTCTTTTTTCCGCCGGGGGTCAGGCACGGCTTCAGCTATCCTCCGGGCATCAGCTACCTGTCCGTCAAGTTCAACGCGGGCGATGCGGAGGGTGAATTCCGCAGCCTGGAACTGCGGGACTCGCCGGCGCTCGGCGCGCTGGAGAGGGCTCTTCTGGCGTTGACCGCGGAGCCGGCCGGCCGCGGTCAGATGATCGACTGCGTGATTTCGGCCCTCTTCGCGGCCGCCTATCCCGG
>CAZONU010000165.1:6996-10620 GCA_964581145.1 uncultured Planctomycetia bacterium
AGCCTGAGGAGGTCGACCGCGACTCGCTGGTCAGCCGCGTCCGGGAGTACGTGCGCGGCCGGGGCGGCGGGTACGTCAGCGTTGCCGAGGTGGCCGGGGAGCTGGGCTATTCGCCAAGCCACATCTCCGCGCGGTTCCGCAGGGAAGGCGGGGTCGCGCTGAAGACCTTCCTGGACCGCGAGCGCGGGCGCCGGGCGGCCGAACTGGTGCTATACTCGGACCTCAACTTCGGGCGCATCGCCTACGAGATGGGCTTTCCGGACCCCTTTGCCTTCTCGCGCTTCTTCAAGCGCGTTCACGGAACCGGACCGCGCGCCTTCCGCGCGCGGGGAGAAGCCGCTCAGGTTCGCTAGGGAACCTCCTGCCAGCCCGGCGCGGAGGGTATGCCCAGCTGTCCGGCCGCGTCCACGCCGATCACGAAGTACTGCCGGCGGTGGCCGACCGGCCAGCGCTCCTTGTCGACGAAGACCGACCCGGGGTGCGGCGCCCCGCGCTGCCGGAAGATCAGGTCGCCCTTGTAGACGTCCAGACGGTAGAGGTGGTTGCCGCGCACCGCCGAGCCGCCGCCCTCGGAGAGTATCAGCCGGCGCCCGTCGCCCAGCCGCGCGACCATCACCGGACCGGGCGCGGCGGGAATGCTCAGCGTCGCCGGGCTGGGCCCGCTCTGGCCGGCCCGGCCCACCGCGCGCACGATGTAAACGTAGAAAGGCGCCCAGGTCGTCTCACTGGCCGGGGCCACGGCCTTCCCGGGCCTGTCAGCGAAGGACGTGCCCTTGATCTGCCTCTTGTTGACCTTGACGAACTTGTCCCTGAGATCGTTGTACCTGAACGGCCGGCTCCAGAGGTTGGTCGCCTTCCCCGCCGCGCGGTAGACGTCGTAGCCGGTCACGGCCGGACCGGCGCTCGGCTCCCAGGAGAGCTTCACGCTGCCGTCGAGCTCGCGCGAGGCGAAGACCCGGCGGACGGGCAGCGGCTGGGGCCGGACTATTAACGAGGGGATGCCCTCCTTGCCGCCGGCGCCCACGGCGGTGACGCGGTAGTAACCCTTGAGGTCCGCGGCCTGGAACCTGGTTTCCTTGACCGGCGCCTTGGTCAGGCGCCCCCACTTCGCCGTCCAGGTGTTCCTGCCGAGGCCGTGATAAACGTGATAGCCGCCCGGCGCGCCGGCTTCCGGCGGCTTCCACGACAAGTCCACGCGCGCGGGGCCGGCCGCGGCAGGAATCGCCAGCCGCAGCGCCCGCGGCGCGGTGGACTTCCTGGCCTTGTCCGGAGTGCGGTAGCGGTAGGTCCAGGTCTCGCGGGTGGTCACCGCTCCGCTGGAGCCCCACTCCCAGCCGCCGATCATCCAGGTGACGTTGTGGACCGGATCGTAGACCGCGTCGGTCATCCCGTAGCTGGGCGAGGGGTAGCTGATGGGCAGCTTTTTCCAGCGGTTTTCCCTGAGGTGGTAAACGTGAACTGTGCGGCCGCCTTGCCCGCGTCCGAAGGCCAGCATGACGTCGTTGGCCGAGTCGTAGACCATGGGCACGCGCATGGCCGGCGGGGGATTCTTGGGCTCCAGATCGGTCCAGCGGTTTTTGGCCAGGTCATAGGCCCAGGTCCGGCCGCGTCCGCGGCCGTCGGCGTCGGCCACCATGATGAACCGTCCTGTCGCCGGGTCGTAGGCCGACGGCTGCTGGCTGTGCTCGTGGGGCCGCGGCTCGGGCGGGCGCATGGTGGTCCAGGTGTTGGCGTGCGTGTCGTAAATCCGCTCGCGCGCCCCGTGAACGATGATCGCGTCGCAACGCGCGTCGTAGCAGGTGGCCACCATCCCGTGGCTTCCGGGGTTGGCGACCGGGCGCATGGGGTACCACTGCCCCTTCCTCACGTCGTAGACCCAGGGCACCGAGCGCGCCGCGTACTTGCGCAGGCTCATCACCCAGCCGTGGCCGCCCATGCCGCTCTTGGGGCTGATCACCAGGCTGCGGGCCGGATCGGTGACGATGTCCCGGTTGCAGCAGGTGCCCGGCGGCTCCTCGCGAGGCGCGGGGCGGACCCAGCGCTGCGTGCGGGGGTCGAGGACCCAGGTCATCCCCGTCTGGGGAGCGTCGGCCCGCCGGCCGTGAGCGCCCCACTGGATCATCCGCCGGCTGCGCGGGTCGTAGCTGATCGTAGACTCGTAGGTCAGGTTGGGCAGGGTCGTGTCGTCGTACGTGCGATAATACTTGCGCAGCACCCAACTGTTGTCAGCTTGCTCCCAGATGGAGGCGCCGCCGGGGACGCCGCAGTCGCGCTCGGACCCCTTGACCTTCTCGAAGGCTTCCTTGACCGCGGGAAGCTCGGCGTAGCCCTTCTGGCGCAGGGCGCGGAGCGCCTGGTGGGCGACGCGGATGTTCTTGTCCTCGCGCATCATCTTTATGAGCGCCGCTGCGGCGGCCGGGTCCCCCGAGTTGCCCAGAGAGTTGGCGGCGGCCATGCGCACCTCGTGGTTGCTGTCAAAGAGGGCGGCAGTCAGCGCGTCGAGGGCCGCGGGGTCGCCCGTGCCGGTGAGGCCCAGCGCGGCGTTCATGCGCACGCCGGCCCGGCGGCTCTTCATCAATTCAACGAGCGTCCGGCGGGTGACCGGGTCCCCGGCGGCCTGCAGGGAGTAGACCTGCGTGCAGCGGGTGTAGTTATCGAAGGCGTTGAACCCGGCGCAGAGCAGCGCCACGCCCTTCGGGGTGCCTATCTCGCCGATGCGCTCGGCGGCGCAGGATTGCTGGTGGCGGCCCCGGCCGCGGGTGACCCAGGGCGCCAGATAGGCAACGGTCCTCTCGCGGTCGCCCAGGTCCAGGTAGCGCAGCGGAATGTCGGTGATGCCCCCGGATTTCATCTCCAGGAGCTTCTTGAGCGCCGGCTGCCCGGCGCGGTCCGCCAGCATGGCCAGACTGCGCGCGGCGTACTTGCGCAGCCGCCAGTTCTCTTTGGGGTCCAGGGCCACCTTGGCGAGCGGCGCGGCGAATAAAGGAGCGCGTCCCTGGCCCATGCCGATGGCGATGGCGGTGCGGACTTCGACGTCGGTCTTGGGATCAGTCAGCAATTGGGAAAGCAAGACCCCGGGGTACTGGCTGAGCGCTGGAGTGGGAATGCCACCATCCCCGCGCGCGTAGACGCCGATAGAAGCCAGAGCCCGGCCTGCAGCCGCGCGCACCCAGCGATCATTATCCTTGGTAAGGCTCAAGTAGAGCATTTTGAGCCCATACTTGCCGCCCATCTGGCCCAGCGCCTCGGCGACCGCGGCGCGGACGCGGGGGTCCTTGTCCCTGGCGGCGACGGAAATCAGCTTGTCGGCGCCGATTTCCGTCAGCTCGTCGATGTCGAAGCGGGCGATCACCCCGGCGGCCGCGCAGCGCAGGGCGATGTCCGCTTTCGGGTCGAGCAGCGTCTTGGAAAGCAGCCCGATGGACTCCGGACTGTCCATTTCTATGAGCGAGAGGACCGCCACCTCGCGGACGCGCGCGTCCCTGTCGCCGAGCATCCTCTTCAACGTCTCGAAGGCGGTCTTGCTCTCCGTGCAGAAGCCCAGGCCGTGCGCCGCCGCGCAACGCACCAGCGCGGGGTATTTCCCGCCCGTGCGCTTCACCAGAGTGCCCGCCATGCCCATGC
>CAZONU010000166.1:0-10503 GCA_964581145.1 uncultured Planctomycetia bacterium
CCGTATCAAACTCAAACGACTCTACCCGCAGATTCAAACGTGACGGAACACTAGGTGGTTCTGCTGGTGGTCCGAGTGCCCCCCGCCCCAGTAGACGGCGCGCTCGCCCGCGTAGTCGAAGTGCATGTTCCCGAATGCGTTGAACTCGGTTTCCTTGAGCGGGTTGGCCCGCACCCAGGTGTTGGCCGGCAGGCTCTTGAGGCGCTGGACGGTCTTGGCCTTGTGCGCCGCGGGCACCTCCGGCGGCTTGTTTCCGCTGAACGGCGCCGGCGGCTCGCCCTTCGCCTGGGCGGCCCTGACGGCCGCATCGCCCATGAAGGGGTTCTTGCCGGTGTCGAGGCGCAGCACCACCGTTTTGCGCAGCACCGGCTTGCCGTAGGACGTCTGGTTGTGCAGGAATACGACGCCCCCCGGAAACGCCGCCATGGTCTCGCTGATTCGCGGCCATGTCTTTGGCGGAATGAGTCCCGGCATGTCGGCCTTCAGCCGGCGCCACCTGTCGAGCTTCACGTCGTAGGCCCAGGTTTCGTTAGACAATCCAACCCGGCGGCCACCGCCCGCGTTCCCGCTGCGTATGATGCGGGTGTAACCTCGGGCCAGGAGCACCAGGCCGCTCTTGGGCTCCCAGGCCAGGCCGTGACCGCCCCGCGCCGAGGGATGCAGCTTGCTTGCTGACTGCCTCCACTCGCGCTTTTCGAGGTCGAACACCCAGGTGTCGTCAAGCAGGCGGTCCTGGGCATCGCCGCCGAAGACCACCAGGCACCTGTTCTTCGCGTCCACGGCCAGCGGCGAGCAGCAGCGCGCCGGAGGCAGCTTCCCGGGCTTCAACCGCCGCCAATCGTTGGACTCCGGCGAGTAGGCCCACATCCCCGGCCGGCCCTCGTAGACCCCCCCGCCGCCGAAGAGCAGCATTTCCTTCTTCACCGGGTCGAAGGCCAGCGCGCCCCAACTTGCCGGCGGCGGCGAGGTCCTGGACCTGAGGTTCTTCCAGGTTTTCGCTTTGACGTCATAGGCCGCCGTCTGGCCGCCGAGGAAGCAATAGACCTTCTTGCGCGACGCATCGCAGGCCAGCTGGTCCCAGACGAAGCAGTGCACGGCGGGCCGGCCGGACTTGAGCCATCCCCAAGTGGGATGATAGGACCACTGCTTGTGCATGGAACCGCTGCCGGGGTCGGGCTTGTACTGCTGGACCCAGGCGTCCTTCGCCGGGTCGAAGACCTCCACGTCGTTGCGGCCCGTAAGCCCGCCCCAGACGTGCACGCCCCTGTTCTCCGCGTCCCAGACCGCGCCTGACCAGAAGCGCGCGCGCTTGTCGGTCGCAACCACTTGCCAGGTGTTGGCCTTGGTCTCGGCGCCGTCGGCCATGCACGGCAAAGTTATCAGACTGAGACAGACAGCAAGATTCGCGCGATTCATCGGCCCCCTCCCTGCCGGCTCGCTCCGGCCGCAGCATTATGGCACAGCTCGCAGACCCAGAGGTAACCGCTGCGGCTGGGGTTGTCGGTTTCGCCGGCGTAGACCACACCGTTGGCAACCACGATCTCGTGGCAGTAGTGTAACCCCGTGCCGTCGGCGTGGCGTACCTCGCCCAGTGTCTCGAAGCGGCGCTCGGCCCGGTCGTAGCGGGCCAGCACCGACACGTCCTCCCTGCCGCCGCAGAGGTAGATCGTTCCACCCTCGCCCAAGGCCATTCCCGGCAGCCGTTTCCCGGTGAAAGGCTTGCCGATATACTCGATCTTCCCGCGGCGCGGGTCGAGCCGGTAGAACTCGCCGAGAGCCGAACCGACGTAGAGGAAGCCATCGCCGCCGTTGACCATGCTGTCCACCGGTCCGGCGCCCGTGTACATGACGTCCGAGGCCTCGATGGCGTTCGGGAAGGCGCAGCCCGAGGGGAAGTCGAATCGATCCTCGCCGGGCAGGTAGCGGTAGAACGCCTGGTCGCCGCCGCCGTAGGTACCCCACACGCCGCCCTGGTCGTCGATGCAGCCGATGTGCGGCGCTGACTCCATCGCCTCGTAGCGGAGGAGTTTCTTCTTTCGCGCGTCATATACCGCGAAGCAACCGCGGCGGGTCCAGGCGTAGATACGATTCCTCTCCTTGTCGCGGCAGACCGCTTGGTAGAAATCGCCAGGAGTGGGCCGCGCCAGCAGCCTGAACTTCCGCTTCCCGACGTCGTAGCGCACCAGCGCCCCGCCCGGCGAATCGACGAGCAGCGGCACGTACCCCAGCGAGGCTGTACCGAAGTAAAGAGCGTCTTCTTCTTCGTCCAGCCACAGGCCCTTGTGTATCTTGCTCTCGATGGGGATGTGCAGTCCGCTGCGCGCGTAACCACATGACTTGAACCTGGACTTCGCCGGGTCGAACTCCAAGAGCAGGTCGCCGGAACCGTTAGTGGCACCCACGAAGAGCTTCCTGCGCCCGGGGTGCCAGCAGAGCGATACGAAGGAGTAGCGCAGGCGCCGGATCTTCGCGGCGTGCTTCCTGCGAGCGAGGATAATTTCCTCGTCGGTCGCCCCGCCGCTGACGTCCAGCTTGAAGTCCTTGAAGACGTGGTAGCTGACCTTCATCTCTTGGCCTCTTTCTTCCCGGCCCGCTTGTACCTGTACGCCCAGGTCTGGCTTCTGCCCAGGTCGCCGCCGCCGTTGAGGACCACCGCGTTCTGGTCGGGGTCGTAGTAGCACTTGAAGGCCCCCCTGACGTGCCACTTGATCTTCTGGTCGGGCAGGAAGGCGCTCTTGCGGACATCGAACGGATAGACCAGCACCCCACTGGCCCCGGTTCTTGCGAACATCAGGGCGATGCCGTTCAAGGAATCAAAGGCCAGGCAAGCCTGGTTCGCCGAGAACGCGCGGTAGGGACCGCGCTTGGGGTGCGGCTTGGCCAGCTTGGGCCAGTTCTTGGCCTCGAGGTTCGTCCAGGTCAGCGAGGCGTAGTCAAAGCTCTTGGCTTGGCGAATCTTGGTGTAGCTTCCGAAAAAGTAAAGGACGCGCTCGTTAACGGAGTCCCAGCAGGCCAGCGGCTCGATCCCCGGAGGCGGGCCGCCCTTGGTGGGGCTGAACTTCCAGGTGTTCTTCGCGCCGTCGTAGGCGTACACCCCTCCGCGGCGGTTGACGGTGTCGCCGTCCGCCTTCCAGTAGAGCACCCGCTTGTGCTTGGGATCGTACGCGCAGGCGTCGGCGCGCGTGTGGCTGGGAGTGTCGCCCCCCTCCGGGCAGGCCAGCGTCCACTTGCGGGTCTTGGGATCGAAAAGCCACGGCAGGCAGCGGCGCGCATTCTTGATGATCTCGTCGGTGGCGCCGTTCTCCTTGGCCTGGGCGATGACTTTCGCCTTCTGCTTGGTGTAGCAGCCCAGCCAGCGGGGCGTGCCCCCGCGCAGGCTGACCAGTTTGCCCAGCCCCATGTCGAAGCAGATCACGCTGTAGGTGTGACCAACACCAGGAGGCCTGGGGTCGCCCTTGACCGGGATCGCTACGCCGAACTCGTTGAGCTTGAGCTTCATCTTGCGCGGGTCGCTCTTGACCAGTTCCGTCCAGGTGGCGGTGGAAGCGTCGAAGCTCCACACGTCGTTCTGGGCGATGCTCCGCGGGTTGTGACACGCCCCGTAGACCAGCCCGATCTTGCGCGCCGGGTCGTAGGGCATCCGCGCGCAGTAGCCGCGGCCCAGCGGTGACGGTTCGTTGGTCTTGAGCCTCACGGACCCGCCGTCGCCGAGAGCGGCTATCTGGGGGTTCAGGCGCACTTTCTTGGCCTCTCCGGCCTGAGAGCCGCTCAAGGCCAGCCCCACAGCCAACACAGCCAACACCACCAGCGGCCTCATGCTCACGACCTCCTTTTCGCTGTACCCGCCATCTGCGGCACCGTGCAACTGCCCCTGACCAGCAGGTTGACCGGGATCCTCACGCGTGCTGCCCGTCGGCGACCATCGCCCGGCTGATTTTCCAGAAGCCTCGCTATTTCGCGCGCCAGATCTCTCCGAGAATGGTCCACAGTGGTCAGTTTCGGAAGCGCCCCCGGACCATCGACGGACTCGTTGCCGAAACCCACGACGGAAACGTCCCCGGGGCAGCTCAGGCCCCCTGCCCGGGCGGCGCGGATGAAGCTCAAGGCCGTGTCGTCGTCGGAGCAGACCACCGCGCCGGGCATCACGTGCTGGCGCCAGAGCTTGACCGCGCGTGCGGCATCCCCCACCGAAGTCATGACCCACTCGCGGCGGGATTCAACCCCCAGATCACCGGTCGCCTCCAGGAATCCGGCAAGCCGCTCCGAACTCTCCCCCGATCCGAAAGTAAGATAGGCCACGCCGCGATGGCCGAGGCTCTTGAGGTGCTCCACCGCCAGGCGCACTCCGCCGCGGTTGTCGACGTCCACCTGGTCGCAGCGGGCGGCGAGCTCTTCGGGCAGCAGCCACTGCCCGGGGTGTCCCTCGAGGACCACCGGCTGCCCGCGCCTGATCCAGGCCTCGAGCTCGGCGCTGCGCGGGCCCGAAGTCGCCGGAGCGACCACCAGCGCGCCCGCGCCTGCACTGCGGAAGCGGCGGATGCAGTCGTCCTCGCGCCCGGCGTTCAGTCCCGACGAGCCGATCAGCAGGGCCCGACCGCGTGAGGCCAGCTCGGCCTCGATGGCCGGCACGGACTTTGAGGTGCCTCTGCCGAACGCTCTCAGTTCGCGGTAGACCAGCCCCACCGGTTGCGTGTCTCTGGCCAGCGCCTCGCGGCGGACCACCACGTGGCCGACTCCGGGACGGCTCTCGACCAGGCCGATCCCGACCAGCCGGCTCAGCGCGGTGCGCACGGTGACCCGCCCCAGCTGGTGGCGCGCGGCCAGTTCGCGCTCGGGAGGCAGGAGCTCACCCACGCCCACCGCGCCCCTTTCGATGGCCTCGGCCAGGCGCTCGGCCAAGGACGCGGCCAAAGACTTGCCTCCCGCGGCGGGGCGTCCGGCGGGCAGCAGCTTCCGGGGCTTGCCGGCTCTCCTGGGCATGGGGATTGGTTTCTCCTAACCGGTCCTATACCGGTTCTATACACCGCTCGAACTCGAATGCCGCCCGGAAAAACCAGCAGAGGCGGAGCCGGGCCGCTTTCCGGGGCCGGAAAGTCCCTTGATTTTGGCCCTCCGGGGCCCGAAACTGCCACTGTGCGCATAGGTTACGACGCTACGCTGCTCAGAACCCAGCCGGCCGGCGTGGAGGGCACGGTGGCCGCGCTGCTGCGCGCTCTTATCGCGTTGGGGGACGGCGACGAATTCGTCGTCTACTGCGGGCGGACCTTCAAAGCCCCCGAATGGCTCACGCGCGAGAACGTGCGCCTGCGCCGGATGCTCTTCCCCTCGAGCTGGAAGCTGGCCCGGGTCTTCTGGCAGCAGCTGCGCATGCCCTTCGTCGCGGCCAGGGACGACGTCGACGTCTTTCACGGTCCGGCCTACGTGCTCCCCAAGTTCCTCCACGCGCCCGCGGTGCTCAGCGCCGCCGACGCCATCGCCCTGACCCACCCGCAGCTCTGCCGGCGGGGCACGGTGGCGCACCTCAAGCGCTTCCTGGCCAAGAGCTGCCTGCGGGCCGGCCGGATCATCGCCCCCACCGAGGCCTCCGCCAAGGCCCTGGCCAGCGCAGCCAAGGCCGACCCCGGGAAGATCCGGGTGGTGCCGCACGGCATCGACGAGCGCTTCAGAGTGATCCAGGAGCGCGGCGAGCTCGAAAGGGTGCGCGCGGGCCTGGGGCTTCCCGAGAAGTTCGCCATGTTCGTCGGCCAGATCGAGCCCAAGAAGAACCTGGTCCGGCTGGTGAAGGGCTTCTTCGCGGCCAAAGTCCATCTGGGCCTGCCCCACAAGCTGCTCATCGTCGGCAAGCTCGGCTGGGGCTGGAAGCCGGTGGTCCGCGAGATCCGCGGCCTGGGCCAGACCGCCAACATCCTGTTCACCGGCTACGTGCAGGATGAAGCCCTGCCGGCGCTCTACAACATGGCCGAGGCGCTGCTTTTCCCCTCCATCGTCGAGGGCTTCGGCCTGCCCGCCCTGGAGGCCGCCGCCTGCGGCACCCCCGTCCTGGTCAGCCGCGACCCGGCCCTGCTGGAGGCGACCGGCGGGGCGGCCCTCTCCGTGGAGGCCAGCTCCCTGCGCGAGCTGCGCGAGGGCATCGAGAACATCCTCACCGACGAGTCCCTGCGCCGGCGGCTGGCCGAGGCCGGGCCGCGCCGGGCCGCGGGCTTCACCTGGGAGCGCGCCGCGCGCTCCACGCTGGACATTTACCGGGAGCTCCTCGAAGAGGACCGCCGCGAGTTCGCCGAGATCAGGAAAAAGCTCGACGCGGCCGCCGGGGAAGATCAGCAGTGAAGATCGCCGTCCTGCTGGAAGCCTTCCCCAGGCTCAGCGAGCGCTTCATCGCCCGCGAGCTGGCCGCGCTGGTCGAGATGGGCCTGGACCTCCACATTTTCACTTTCAGGGCGGGCCAGCGGGACGCCTTGGGCGAAGAGCCCTTCAAGTCGCTCGCGCCGCGGGCCACCCGCCTGCCGCACTACTTCTCCCTGGATATGCTGGCCGCCAAGCTGACCCACCCGCTGCTGTCCTTGCGCGAGCTGCGCATCGTACCCGACTACCTGGCCAGCCTGCCGGCCGACCCGCGGCGCACGCTGGGCGCTTTCTACAGGAGCGAATGGTCCTCGGTGCTGCTCCGCGCAATGGAGCGCGCTGGGTGCGATTTCATCTGGGCCCAGTGGGCCTCTCTTCCGGGAGCGATAGGGCTCGGCACCGCGATCATGACCGGCCGGCCCTTCGCGCTGAGCTGCCACGCCTGGGACGTCTTCGTCAACCGCGCGCTGGTAAGGGCCCAGCTGGAGCGCGCGAGGCTGGTCACCGCCTGCAGCAGCGCGGCCCTCAATCATCTCCGCGAGCTCTACGGCCCGCTTGCGGACAAAGTTGAGCTGGTCCATCACGGGCTGCCCGCGCCGAGCGGGCCCCATCCGCCGCGTCCCCAGCGCCGGGAAGGCCCCTGGCGCGTGCTGGGCGTCGGCCGCCTGGTCGCCAAGAAGGGCTTCGGGCACCTGATTGCCGCGGCGGCGCTGGGGAGCTTCGAAGTCGAAATCATGGGCGAGGGGCCCGAACGCGGGAGACTCGAAGGGCTCGCCGCCGGGCGGGGGGTAGCCGAGCGAGTGAGCTTCGCCGGCTTCGCCGGCGCCGCGGGCCTGGCCGCGGCCTTCCGGCGCGCCGACGCGATCGCGGCGCCGTCGATCACAGCCCCCGACGGCGACCGCGACGGGGTGCCCAACGTGCTGCTGGAGGCCTCCGCCGCCGGCCTGCCGGTCATCGCTTCTGACGCGGGGGGCATCCCCGACTTCGTGGAGGACGGCCGGACCGGGCTGCTGGTCCCCCCCGGCGAGGCCGCCGCGATTGCCGATGCCGTGGCGCGCCTGGAGAGGGACGCCGAGCTTGGCCCGCGGCTGGTCCGCGGCGCGCGGGAGTTGTTGCGCGAGAAGTTCAGCCTCGAAAAGAACGCCGCCCGGCTCGCCGGGCTGCTCCGCGCCGCGGCGGAGTGAGCCGTTTAACCGGGCTTCTCGGCGTAAAGGCGCAGGTCGCTGCCCAGCCCGGCCAGGCGCGCGAGGTACTGCGCGAGGCCCGCAACCGGCCCGAATCCGGGGCGGCCTCCCCAGAAAACCGGCCTGACGACTCTCACCAAGCCCAGCTCGCCGAGCAGCTCCGTGAGCCCCCCGCGACTGAAGAAAGTCAGGTGGGTGGGGTTGCGGACGTTGAACCAGCGCCCGCCCCCCAGGAGATAGCGCCAGCACTTCATGTTCGGGACCGTCAGGCAGAGCACCCCCCCGGGGGCCAGCGCGGCGACCAGGCCGGCGAGGGCGTCTCTGGGCCGCGGGGTGTGCTCGATGACCGCCCAGGCGGTCACCAGCCCGAAGCGCCCGGCGGGCAGCTCGGCCAGCGCCTTCTCCGGCTCGGTGCAAACGTCCAGGTCCAGCCGCTCGCGGGCGTAGCGCGCGGCGGTCACGGAGAGTTCAATGCCCCTGACCTCGAAGCCCGCCTCCCGGCACTCGGCCAGGAAGTAGCCCGGCCCGCAGCCGTAGTCCAGCACCCGCGGGGGCGGCGCCCCCTGCTTCGGCGCCAGCCGCGGATAGCGCCGCAGGATGTCGCCCAGCACCGTGGCGTAAAGAACGCGGTTGCGCTCGCGCTCCCGCCCGCGGCCCTCGCCCTCCAGGGTGTTCTCGGGGCTGTAGTAGTGCCTGGCGTAGAGCTCGTCCAGTTCGGCGGCGGAGTGGCGGACGTTGGCGTAAAGCAGCCCGCAGCCGGGGCAGTCCAGGAGCGCGTCGTCCGCTCTCCGGTGGCGGACCCGGGCGCCGGAGGCGGGCGCGCCGCAGAGAGGGCAGGCCTCGAGGGGTTCGGACACGCGGTATTCCTAGTGGTCGGCCGAGTCCATGGCCTCGAGCGCCTTCCTGATTCTGGCGCTCCTGGTCTTCAGCAGGCCCTTCTCCAGCAGCCGGCGGGCCTCGTAGTGCTGGCCCCTGCGTTGATATATCCCGGCGGCCAGCAGGAAGAATTGCGCCTTGCGGCGGGCGATGTCCAGGTAGGGCAGGACGACATCGAGGGCTTCCTTGTAGCGCTCCTTGGCGATGAGCGCCCGGGCCAGCCGGAACCGGCCCTCCTCGTGCTCGACGTTCAGCTCCAGGCAGCGGCGGAGCGCGGCGATCTCCAGCTCCGAGTCGGCTTCGGCACCGCCGGCGGCATGGGCCCGGGCCAGCTCGCGGTATCCCTGGGCGTGCAGGCGGACCAGCTTCACGTGGCGCTTGAGAGCCGCAATTGCCCGTTGGGGCTGTTTGGCCTTGATGAGGACCATCCCCCGCCAGAACTCCAGGGGCAGGAACTCCACCTCACCGGGAGACAGACCTTTCATGGCGTCGAGCGCGGCTTGCCAATCCCCGGCCGCCGCCGCAGCCAGGTAGATCGTCACAGGCCAGCGCCATCCCACCGGCGGCAGCGGAATGCTGTCGCCCAGGGCCGTCATCCCGTACATCACCGACATCTCCGGCCAAACGTACTGCCCCCTGTCCGACACCGCCGCCGTTACGCCGAAGAAGGGGTTCGCCCTGACGGCGGCGGGGGCGAGGGTCTGGCGGCCGTCGGGCCCGAGGTAGCCGGCCGGCCCGCCGAGCCAAACCGGCGACGCCAGGGCGATCATGAGCACGACCGCCGCCGTCACAGCCAGGGCGCACCTGCCCGCGGACGTTCGTCCGACGGCCACTACCGCGGCGCCCGCTAAGGACACCGCTGCGAGAATGCAGTAGACCTTCACCGCCGCCAGGAACGTCATCTCCGGCGCCGCCAGCCACAGCACAACGAGCGTGACCGCAGAGGCGTCGGCCACGACGCCCGCCCTGAGCCAGCAACTGATGATCCGCTCCCCGCCGGCCGCCATCGTCGGAGACGCCATTGCCACCCACACGGCCGAGACGGCCAGCGTGGTGAGCATGGCGGCGACCGGCCCCGCCCCGCTCCACCGAGCGAGGACGAATGCCCCCAATTCCACGACGATCGTGGCCGTAGCGGCGATCAGCGCGGCCGGGCCGTCCGTGCGAACAAGCCAGCCGACCCCGCCGACCGTGGAACCACCCTTACTGGCCGGATCGCACGCGGTCATGGCTGTTCCTGTGTCGAACCGCTGTCGAGCGGCCCGGTGGACGAATCGGCCGGGGGGCGTTGGGCGACGGCCTGACGGACGCCGTCGGCGTACTGCCGCCACAGCTCATCGAGGCGCTGGAGCTCCTGCCGCTCCCGGTTGATTTGCTCCAGCAGCAGCTCGGCCTGCTCGTAGGGATCGGTCAGCAGCTCATCTGGGTGGGTCAGGTCGTAATCAAGCTGATCCAGCTCCACCTGCATTTGCCGTGAAGTGCGGGGCAGGAGTTGTCCCAGAATGTCCATCCGCAGTTCGTGGACCTGGTACACGCCGCCCATCCGCAGCTCAAGGCGCACCTGTCGGACGCGGTCCGACAGCACCAGCGGATCGGTGCGAATCACGACCTCGCCCTTCTTGTGAACACGCATGAAGTCCATGGCCCACTTGCTGACCTCGTCTATCGCCATGATCCGGTCGTCGGCGTGGATGTCCCCATTGCGGTCGATGGCGATTGAGGTGCGGGCGTAGTCGGCGGTCTCGGCTCCGGCCAGTGGAGTTATGACCACCTCGACCATCGTACCCAGCGGCGGGATGGCGTCGGTATTGGCGTGGTAGAGCAGCTCCGCGTTGGTCGTGGTGGACTCGAACGGCACGTCGATGAGCGTGGAAGGGAAGTTGGAGACGGTGATGACCTCTCCGGTGGCGTCGGCCCAGTAGGCGCCGTCGGGCAGCAGTTCCGAGCCGACGAACACCCACTCCCGGCCGTTTGGGGGCGTCTCGCCGACGAGCTTCAGCCATTCGTCTGCGGGGCGTTGGTGTACCTCGCCGGTTACGTCCGCCCATCGCAGCGTGATCGCCAGCAGCCCGCCGCGGGGGGGAATAGCCCGCCACTCGCC
>CAZONU010000167.1:0-10493 GCA_964581145.1 uncultured Planctomycetia bacterium
GAGTCACTGAACGCCAGGAGTTTGCGAGCCCCGGAAAAAAATAAGCGGCCTGGGCCCGGGCCCTGAGGGGGTGATTGCGATACTATTATAGTAACATTCGCCGGAGGGGCGCAGCGGCTTTCGTGCGGTCAGGACAGGACTCTCAAGAAGACTCCTGACCCCTTCCATGGCCTCTCAGCTTCCTCTTCCTTTTCACCATGAGAACAACCACAACGACAATTGCCAGGCCCACGATCAAGGCCGCTACTCCCCAAAGCATCCAGGAAGACGTTGCTGCATCCTGCGACGAGATTTCTACTAGGGCCGCCTTAGCGCGTTGGATCTCTGGCCCATTGCGCGCAGGAGGTGACCCAAGGGCAAGGGCCTCAGCATCACGTACGCCAAGAAGTTCGTTGACGGCCAGCAACCCAATCCACCGAACCATTCCGCTGTCATCATCCAAAGCCGGCTGCAACGAAAGAGCGTGCCCCTTGCTCCCGCGCAACCTGATTACGTCCAATGCCCTAAGCTTCACGGTCTCGCTCTTCTGGCCCAATAACTTGGCGGCAAGTCTGCATGCTCGGTCTGCGTCATCGAGAGTGAGCAGCCTCCGTTCAATAAAATCGGCCGAGGCGTAGTCTGAGTTCTCAGAAAGGAATGAGAACAAAGCGCCCCACGTTCTTGCTGAGTCAACGAAAACCAGCGCCGCCACAAACTCCCGTTTGGCCCTTCTTGAGGAGCTCTCAGTAACCTTCTGGCCGACCAGTGCTTCCTCCCGGTCGGCGAGCCATTTCTTCGTTGGCTGCTTCAGGGTGAAAGCAACAGGCCCTGCGCTGACGGACGGGAAATCAGACGGTAACTTGCGTGTCTGGCCCGTGGTGGTCGGTATATCAGTAACAGCAGCCTCGGGCCTGAAATCACACGATACCTCATAAGCACCGGCGCGCTCCAGCTTGACCCATGCGTTCAGGTAAGTGCTGATCGTTGCACTTGCGCCGGGCTTCAGGAACACATTGTTCGTAGCAGACCCTACAACAGGCCTTCTCTTTCTAGAGGACTGAACACGCTTGAGGGGCACGGCCCCGTGACCTTTTCTATTAGCCGAGAAAGAAGCTGGCGGTTCCCGGTAGCTGAAGGAGCCGGGCAATGCCAACCATATGACTTCGTCGTAGTTATTCGTTATTTGAATAGTAAGCCTAACCGGCTCGGTTACGAAATACTCCGACTTATCGATCTTCAGGGAGATGGCAATCTTTTCACCTGTTTCTCCTGCGGATGAAAGAGTGCTGACCAGCGCGACCAGCAGCAGGGGCGTTGTCAGTTTCAGCCATCGTCCAATCCCCAACATCCCGAGTCTCCTTCGCGCCGTCCTACGTCACGGAATCCCCGTTGTCGTCCCGAGCTGTCAATCCTTGCTATCAAGTATCTGAATTATCTCTGGAGGGGCCTTGAGGTCTAGCCCCTTCTTTGAATGTGCTGACTGAACGCCTGGCCTTGCTCGGGACCTCTCCATCGCCCGCCTTGCTGATTATCTCAACCATCATTTGACGGGTATCTTTCCCTTTATGCTATCGAGTATCTGAATTGTCCCGGCAGGCTTCTTGAGATCAGCTCGTGGTGCGAACTTGCTTATCTTGAAGCGTTTCTTGATCTGAGCCTCTCCGTCGCCCTTCTTCCTCCTCCACTCGAATGTGCTCGTGCCGAGCACTACCACTCCGGACTTCTCATTGATGTACCAAACACGCTCCATTTTCACATGGAATGTAGCGGGCAGTGGATGCTCCTTCGTGTCCAGCGATATTATGTCCGCCCACATGCCGGCCCCAGACGTCGTTACAGGCCACTGAGCCGCCACCTTACTCACAATCTCAGCGCTCCTGAGCGATCCCAGAAACCTGGAACCCGCCTCCGAATGCCTGTCACGGCCCGCTGGGCCAGTTCACGGTAAACCGCTATAGTGCTACGGACGCGTAACGTCCATGCAAGAGCGGTACGAAAGCGTAACGCCCGCGACTCTTATATGCTCACCGTCAGGGACCCGTTGGCGCAAGCTGACATAAGGCGCTGTCCGGCAGCACCGTAGGTGCGCCGACCGACTCATGGAAGTAGCTGCCCAATGGCACGAGCCGTGCGAAGGTGTCAGTCGAAAGGCGAGAAAAGTGAAAGGCTCGAAGGCGTTGGCGACTCTCATAGGGTGACGCTGATGGGCAAGGCCAAGCATCTCGACGCGGATCTTGTTCGCAAGGTCCTGTCCGGCAACCGGGCCGCATTCGAGGATCTGGTCGACAGGTATTGGGGGAGAGTTTACGTGCTCGCCGCGCACTCCAATCTGGACGGGGCAGGGCCCGAGGATGTCGTGCAGGAAGCCTTTGTCCAAGCCTTTCGAAGGCTGGCCACGCTTCGCCAGCCGGAACTCTTTGGCAGTTGGCTGCAGCGTATCGCCCTTCACATCTGCGTCAGGAAGGGCCGCCGTGCGGGAACCAGGACAGTCGCGCCCCTCGGACAGGTCGAGAGCGGGCGCCCGCCGGCGGAGGCCGAATCTGCCGAAGCGCGAAGACTGGTCAGGGAGGCGATCGCTTCGCTTCCCGATCATTACCGCGAAGTGGTAACGCTGAGGTTCTTTGAGGGCATGAGTTGCGAGAAGATCGCCCGCCACCTGGCGGAGCCGGTCGGGACCGTCTGGACTCGCTTGCACCGCGCCAACAATATCCTGCGGCGCAAGCTCGGCTATCTCGCCCCCGAAGGCAACCGGGAGCAACTATGAACTGTGACCGGGCGCGACAGTTGACGAACAAGCTGATAGGCGCGTTCCTGGAACCCGGCGAGGAGAGGGACCTGCGCGAGCACGCCGCGGGCTGTCCTGTCTGCGCCGCAGCGCTGAAGCGCGCGGAAGCGTTCATCGCCGTCATGGTCGACTCTTTCCAGTCGGTCTGCCCCCCGAAGGAGTTCAAGGGCGAAATCGTCGAGATCCTGCGGGAGGAACCCCTGTGCTGGCCGGCGCGGGGCTTCTGGAGCAACTATGGGTGGAAGCTGGCCACCGCGGCGGCACTCCTGATAACCGCAGCGCTTCTGTGGATGCTGGCTCGCAGCACCGGCCGAGACCTGCCCGGTAAGCTGCATGGCTCCCCAAAAGGGCCGGCGGAGGGCTCTCCGATTGTGAAGAGGCTCCTCCGGGGAAGTGCCCAGATCCGCCGCACGCAGGGCGGCCGATTCGTCACTCTTTCGGCGGGTTCGAAACTCTCCCCCGGGGACGCGCTGCGGGTCTCCGACAGCGGACCCGCCGAGATATCGCTGTCCGATCGCGTAAGCATCATTGTCGATGCCGGGAGCGAGCTGACAGTCTCGCCCGATCCCGCGCTGCCTTTCGACGTTCACCTTTCCCGCGGCAGGCTTTTTGCCGAGGTCCGGCCCGGCACCCCCTTCCGGGTGCTCACTGAGTTGGGCCGAGTCAGGTCACTGGGGACCAAGTTCACAGTGAGTCTGCACGAGCCAGCCGGCGCCGGGCGCGGGTTGGGCGTAAACGTCCAGCAAGGCGTCGTAGAGGTCAGCGCGGCCGGCAGGATCGAGAAAGTGAAAGCTGGCGAATGCCTGTTCCTGGGCGGAGGGAACGACATACGCTGTTTCAAGGGTGTGCTCTGTGGCACGGAGTTCAACTGGGTCCAAAAGTATCGGGAGCGCAACGACCAGGGGGCTTTCCGGGGTGGAGGAGGAGAGGCTGCGGAGAGTCCTGACGTGCTGCTCCCAGCATGGCCGACCGGACGAGAAGGACATCTCGACGCCTCAAGTGGGCAGCCCAACTCTTCTCGACGTGGGCCACGGCTTTATGAAAAACGCGGCAGATTGTCTCTCCCCCCAAGAGAGACCGGGGCATCAGCTGGCGCCGGGCGGTGGAGCCGGATCGAGAGCCATGTTCCGGGACCTCCCGCGGGAAACTGGGGATACGAAGATGCCAAGCCGCCAGCGGCAAGTCCCAGTTCCTCCCCTGCAACCGGCAAGGGCGGCGCGGAGAGCAGCGGCACGGAGGCCAAGAAGAGCAGCGGCTCGGGGGCCAAGAAGAGCAGCGGATCGGGAAGCAAGAAGAGCAGCGGCTCGGGAAGCAAGAAGAGTACCGGCTCGGGAAGCAAGAAGAGTACCGGCTCGGGAAGCAAGAAGGCCAGCGGAAAGAGTCGCTGACGGCGCGCGCCGGCAGGCGCGCATCGGAAACGCCTGCAGTGAGGAGGACAGTTTTCGATGAAATGTCGACTACGGTCGGGGAGGGACCAGGCGGGTTTCAGCCTGCTGGAGGTGCTGATCGCTTGCGTCGTCGCCTTTATTGCCATATGTGCGCTGGTCGCGGCCATCAGCAATGCGATGATGGTCACCGAGCAGAACCGCGAGTACGCCCGGGCCATGGAGGCGGCCCGGAACAAACTCGAGGAGATGCAGAGCTACGAGTTCACTCAGGTCTTCGCGGCTTACAACCAGGCCACCGGTGACGATCCACCGTCGGCCCCCGGGTCCGACTTCACCGTCGAAGGTCTGAACGTGTGGGCCGCGGACCCCGACGGGTTTCAGGGCAAGGTAATCCTGCCCGAAAGCCCAACCCAGTCGGGGTGGGTCGACGAGATCAGGACGGCTCAGATATGCGGCACTTCCTCAGCGATGGACCTCAACGGAGACGGGGATTCCACGGACACGTTCAACCCCGCCGTGAACCGATACGGCATGATGCCGGTGCTGATCAGGATCGAGTGGAACGGGGTTAACGACAATAGTGTTTACGAGTTGCGGGCCGTCATTCTCCGCCGATAGGGGAAGGGGCGCACTCATGACGAAACCGAGGCGCGATCAGCGAGGCATGACCCTGCTGGAGGTCATGGTGGCGGTTGTAATCCTGGCCGGTGTGCTGACCACGGCTTTTGCCGTCATGCGCACCAGCCAAAACGCGTTCAGCTACGGCGTGAGCCTGGCAGTCTGCGAGACCAGGGCCCGCCAGGTGGTGGACGGAGTCGCTGACATGCTGGTCGACACGGGAACCGGTCAAATCAACCCGGATCTCACCTCGGTGACCTACTGCTCCAGCCTGGAATTCCGGAGGTGCGTGGGTTACGGCGCCGGCGCCGTCCAGTGGGGTCCGCTGCACAGGATCGAGTGGCAGCAGGACCCGGCGGACCCCGATGACGGCATCGATAACGACAGCGACGGCCTGGTGGACGAGGGGCGCGTGGTCTGGACCCGCAACATCGGCGAAGCCAACCAGAGCGCCTCCGTGCTCGCCGAAAACGTGGCGGCGTACCTGGAGGGCGAGACACCCGACGGAAGCGACGAGAACGGCAACGGGATGAGCGACGAGCGGGGTTTCTGCTTGAGGCGTGCGGGAAACGAGGTGAACATATACATCACCATCCAGGGCCGGGACAAGAAGTTCGGCCTGCTTCAAGCCACTGTAGTGAGTTCGGTGCGGTTGAGGAACTGACCGTGCCGGCGGCGCGGCCGCCGGCATAGAAGGGAGGCGGGCCATGTTCAGTCTGATGAAGTCCAGCCGAAGCCACCAGAAGGGCTCTGCGCTGCTGGTCATGACCTTCGTGATCCTCATCCTGATGGCGCTCAGCGCCGCCTTTCTGCACCTCGCGGTGGTTCATTTCCGCGAGCAGGAATCCGCGGAGGAATCGCTGCAGGCGTTCTACAACGCCGAGGCCGGGGTGGCCATGGCCAAGTACGACCTGGAACAGGGAGGCACGGGCAATCTGGGAACGCCCGCGACGCCAGTGGCCATGGCCTCGGGCAGCTTCTATACCGCGACCGTGGACAACGGCGACGACACCTACACGATCACCTCCACGAGCACAGCCCCGCGCCTCATCCGGCGGGTGGAGGCGGTGGTGCGCAAGTTCAAGGCGGACCTGGACGTGGGCGCTTTCACCTTCATGGTGGACCCGGACGTAGACGTCACCTTGAACGGCTCCACCGGCGTGCCGCTGGAGTTCAACGGCACGAAGTGCACCATCTCCGGACAGGACCACGATCTTGACGGCAACCTCCTGGGCGACCAGTCCACGGCCAGCTGGGGCGCGGGCATGAACCCGATCACGCTCAGCGGGGGGGGCGATCCCCTGGAATGGGAAATAGACGCCAACGATCCCGACGAGCAGCTGGTGGGTGCCCCGCAGACCAACGACGACCTGACCTACAAGGGCGCGGAGATAGACCTGGTGGTCGACTGCGTGCGGGATAACGCCGACCTCGTCGTGGACCTCGCTGAGGAGGGCAACGTCACGTTGACGGGAAATGACAGCGCCACTGGCGATTGGGGCACCGTCGACGATTTCAAGACGATCTACGTGGACGCCACGCAGGGCAAGCACTTCAAACTCTCCGGGACGTTCAGCGGGTACGGCATCCTGGTCATCGACGTCGGCGAGAACGAGGACGCGGCCTTCCACGTGACGGGCACGTCCCAGTGGACCGGGCTGGTCATATACAAGACCGCCAAGGGCTACGATACCAGCCACATGCCCGAGCCGGTGTTCTTTACCGGCGGCGGGCAGGGCGTCCATCTCGTAGGCGGACTGATGACCAAGGTAAGCGGCGGAGACGTGGAGCTTGGCGGGCAGGACGCGGCCATCCGCTCCACCGGCAACGCGGACATCAAGTTCAGCTCCGAAGCCGTCGCACGAGCATTGGCGGCCATGAAGTCGCTGGAGATCGCTTCCTACCGGGTAATCCACTAGGACCGACAGCATCGTCGGGAGACATCTGATGGCACCAATGATGTCCCGGCCCCTGCCCCGCCGGATGGGCAAGGGCAAGTCCAGGCGGGAAATCGAGTTGGCCGCGGCGACGGCCAGGACGGCGCGCAGAGGTCAGTTCGTTCGGAAGGCTGCGGTCGGCGGTCTCCTGGCCTGCGCCGTGCTGCCGTTAAGTGTCGCCGTGCTCCGGGATACGGTCTTCGCGCCCGAGGAGGTCCCGCCGGTACGCAACATCCAGCGGTCGGTGCCGGTGGTGAAACGTGAACCTGGCAAGACCGCGCCAGTCAAGGAGCGCGCAGGAGTTGAGCAGGGCCTGTGGGCCTTGCCGGAGGGACGCGATGCGGCACGTCCCGAAGATATCACGAACCTTGCGCTGGTCATGGCGGTGAAGAAAGTTTCGGCCCCGCTCCGCAAGGAGCTGGAGAGCATCCTGCTGGCCCACCCCGGAAGGGACAGCCGGGCGGCCATGCTCGTGGCGCTGGGCAAGGCCGACTGCCAGGTCCAGTGCCATCTTGCCAAGGCCGTCTGCCGTGCCCGGCCCCCGTGGGCCGCGTCTTTTCTGGGTGAGATACTGAAATCCCCCAGGTGCGAGGACCGGACGCGGCGTGCGGTCTTGCGGGAGATGCGCAGATCGCGGCTCTTCGCTACCGGGATCATCGACAACCTGGAGGCTTACCTCGCCAGCCGCAACTGCGCGGTGGCGGTCGAGGCGACGGGGATTGTCGGACAGTTCGGCCTCGACGAGTACTGCGCGAAGCTGGTCGAACTGCTGGAGCACGATGACGAATGCGTGCGCCAGGCAGCGCTCAAGTCCCTGCGCGAGGTCTCCGGCCGGGAACTTTCCGGCGACGCGCAGAGCTGGACTGACTGGATAAGTCGCCAGGAGGAACTGGACAGGCTTGACGGCCAGAAGTGCCTGCAGGACCTTTGCAGCCAGAACGTCGCCCGAGTCGTCTCTGCGGCCCGTAAGCTCTCTTTCAGCCGACTGGGCCGCAAGCAGACGGCGCCCGCGCTGGCCGCGCTTCTTTCCGACGGGTCAGTCCAGGTGCGCAGGACCGCCTCCCGGGCCCTGGCGCAGCTGAACTCCTTCCACGCGGCCCCCGGATTAGTCGAGGCCCTCTCCGACGAGGATTCCGAGGTCAGGAGCTGCGCTCACAAGGGTCTCGTGCGCCTGAGCGGCCTCAAGATGCCCGCGAAGGTCGAAGCCTGGAAGAGGTGGCTGGGCTCCGGCTAACCACAGGTCGGCCCTGGCGGCGCCCTGCTTGACGCGGTAGTCCTTGCAGTCCTCTCCGTCCAGGAAGCAGTCGCCTCTGCCCGGTTCCCAAGTCGCTATCCTCTTGAGCTTCGCGAGCGTGGCGGGCAGCCAGGATCTCCTCGTGTCGGACGTGCCGGCACGCCACGGCGGCGGGTGAAATAAACCCCTACTCGGTCCTGCTGGCCTCCGCGGTCTTGAGCTCCAGGCCCACGTCGTCGGCGAAGACCTCCAGGACCCGTATGACCCGGACGGCCGCCACCACCGCCACGCGCCGCCCGCTCCGGCCGGCGTCGTCGGCCAGCTTGATGACCATCCCGATGAACTGGCTGCGCAGGTTGTGCAGCCGGCCCAGGTCCAGTATCAGGTACTTGCGGCCGGAGGCCAGGAGCCCGTCGCAGGCGGCCTGGAAGTCCCCCGCGTGGTAGACCTCCAGGGCCTCGCCGCAGAACTCCACCGACGCGGTGTCCTTCTTCTCGAACTCGCTGTGCTTGAACAGCTTGCCGGCCATGGCCCGTTTCTCCGTTCCGCGCGCCATTGTCCACGGCCGCGCGAGATATGCAAACCGGATTCCGCTCGCGCGCGGAAGTTCCCTACTCGCTGGAGATGTCGTCGGCCGTGCCGCTCATCCCGTCCGGCCCGCGCGAGCGGACGATCAACTTGCCGCTGGGGTCCACGCTGAACTCCAGGGGATTGCCCCAGGCGTCCACGAACCTGCCGCCCTGCGCGGACTCCGGGTCGGACACCATGTACTTGTTGGACTGCTTGTTGACCTTGGCGCCGGGCAGGCCGCAGAGCTCGGTGCACACTTGTTTGGGGTCGATAGTCGGCGCGGCCCCGCCCGCCGCCGGCGGCCAGGGATACTGGCCGTGGTCCAGCCGGAAGTTCTCCAGGGCCATGGTCACGTTCAAGACCGTGGCCATGCTCTGGGCCTGCTTGACCTTGCCCTTCACCGTCTTGCGCGCGGCGAAGACGCCCGCCACTATCAGGGCCACCGCCAGAATCACCAGCACCAGGCAGCCGATGCCGACCCCCAGGAGTATCTTCCAGGTGTTGGACTTCTTCTGCTCTTCGGGCATGACGCTCTCCTCGCTCAGAGGTTAATGATGTCGTCGCCGGTGTCGCCGGCCCCGAACCAGTAGTAGCCCTTGGGCTGCTTCTCGGGGTCGGGCGCGGCGCCGTCGTTGGTGTTGTCCTTGCCGTCGGGGCCAAAGGACCAGACCACCGGCTCCAGGCTGTCCGGGTTCACGCGGAACTGGATGGGGTTGCCCCAGGCGTCGACGATACGGCCGTCCTTGAGGAACTCCTCGGGCAGCTTGCCAAGATAGTCCTGAATCGAGTTGATCTTCCCCCGGCCTTTCAGCTCGGCATAGACCTGCCGGGGATCGATGGTCGTGGCGGCGGTGACCTCCCCGGGCTTGGCCCAGGGATAGCGGCCGTACTCCAGCCGGAAATTCATGCCGGCCAGTTCCAGCTCCTTGACGAGGCTACTGACCGCCACAGGGTGGCTTCCCCGCTGGGGCCCAAGCACTCCCACGATGAGCGCAACGAGTACCACCACCAGCACCACCATACCCAGGCAGCCCAGGACGATTACAAGTACCTTCTTGCTCCCGGACTTCTTTCCACCGGGCGCGGCCTTCTCCTCACTCATCGCTCATCCCTTCCGGCATCTCGCCAGCAGGAAACAGCCCCGTCGCGTTCCATATCCCCAGTCTAGCCGCGCGGGCACCCCGGGAGCAAGTGAAAACTCCCCTTTCGAGGCTCCGCACAAGTGCACTCCGGCGTCCATCCCCCCTGCCCTTGCGGGCGGGGGGGCGGCCGGATATACTCGAAAAAAGCCGGAAGGGCGGGAATACTGACGAGATGGGCGAGGTTACGTGATTAGAGGCGAACTCCTTCGAGGGGCCGGGCGCCAGCGCGAGGGATCGGGGTCCCAGCCTGAAGGCCCCGACCA
This sequence comes from uncultured Planctomycetia bacterium, assembly GCA_964581145.1. Classification (GTDB taxonomy): domain Bacteria; phylum Planctomycetota; class SZUA-567; order JAKLDR01; family JAKLDR01; genus CAZONU01. The sequence continues at coordinate 9,917 of CAZONU010000167.1, forward strand.
TCACGTCGAGTTCGAGGCGCTTGCCCTTCCCCATTTGGACAGCCTTTACCGGACCGGTCTGCGCATGACCCGCAGCCGCGAGGAGGCCGAGGACCTGGTGCAGGAAACCTTCATGAAGGCCTTTCGCTCCTTCCGGACCTTCCAGCCGGACACCAACATCCGCGCCTGGCTCTTCAAGATATTGACCAACAGCTACATCAACCGCTACCGCAAGCAGCAGGGCGAGCCGGCCAAGGCCCGCTTCCAGGACGTGCAGGCCTTCCTGGCCTCCGAGGAGGCCGCCGAGACGGCCGCCGCCCTCAAGGACATGGAGCCCCTGGAGCTCGACGAGCGCCTGGACGGCGAGGTCAAGCAGGCCCTGGAGGAGCTGCCCGAGGACTTCCGCATCGTGGTGATCATGGCCCTGGTGGAGGGCATGAGCTACAAGGAGATCGCCCGGATCCTGGACTGCCCCATCGGCACGGTGATGAGCCGCCTGTACCGCGGACGCCAGGCCCTCAGGCGCCGCCTGGCCGACTACGCCAAAGAGCACGGCTACCGGGAGAGCTGACCGTGGACTGCCAGTGGACCCGCATCC
>CAZONU010000168.1:0-10463 GCA_964581145.1 uncultured Planctomycetia bacterium
AGCGCATCGCCGCGGCGCTGGTCGAGCACACCGGCTCGGAGGCGCTGGCCGAGCGAGTCACCCGCTTGGCCGTCGAGGCCGCCGGGCCGGTCGTAGAGGAGCGCATCGCCGCGGCGCTGGTCGAGCACACCGGCTCGGAGGCGCTGGCCGAGCGGGTCACCCGCCTGGCCTGCGAGGCCGCCGCGGAGACCTTCGGCGCGCGGGTCAGCAAGCTGGAGAACGACGTCGAGTCCGCCCGCGAGAGCGCCGCGGACCTGGAAAGCCTCACTGAGAAGCTGGGCCGCGAGATCGAGTCCGTCCGCGAGGCCGCGGGGGAAGCGGCCAGCGCCGCGGACCTGGAACGCCTGGCCGGGGAGCTGGAGACCGCCCGCGCGGAGCTGGCCGAGAAGCTCGGCGGCCTGGGCGAGGGCCTCGAGAAGCTGGAGAAGCGCCTGGAGGAGAGCGACGCCTCCGCGAAGGAGATGCTCGGGGGCCTGGGCGAGCTGGCCGAGAGCTTCGAGGCCCTGCGGGCCTATCTGGAAGGCGTCGGGCCGCTGGAGGGGCGCATCAACCGGCTGGACGCCAGCCTGGCGCGCCTGCCCGACGCCGGGGTGGTCGACGCGGAGCTGGGCAGTCTGCGCCAGGAGATCGCGGCCATCGCCGGGAAGCTCTCGGAGATGCCCGGCGGGGACGAGGTCAAGGGGACCGCCGAGGCCGGCCTGAGCCGGGCCCTGGAGCGCCTGGACGCGGTGGAGAGCGAGCACGTCAGCCGCAACGCCGAGCTGCGCCTGCGCGCGCTGATCCGCGAGGAGACCGGCGGCTTCGGCCGGGAGGAGCTCCGCGCCCAGGTCGAGGGCCAGGTGCAAGACGTTGTTCTTGAAATGATCCGCGGCGGGGAGTTCCAGGATCAGATAAAGAGCACCGTGGAGCGCGGCGGCCGCCGGGAGGTGACCCACACGCGCATGCTCCGCGCCGAGGACGAGACCACCCCCACCGACCCCGACAAGGTCGCCGCGGTGCCCGAGGCCATGGCCGACGAGCTCTTGCAGAAGATCGTGGGCAGCGACGACTTCAAGATCGCCCTGGACGACCGCTTCCGGACCATGCTCGACTACCTGAGAAGCGACGAGATCCCCAAGCAGGTCCGCAAGGGCCTGGAGGCCGCCGGCGGCGAGGGCTAGCGGCGGCCGGGCCGGTCGAGGAAATCAGGTACAAAGACAACACCATGAACTACTTCTCATATGACGCGCTTCTGAGGCGCTTCGCCGCACAGGAAAGCAACGCAAGAGGCCGAGGAGCGCCAATTAATAACGGTGGGGCTGTCACCGGAATGGCCTCCCGCGGAGGCCACGGAGGCCTGAGATGAAGGACCTGGTTCTGTCGACACTGCTGCTTGCCGGATCCGTGCCGGTCGGCACCGGGCTGGCGGCTGCTGCCGCTTCGGGTGATAGGGAGGCCGACGAGATCAAGAAGGCGGTTGCCGCCCGCCGCGGCAAGACCGAACTCTCCAAGCTGGCGGCGAAGATGAAGCCGGGCTCCTGGGCGGCGTTCAGCAGTGCCAAGCGGCCCAAGAACTTGATGGGAGTGAAGAACAGCCGCGGGCAGGGCTTTCACATCGCCGGCTGGACCGACGACGGGCACTGGGACTCGCGCACCGGGCAGTTCCTCTACTATGGCTTTCGCCAGGCGCGCAAGTTTATCGCCTACTCCGAGGAGAAGAACGAGTGGCGGGTGATCCCCAAGCACTACAAGTGGCCTCTGAAGACCGCCATGGGCCACATCTACGGGAACAACGCCCATGACCCCGCTAGGGGCGTTTTCTACCAGAACGCCCCGGGTTCGAACCGCGTCTACGCCTACGACCTCGCCAAGGATGAGTGGTCGGACCTGCCGGCGCTGCCCTTCAGCAGGGGCACACACGGCACGTCCCTGGAGCACTTCCCGGAACTCGGTGGGCTGGTGCACCACCGCTCTTCCGGCAAGGGCGGGCTTCTCCACCTTTACAGGGAGAAGACCAAGACCTGGTCGGTGCTGGGCAGGAGCAAGGTCTGCGGATACCACTCTATGGCCCGCTACAACCCCTACCTCAAGGAACTGCTGCTGGCCGGCGGGAACCACTCCAAGAACGTCGTGGAGAGGATCGACAGCCAGGGGAAGATAACCCGGCTCAAGGACCCTCCGGTCCCCTTGAACATACGCATGGACAAGCTGGTGGTGGATCCGGTCTCCAAACGCTACCTGATGTTCACGGACAACCTCCGGATTCTCCACGACTTCGACAGCGCGGCCAACAAGTACAAGAAGGTGGCTGGATACAAGAAGGCGTCCTTCGGGAAGCACGAGATGCCGGTGCCCGCGGCAATCCCAGAGTACGGCGTGATCATGTTCGTCGACAAGAAGATCAGACTCTACAAGCACAAGGCGAACTGAGCCGGATTCCCCACCCTCCCGGCGAACCGGGCATTGGTACTTGGGATTCCTCGGAGAAATGTTACGCCGCGCCGGGGAAGCGGCGCCTGTCCTCGGAATCGGAAAAAAAGATTCGGTGGTGGCTTTCGGCTCCGCCGGACGATATAATCCCGCCTTCCCGCCCGGGGGACCGGACCCCGCGGCCGGGAACGGACAGCGTAGCGCCGTCAACGGAGAAGCGGATGGTCAAGGACACCCGGGCCGCGGGCCCCATCAAGCGCATTCACTTCGTGGAGCCCGGCGCGCCGGACTTCCACATCTTCAGCCGCTTCCGGCTGCCGCGCCTGGGCTGCGTGCTGCTGGCCACCATCTTGCGCGACGCCGGCTACGAGACGGCCAGCTTCTGCGAGGACATCTGGCCGCTGGGCATGGGCGAGATCGCCGGCGCCGACCTGGTGTGCATCTCCACGGTGACCTCCACCGCGCCGCGGGCCTACCGGCTGGCCGACGAGCTGCGCCGCCGCGGGGTGCGGGTGTTCATGGGCGGCGCCCACGTGACCTTCCTGCCCGACGAGGCCCTGGAGCACTGCGACTGGGCCTTCCGCGGGGAGGCCGACGAGTGGATCGTCCGGGCGGTCGAGGCCATCGACGGGCGCGGCGACCCCGCCGAGGTGCGCGGGCTCTCCTGGCGGGACGCGGACGGGGAGGTGCACCACAACCCGCGGCCGGACTTCGTGCGCGACCTCGACGCGCTGCCCCCCCCGGACTTCGGCCTGATGAAGGCCCGGTTTCACGGGCACTTCCGCCGCAGGATCATACCGCTGATGACCAGCCGGGGCTGCCCCTACGACTGCTCCTTCTGCTCGGTGACCCCCATGTTCGGGCGCTGCTACCGCTTCAAGAGCGTGGACCGGGTGATGTCCGAGCTCGGCCGCCACGACCTGGCCGGCCGGCACGTCTTCTTCTACGACGACCACTTCTGCGCCAACCCCAAGCGCACCCACGAACTGCTCGACGCCCTGCTGGCCGACGGGCCCAGGTTCCGGTGGTCGGCGCAGGTCCGCGCGGACATCGCCCGCGACGAATCCCTGGTCGAGAAGATGGCCCGCGCGGGCTGCGACATCGTCTACGTCGGCCTGGAATCGGTAAACCCCGAGACCCTGGCCGACTACAACAAGGGCCAGACCGTGGCGGACATGGAGAAGAGCATCCGCGCCTTCCGCCGCAACCGCATCAACATCCACGGGATGTTCGTCCTCGGCGCGGACACCGACACCGCCGAGACGGTCCGGGAGACGGCCCGCTTCGCGCGGCGCAACGACATCCAGACCGTGCAGTTCCTGATCCTCACCCCGCTGCCGGGCACCCGCCACTACCAGGACCTGGTCCGCGAGGGGCGCATCATCCTCGACGACTGGCGGCTGTACGACGGCAACCACGTGGTCTACCGCCCGGGGCGGATGTCGGTCTACGAGCTGCAGGTGGAGCAGCTCAAGGCCACGCTGAAGTTCTACAGCAAGCGCCAGGTCGTCAGGCAGTTCCTGCGCTTCGAGTTCACCAACTCGATCATCACCGCCTACGCCCGCAAGCACGCCAAGCGCTGGCGGCGGGCCAACGCGGAGTTCATCGCCCGCCTGGAGGCCCTGGGCGCGGCGGGCGCGCCCTGGGCGCTGGCCGGCGCGCCGGGCTGAGCGGCGCGGCGGCCCGAGCCGGGGCGCGGCCGGCGGGAACCACCATGCGGATTCTGATAACCGGCGCGACCGGCAAGTTCGGGCCCCTGCTGGCCGGGGCGCTCCGGGACGCCGGCCACGAGGTCACCGCTCTGGTCCATTCCGAGCCGCTGGCGGTGCCGGGCGTCGCCCGGGTCGAGGGCGACATCACGCAGGCAGACGACGTGGAACGGGCCTGCGCGGGCACCGAGGCCGTCTGTCACCTGGCGACCGTCAAGGGCCACCGCGAGAAATTCCTCGATGTGAACCTGGGCGGGCTCTTTAACTTGCTGGAGCACCTGCGCTCGCTGGCCTCGCCGCCCCAGCTCATACATCTCTCCGGGGACAACGTCCTGCCTATCTACGACCACGAGACTGACGGCCCGCTCGACGAGACCCACCCTTATCTCTTCGTGGACGGCACTTACGGGCTGTCCAAGATCCTCGAAGAGGTCATGGCCCTGCAGTACATCAGGAAGTTCGACCTGCCGGTCACCGTCCTGCGCAGCTCCTGGATCATGGAGGGGAAGCGCATCGCCACGCTCTGCGACCCGGCCAAGTACGGCATGAAGAAGTACCTGCCGGCCGAGCTCCTGGCCAGGCTGGAGCGCGGGGAGGCGTTCAGGATATTCCCGGCCGACGCGAACGGCCGGCCGCTCAGGCGCAACGTGATCGACCCGCGCGACCTGGCCGGGGCGTTCCTGACGGTACTGGGCAAGGCCGCCGCCTGCGGCGGGCTCTACAATGTTGCCGGGCCGGTTTTCAGCTACAAGGACCTGGCCGAATATTTGAGCGGGAAGGACGGCCTGCCCCTGCACGAGGTCCGGGTTCCCGACGCCTTCTCCTTCGAGATCGACACCGGCAAGGCGGAGGGCATCGGTTTCCGGGCGGGCCGCACGGTCTTCGACACCGCTGACTGGGCGCTTTCCGGCAACGGATAACCGACCCGGCAGGGCGTCCGCGCAGGGGCCGCCCGGGCCCGCGCGCCAACGCGCCTTGTCCTTGTCATCACGGTCGCCTGCGGGGAGAATCGCGGTTCGTGAGGGCCGCGGGGGCGGCCCGGATGAGGAGCCCGGATATGCGCAAGGCGATGCTGACGGCGGTCGGCCTGGGAGTGCTGCTCTGGGCCGGCCGGGCGCGCGGGTGGGAAGTGAAGCTCAACCTCGAGGAGCTCTGGGGCAGGTCGGGACGGCGCTACGTCTCCTGCGGCGTGCCCCTGCTCCCCGGCCAGGCTAAGAAAGCCGCCGAGCTGCGCCTGGCGGTCAAGGACGCCGCCGGCAAGCTCAGCGCGGTCCCGGCGCAGTTCCGCGTGCTGGCGCGCTGGTGGCGGGCGGACAAGTCGGTCCGCTGGGTGCTGGTCGACTTCGCCGCGGACGTCGAGGCCGGCAAGACCCAGGTGTATTACCTGACGGACGCGCGCCTGAAGGTCCCCGGGGGCGGCCCCAAACTGACCGTCGAGGAGACCGACGGCCAGATCGCGGTGAACACCGGGCCGGCGCGCTTCGTGATCAACCGCAGGAAGTTCGCGTTCCTGGCGGCGGCCTTCGTGGACGCCGACGGCGACGGGAAGTTCGCGCCTCAGGAGAACCTCCTGGAGGCCTCCCCGGACCTGGGCACCGTGGTGGAGGACACCTACGGCCTGAAGTACTACTCCTCGGAGGGGACCACCAGCGTGAAGGTCATCGAGAAGGGACCGCTGCGCGTCTGCGTCCGGGCCCGGGGCACGCACCGGGCCCGCGGGGGCAAGGGCTACAGCCGGGGCATGTACGCCTACGACTGCTTCATCAACTTCTACCGCGCCAGCAGCGACGTCATCGCCGACGTGGTGCTGGCCAACAACCCGCCCAAGTCCGTGGGGGCGCCCACCTTCGAGGACGCCTCGCTGCTCCTGAAAATGGCCGGAGGCGGCGTGCGCTACTCGATCCTCGGCGAGAAGAAGTCGGAGGGGGAGCTCAAAGGGGAGCAGTCCGCCTGCCTCTATCAGGACTCCAACGGCGCCGACACCTGGGAGAGCTGCCAGGGCTACGACGGCGACGACCAGGACGACGGCTGGAACTACCCCAAGGGCGGCCGGGCCAGCTTCCGCGGCTACCGCCTGTATGAGCGCGCCGGCGGGGAGGAGGCGGTCGCCGGCAAGGGCGACCACGCCCCCGGCCTCGTCCAGGTGTCCACCCGGCGCGGGGGAATGATCGTTCACACCCGGCACTTCTGGCAGCAGTTCCCCAAGGCCGTGGAGGTCTTCGGCGACGGCCGCTTCCGGCTGGGCCTCTTTCCGCGCGAGTACCGCGTGCCCCACTTCATCGAGGACACCTCGGCCAAGGGCCAGGAGGTCATCTTCCACTTCTACGCCGCGGGCCGGAAGCACCCCGCGCCCCGCGCGGTCGCCGAGCGCCTAGACTGCCGGGTCTATCCCCGGGCGGAGATCGCCCACCAGGCGGCCGCCGGCGCGCTGGCCGACCTGGGTCCCTTCAGCGTGCCCACGGTGGGCCTCACCAAGCGGCCGGACACCCGCAACAGGCTCGAGGACAAGCGCATGCTGAGGCTGGACACCCTCTACGGGAATTCCTACGGCTGGCAGGTGTTCGGCGAGCGCTGGCGGTCGCAGGGCGGGTCCGGCCGCCAGGGCGCGCGCCAGCCCATGAACGAGGACGATTACCTGCGCCGCTGGTACTGGACCGGGGTGCGCGACTGGCTGGAGGTCGGCGAGGTCCGCGGCCGTCACTTCCGCGACGTGCGCTGCTACCGGATCAAGGACAAGGACCCCTTCACCTACAAGGGCTGGCTGGAGTTCCGGGCCAACAACATGAGCGAGTTCCGCGGCGACCGGCCCCAGCCGGAGGACGAGGAGTACAGGAAGTACTCGGCCGGCAAGTGGCCGCGCTGCGCCTTCTGGCTGCCCAACCCCGAGCACATGGTCCTGGACCTGAACTACGACCGCTACCTGCTCTTCGGCGACCAGCGGGCCTTCGAGAACCTGCGCCTGATCGCCGCGCACGGCGCCTACTTCGCCTACGACCACAAGCCGATCATCAACCGCGCGCAGGGCTGGGGCTGGCGGGCGCTCTTTCGCTACTGGGAGCTCACCGGCGAGGAGGACGCGGAGAGGTACATCAAGAAAATACTCAAGACCTACTCGCCGCTGATCGGCAAGCCGCCGCTGATCAGCGGGAGCCTCAAGCGGCCCAACTGGTGGTTCACCACCATCTTCAGCCGGGCGCTGGCCATGACCGCCCTGCACATGCGCGACCCCCAGGCCCTGGCGCTGGCCAGGACCATGGCGGTCGGCAAGGAGAAGAAGGCCCGCAGCCTGAGCTCGCTGCACGCCGTGCTCTACCACCTCACCGGCGAGGAGAAGTACAAGAATCTGGTCTTCGGCAAGGGCACCGGGAAGAGCCGGCTGAGCGCCGGGGGCTACCTCTACGTCTGCGACCACTGGCTCCTGAACCAGCCGCCGAAGCCCATGAAGCCGGAGGGCGGGGCGGCCCCGTGAAGCGGCCGACGCAAAGGCCTGTAACAATGGCTCACGTATGCTGCGGGAGAAGGCCGCTGAAAGCAGCAAGTAGGCCGCGGGGCGGGGCCAACCGCCGAAAGGGAGAAAGAGCATGAGACGCTGGATGCTCGCGGTGATCCCTCCTTTCCTGTCCGTCCCGCTTGTCTTTGTGGTCCCGTCCCGCGGCCTGGCGGCCGACGTGGACGAACTCAAGGTCAAGCGCGAGAACGTGTTCGAGTTCGCCGAGAAGCCGCGGATCACGCGGGACGGCGACAGGGTCACCATTGCCTTCGAGACCAGGGGACTCTGCGACGTGACCGTGGCGGTCGAGAACGCGGCGGGAAAGATCGTCCGGCACCTGGCCTGCGGCGTGCTGGGGCCCAAGGCCCCGGAACCGCTGCGCAAGAGCTCGAAGAAGCAGTCCCTGGTGTGGGACGGAAAGGACGACGGGCAGATATGTGGACGACAAGGACGCGCTGACCGTCCGGGTCTCCCTGGGGCTCAAGCCGCGCTTCGAGCGGACCCTGTTCTGGTCGCCGAAGCGGCGGGCCAGCCGGGACGTCCGCGACGTGGTCATCCGGGCGGCGCCCGAGGGCGTCTACGTTTTCGACGGGGGACAGGCCGCCGACCACATCCGCCTGTTCAGCCACAAGGGCGACTACCTGCGAACCGTCTACCCCTTCCCGGCCGCCAAGCTCAAGCGCGTGAAGGGGCTTATCCGCCACAGGTTCCCGGCGGACGGCCGGACGCTGCCCATCAAGCCCAGCTACCAGATGTGCACGCTGCTGACCTCCGGGGACAACGCCCTGAACATCATCTTCAAGAACGGCCGCTACTTCTACGGGCCGATGGACCCGCGCCACAAGGGCGAGTACGGGCGGGCCGCCACCGACCTGGCGGTGGCCCCCGGGCGGATGGCGGTGGGCGCCAACCGCCTCAACCGCCTGGCGCCCGACGGCAGCAGCGGGGGACTGGGCCTCTACGGTCCCTGGATCTGCCGGCGCAGCACGGGCAAGAAGGGCTTCTACAAGGCGACCGCGTCGGCCCTGGCGGTGAGCCTGGGCGGCTACGCAGCGGTCAAAAACCTGAAACCCCGCCGCTTCGCCTTCAGCCCGGACGGCAAGACGCTGTACCTGACCCGCTTCACCGAGAACTTCGCGCTGGACATGTACCAGCACAACTACTGGCAGCACGGGGTCTACCGCATGGCCTTCGCGGGCGAGGAGGAGCCCGAGCTCTTCCTGGGGGCGGCCAAGAGCGGGTCGGACGCGGCGCACTTCAGAATGCCCGCCGACGTGGCCTGCGACCGCAAGGGACGGGTCTACGTGGCCGACCTAGGCAACCACCGCGTGCAGGTATTCACGCCGGGCGGCAAGCTGGTGCGCAGCATCCCCGTGGAGGCGCCCGCGCAAGTGGCCGTCTCGCCGTCGGGCGAGCTGTACGTGTTCTCCTGGGAGCTGCTGCCCACCGGGCGGGCCCCGCGCGTCAGGGTGAAACGGCCCTACACGCTGCGCAAGTTCAAGTCCGCGGACGACCCGCGGCTGCTGGCCACCTACCGCCTGCCGATGGCCGAGACCCGCGGCAAGCACGGGCAGGTCGCCGAGATCGACTTCTGGGCGAAGCCGCGCACGATCTGGCTCAACCCCGGGCTGCACCGCATCAAGATGCGGGGCGGCCGCGTGCGCACCCGAAAAGCGGGCATCTTCGTGCTGGCCGAGAAGGGCGGCAAGCTGGAGCTGCTCCGCGACTTCCAGGCGGAGGCCAAACGGGCGGTGATCCTGACCATGGCCCCCGGGAACAACCGCCAGCGGCTGTACTGCGACCCGGCGCGCGGCGCCCTGTACGTGGGCGAGGGCGGCTTCTGGTTCCAGCAGGCCGTGCGCGTCGACCCGGCGAGCGGCAAGCTCCGGCTGGTCCAGCTGCCCTTCGACGCCGAGGACATGTGTTTCGACATCGACGGCCTGGCCTACCTGCGGACCGCCGACATGGTGGTCCGCTACGACCCCCGGACCTGGCGGGAGGTGCCCTGGGACTACGGCGAGGAGCGCAGGAGGGTCACCTACAACCCCCACTCCGGCCGCCGGGAGGCCCGGGTGATCTCCGGCCTGGCCCTGCCGGTCAACTCCGGCTGGCACCACGGGGGGATGCACGTCTCGCCCGGGGGGCAGCTGGCCGTCGGCTGCCTGTACCGCTACAAGTTGACCGGCGCGCGGTCGCGCCTGCAAGGCAAGCAGGTCACCAAGGGGATCGCCTACTCGCCGCAGATCTACCCCGGGCGCATCGTCGAAGCCGTTTACGGCTGCGAGTACGTGCACGTCTGGGACAAGCACGGCAAGCTGGTCCACAAGGACGCCATCCCCGGGCTGGGCACGCTCAACGGGGTGGCCATAGACAAGCGCGGGGACCTCTACGTGCTCTCCGCCGCGCCGCGGATAATGGACGGCAAGCCGCCCTTCAACTTCCTGGCCGGCACGCTCATGAAGTTCCGGCCGGGGGAGGGCCGGATCCGCAGCGACGCCCGGGGGGCGCCGGTGCCGCTGCCGGCCGCGGAGCGGCCCAAGCGGGCTCCGGACCTGACCAACCTGCCCGGCAGCGCCTGGGTGCGGGGCGCGGAGTGGTTCTTCGGGGGCGTGGGCTGGCACGGCAAGAACCACGGGCTGGGCTGCGGCTGCCGCAACACCCGGTTCGCGCTCGACTATTTCGGCCGGTCCTTCGCGCCCGAGATCGATCGCTACAGCGTGGCCGTGTTGGACACCAATGGCAACGTCATCCTGCGGGTCGGCCAGTATGGCAATGTGGATAGCGGGAAGCCGCTCATTGCCAAGGGCGGCCCGCCGGGTCCGCGTTCCATCGGCGGAGACGAGACCGCCCTGATG
>CAZONU010000169.1:0-10402 GCA_964581145.1 uncultured Planctomycetia bacterium
GAGAGGAAGGGCATGAAGGAGCTCACCGACGCCGAACTGGTCGGTCGCTACGTTGCAGGCGGCGACGAGACGGCCTTCGCCGAGATCGCAAGGCGCCACGGCCCAATGGTTTACGCGGCCTGCCGGCGTCAGCTCGGCGGCGCGGCCGAGGACGCCGTCCAGGCGGTCTTCATGCTCCTGGCCGGGAAGGCCCGCGGCCTCTCCAAACGGGAAGCGCTGGCCGGCTGGCTGCACGGGGCAGCCAATCTCGTGGCCCGGGAGCACCTCCGGGCCGCCAGGCGCCGCCGGCGCGCGGAGAAGGAGGCGGCCGAGATGCGCCAGGCCGAGCGCGAACCGGCCGGGGCCGACTGGAATACGGTCCGGCCCGAGGTCGACGCGGCCATCGGGAAGCTCCCCCGGCACTACCGCGAGGCGGTGTTGCTCTCCTGCGTGGAGGGCCGGCCCGAGGCGGAGGTGGCCCGCGAGCTGGGCGTCCCCGCTGGCACGGTCAAGGGCCGCGTCTCGCGGGGGCTGGAGAAGCTGCGCGAGCGGCTGGCCCAGCGCGGAAGAGTGCTGGGCGTCGCCGGGCTGGCCGCGCTGCTCGCCGGGAACGGGGCCGAGGCCATGCCCGCGGCGCTGGCCGTCAAGGTCGCGGGTCTCGGCGCGGCGGGCGCGGCGGCAGGAGCCGCCGCGGGCGCAAGCTCGGCAAGCCTCCTCATGATGGAAGGAGCAGTGAGAGCCATGTTCATGTTCAAAGTGAAGATCGCCGCCGCAGTGCTGGGGGCGACGCTGGTCGCCGGTACCGCGGTGCCGGTGGCCGGCAGGCTGGTAAGCGCCGGAGAACCCGAGAAAACTGCCGGCCCGCCGAAAGCGGGCGCTGCCAAGCCCGGCAAGGCGGGCGTTCCCGCCAAGCCCGGGGCCATCGCCTGGGGCAAGGCAATTAAAGGCCTGCAGGCCGGTCTGGTGCCGCTGGGCGGCGACGCCGCCAGGGGTTGGAGCGGCCCGCAGTGCCCCAAGTGCCGCAAGTTCAATCGAATGCTGGTAATGAGCAAGTGCTCGAAGTGCGGCGCGAAGTGCGGGTCGAACCAGCCGCTCAAGTTCTGCCGGGACTGCGCGGCCGCCAAGCGCGTCTGCCAGGTCTGCGGGGGCGCCAAGCCCGCGAGCGCTACGTTCGCCCACGGCCAGCCGATGCGCTTCGAGCTGCATCTCAGGAACTCCAAGAAGAAGCCCCTCAAGCTCTACGACGCGAAATGGGCCGGCACCTGGTCGGTGGTCTTCACTTCCCAGGGGGGCAAGAAGACAACACCCAAGTTCCTCATTGAGCACCTGATTGATCGCAGGTTACTTCATACCACCGTTCCCGCCGGCTCCGCGACGACGCTCGTACTCGACATCATGGGCAAGACGGCCAAGGGCCCCAAGCGCTGGGGTCCCGAATTGCTTCGCCCCGGCAAGTACACCGTGATCTTCAGCTACAGCGGCCGGGGAGGTGTTGAGTACTGGAAGGGCAAGGTGGCCACCGCCCCGGTCGAGATCGAGGTCAAGGCCGGGGCGGCCGCGGCCAAGTCCGGGGGCTGGGCCAAGCTCTTCGCCGACCAGCGCTGGTACAAGACGCAGAGGGGTGCTGAGCGGGTCTTCTCCGGCACGCTGGTTGCTCTCAAGCCAGCCGGCGATTCAACACTGATGCGCACTTCCTATTACCGGCTGGGGGCCCGCACCGTCTATACCGGCGCGAAGAAGGTGCCGGCGCTGGACAAGCTCGCCGGCAAGAGGGTGGAAATACGCGGCAAGGCCGTGGACATGAATCTTGAAGGGCAAAACCTCAAAGAAATCTGGCCGGCAGCGGTAAGACCGGCCAAGTAGCTTCGGTGAAAGCACGAACCCGGCCGGGCGGGCAATCCCCGCCCGGCCCTTTCTTTTGACTCCGCCTCCCCCGGCGATTACCATATCATCGTCACGGGGACAGGTTCTGGAAGTCCGCCGGGGCGGAAGCGGAACCTGTCCCCGGAACTCGAACTGGAGTCGGCCATGCCCAAACTCTGGCAGAAGGACTACAACCTCGACGCCGAGATCGAGGCCTACACCGTGGGCGAGGACCACGTCCTGGACGCCGGCCTCGTGGAAGCCGACTGCCTGGGCTCCGTTGCCCACGCGCTGACCCTGGTCAGGGCCAAGGTGCTCACCAGGGCCGAGGCCGCGCGGCTCCGCCGCGAGCTCGCCCGCATAGCCCGGGAGTGGAAACAGGGCAAGTTCAGGATAAAGCGCTCCGAGGAGGACGTGCACACCGCCGTCGAGAACCGCCTCACCCGCAAGCTCGGCGCGCTGGGCAAGAAGATCCACACCGGGCGCAGCCGCAACGACCAGGTGATCGTCGACCTCAGGCTCTGGGGCAAGGCTGCGCTGCTGGACCTGGCGGAGGCCGCCTGCGAGGCGGCGGGCGAACTCCTCAAGCTGGCCGCCCGCGGGAAGGACTGGCCGCTGGTCGGCCGCACCCACACCCAGCGGGCCATGCCCAGCAGCGTGGGCCTGTGGGCCGCGGCCTTCGCGGAGAGCCTGCTGGATGACGTTGACCTGATTCGCGGGGCCTATGACCTCATCGACCGCTCGCCGCTGGGCTCGGCGGCCAGCTACGGCGTGCCCCTTCCGCTGGACCGCGCGCTGACCGCGCGCCTCTTGGGCTTCCGCGAGGCGCAGAACAACGTGCTCTACGCCAACAACTCCCGCGGGAAGTTCGAGGCCGTCTGCCTGTCGGCCGCCGCGCAGGTGATGCTGGACCTCTCCAAGCTGGCCCAGGACCTGATCCTCTTCTCGCTGCCCGAGTTCGGCTACTTCAAGCTGCCCCGGGAGCTCTGCTCGGGCAGCTCGATAATGCCCCAGAAGCGGAACCCCTGCGCGCTGGAGCTGGTCCGCGCCAAGACCGCGGCGGTCTACTCCCAGCTCTTCGCCGTGCTGGAGATCGCCCGGGCCCTGCCCTCGGGCTACAACCGCGACAACCAGGAGACCAAGGGCTTCTTCATGCGCGGGCTCACGACCGCGGCGGCCGCCGCGCGCGTGGCCGCGCTCAGCGTCCGCCGGCTGAAGGTGGACGTGAAACAGCTCAAGGCCGCCTTCCACCCCGAGGTCTTCGCCGCCGACGAGGCCCTGGACCTGGTGGCCAGGGGCGTGCCCTTCCGCGACGCCTACAAGCAGGTGGGGCTGGGGCTCGAAAAGCTCGCCGGGCGCGACCCGGTGGCCGCGCTCAAAAAGAAAAAGAGCCTGGGGGCCACCGGCCGCCTCAACCTGCCCTACGCGCGGAAGAAGCTGGCCGCCGCCGGGCGCTTCGTCGCCTCCGGGCGCCGCGCGGCCGCGGCGGTGCGCCGCAAGCTCCTGGGGAAATAGGGAGAGACCGTGGGCGCCCGGGCGCGCGTCGCGGCAATCAACCAGGGCGGGCGTTTCGCCCGGGACGCCGCCGGCAACCGCGAGCTGATGATGGGCCTGCTGGACGAGGCCCTGGAGGTCAAGCCCGACGTCGTCTGCCTGCCGGAGGCCTTCGCGGCCGGGAACCTGGGCAATCTTCCCCTGAAGCAGCGCGTCGAACCGGTGCCGGGCCCCTCCACCGACGCGGCCGCGCGGCGCGCCCGCGAGGCGCGCTGCTACGTGATCTCGGCGGTCAAGACCGAGCGCGAGGGCCGATTCTGGAACTCCGCGGTGCTGCTGGACCGCTCCGGCGGGATTGCCGGCATCTACGACAAGGCCTGTCCGGTGACCCGCACGCCCGACTACACCGAGATGGAGGGCGGCATCACGCCCGGCTCGGAGATTCCGGTCTTCGACCTCGACTTCGGCCGCGTCGGCGTGCAGATCTGCTTCGACCTGGGCTTCGAGGAGAACTGGGCGGCGCTGGCCGGGAAGGGCGCGCGGATGGTCTTCTGGAGCTCGGCCTGCGACGGCGGCTTTCCGCTGCGCTGCTTCGCCTACCTGCACCACTACTACGTGGTCTCGTCCGTGCGCCGGGGCCGCTCGCGGGTCATCGACCCGCTGGGCGCGGTCCTGGAAGAGAGCGCCGACGGGCCGGGCTTCGTCCACCGCGACGTCAACCTGGACCACGTCGTCTACCACGGGGACTTCAACTTCGAGGTCGCCGAGCGCATCGGCGCGGCCTACGGGGAGCGGGTGGAGGTGCGCGACTCCGCGCCGGGCTCCGGGCACCGCCTGGTCGAGCCGGCCGACGAGAGCGTCTCGACGCCGCGACTCATGGAGGAGTTCGGCTTCGAGTCCTCCAGGCAGTACCACGACCGGCACCGGGAGGCCTACCGCCACCTCCGCGCGGGCCGGCCCGCCCCGCCGCAGGAAGCCGCCCACCGCCGCCGGGCCCAGTACCCGGGCGACTAGAAAGCGAACTCTGCCATGCACCGGAAGATGCCGCGGACCTGCCGGGCCGGCCTGGCTGCCTGCCTGGCGCTGGCCGGCCCGCTGGCCGCGGCCGCGGGGGAGGGCGGGGCCGAAGCGCCCCAGCCGCCCGACCCCGCGGAGGTGGTCGCCGCCGGGGAGCGCACCGCGAAGAAGCTCCGGACGACGCCGGCCTCCTGGCGGGCGGTCTTCACCGGCGGCCAGCCCGTGCAGATCGTCGCCGAGACGCTGCGCACCAGGGACAAGAGCCGCCTGGTCCTCTCCGGGCGGAGCGAGCGCGAGAGCACCGAACTCCTGCGCATCGTGGAGCGCGACGGGGCCTGGTACGTCATCCAGATGGGCGGGCGCGCGGGGCGCGGCAAGTTCCGGCCCTTCGAGGCGCCCCTGATGCTCACCACCCTGTACCTCTACCTGCTCCGCGCCGATCCGCTCTTCGTGGCCGACGCAAAGCCCGGCGCGCTGGGCAAGTACGAGAAGACCGAGAAGGGCGTGGCCACCTACCGCACGCCCGTGGGCGAGCCCCAGCGCGGCCAGGTCGCCGGGCTGATCCGCCAGATAGAAACGCTGGTCAAGCGGAACCCCAAGATCCTCGAGCAGCCCGGCCGCAAGGAAATGCTGACCGAGCTCAAGGAGCTCCTGGAAAAAGGCTCGCCCACCAGGGTGGACCTGGCCACCGGCATGCTCCTCGATCACGGCACCCAGCGGCTGCGCACCAGGATCGAGGCCTTCAAGTGGGTCGGGAAGGTCGACGAGAAGCAGTTCGCGATCCCCGAGGGCGACTGGGAGGACCACACCGCCGACCCCACCAAGGGCAAGCTCTCCGACCTGGTGCTGATCGGCCACGCCGTCGGCCGGACCGAACCGGACAACTGCCTGCTGAACGTCAGGACCGGCCGCTACCGGCGGATACCCTTTCGCGGAGCGGTGTCGCTCACCGGCTGCTTCCTGAAGGGCCGCAGGAAGGTGGCCGTCAGCGGGACCAACTCCCTGGAGGGCCCCATCGGCGTCTACGAGATCGACCTCTCCACCGGCGCCAACCGGCAGCTGGGCGGGAAGCTCCTGGCCAGCGGGTTCAGCATGTTCCCGACCCTCTCGCCCGACGGGAAGACCCTGGCCGTGTTCCACAAGGACGTGACCGCAAAGCCTGCCGAAGCCCAGATGTGCCTGGTGGACGTCAAAAGCGGCGCGGGCCGCAAGCTGGGCAAGCCCCTGGACTGCGCGCACGTCTCCTGGGCGGCGGACGGCAGGAGCCTGCTCCTGACCGTGCGCAAGCTGGTGGACCTGCTCAAGCCCGCCGAGAGCTTCATCTGCCGCATGGACCTGGCCGGCAAGGTGACCGAGGTCCGCAAGGGCTCCCGGCCGCTGGCCCTGCCCGGGGGCAAGCGCATCCTCTTCCAGGACGACGACGGCCTCTGGAAGACCTGCAGCCTCGACGGCAAGGGCGTGAAAAACCTCGGCGACGGCCTCAAGGGCGCCGGCCACCCGGCCCTCTCGCCCGGCGGAAAGAAGCTGCTGATGCTGCTCCCGCGCCCGGGCCTGGGCCCCCGGCTGGCCATCGTCGACATGGCCACCGGCAAGGCCGAGCCGGTCAAGGTCGGCCCCGGCCAGTGGATATTCCCCAGCTGGAAGTGAGCGGCCGGCCCGCTTTTCAACCGCCGAGGCGCCAAGGCCACTATCCGCAGATTACGCATCTATGAAGGATAAGCCTGTTCGCGGGCGGGGTCCGGGGGCAAGGGGGCTGAGTCGGGCGCTCACTCCAGCGGGACGCGCAGGAAATGGATGCTCCGGCCCGCCTTGGTGGACCAGACCACCGGCAGGAAGCCCCGCGGGGCAACTCTGGGCACGGCCAGGTCCACCGTGCCCTTCTCGGCCGCGGCCAGCTCCCTGAGGGCCGACCACTTGCCGTCAGCCGCGCGCACGGCCATGACCACCTTGCCGTCCTTGATGCCTACGGCAATCAGCTTCTTCCCCGCGGCGGACAAGCGCCAGGGAGCGAAGGGCGCGCCCTTCTCCTCCGACCACTTGCCGGCGGCGAGGTGCAGCAGCTTGCGGGTCTTCCTGAAGCCGACAATGATAAACAGCTCGCTCTCGCCCACCGCCGCCCCGGAGATCGGCCCGCTGCGCAGCTTGGGAATCGGCTGCTCGGGCGCGGACCACTTCTCCCCGTCGGTCTTCGCCCACGCGAAGTACTCCTGCCAGCCCTGCTTGAAGAAGCAGGCGGCGCCTTTCGCGTAGGGCAGAAGCAGCGGGCGCTTGGCCCCGTGCTTGCCGCGGCCGATGTGCTTGCCCAGCGCGCGCCAGGTCTTCCCGCCGTCGTCGCTGTAGCGCGCGGCGACCCCCCCCGCGCGGCTCAGCGGGCTCCAGGCCGCCCAGATGCGCCCGCTCGGCAGGCGCAGGACGTCCATGCAGTGCTCCGGGCAGTGCCAGGAGTCGACGTCCACCACCCGGCTGGGCCCGGCCTTCCAGCCGGTCTTGGCGGTGAAGGACGCGAAGGCGAAGTAGTAGCCCGCGCGAGGGGGAGTCAAGGGGCGGGGGAGCCGGCCGGATTTTCTTCTTGACTGCGCGCCCCGTACTGTGTAGCTTGCTGGTAATCCGGTAGCACTACGGAGGTGGATGGCGAATGCCATCGGAAGGGGGCCGCGAGGCCCCTTTCTTTTTTAGAGAAGCTTCTTGCCGTATATCTTCCCACCGCGCCGGTAGTACTTCTGCTGCAAGATATTCACTATCCTCCGGGCGAACGGGCGCAGGGGACCGGGCAGGAGTTCATTCTCAATAAGGATTTCGTTCCTGCTCGGGTGCGCCAAGAGGTCGGCCAGTTGCAGGCCCGAGATATTCATGAACTTGGGCTTGACCGTTAGCTCTCTACTAGTGAGCGCCCGTTGGAACTGCTCGGGGTTCACATAATCGGTGCCCTTTTCCCAGAGTCGCGCGAACGAGTTCTTGAGCCGTCGATCTTCCTTGCCGCCGCGCGACTCGGCCATGACGTCCCCGCGGGATCCGTCCGCAGTGTTCAGGAAGAACACGTACCTTTCGAGCAGAACAGCCAAACAGTAATGATATGGATCGTATCGCCATGTCGAATAGGTTTCCTTGTGCCGTTTCTTGTCCAGGCACACCGAAATGACCGTGTATTCCCAAGACTCCATGAGGCGCAGCAGTTCTTTGTCGAACTCCCGCCTGACTTCCGCATCGCGCAAGACCCCGAAGGGCGGCCGCCCGTTGAGCATCTCTTTGCGGTGAAGGATGACGGGCTCGTCGGGATGGTAGTCGAAATACTTGGCCTTGAGCGCTTCCATCTGCGGATGCAGGACATCCCGGACGTGATCGAGCCGGATCACCACGCCGGTGAGGCTGAGAAACCGGTGGTTGGGATTGTCCGAGCTTTCCAGGTCGGGGTTGCCCACCTCGTCCACGTAGATGCGGTACTTCACCTACCCGCTCCGCTCCAGGTTGAGCGCCAGGAGCTTTTCGAGAATCTCTTCGTCGCTCATGGACGCGTCCCAGCCGTAGGCGGCGAAGGCTGCGGCGTCGAGCTTCCTGTGGGCGTTGTCCAGCCATGTGGGGCGTTCATTGTAGAGGTTGGTGAGGGTGCGTTTCTTGAGCTTCTTGGCGCAGTCCGAGTCGCGAGGAACAAGGCGAGGGTAGCGCGCGGTGCCGATTCCTTTCGCGTCGGGGTCGGCGACGTAGCGCGCCCAGGGGCCGGCGGCGGAGGCGGGGAACTCCAGCACTTCCTCCTTGGTCCAGTCCGATGGGTTGAGCCAGTTCTCGCGAAGCTCGTTGAGTTCCCTGGCGGCGGAGGCGACGGCCTCCTTCTGCGCCTTGCTAGGCTCCGGGAAGGGGAAGGTCTCGAAACAGGTGGTGGGCGTGTAGCGCGGCCGGGTTTCGAGGCGTGTCCCGAGCTTCAAAGCCCAGACTTCGTGTAGCCGGGAGTGCAAGACTCCGAAGAAGTAGTCGTCGGCGCGGGCGAAGACGATGAGCTGGTGATCCGGGTTGGTCGGCGCTGACAGCCAAGCGAAAAGGCGGTGTTTCGACACGGTTGGCGTCACAATGAAGCAAGAGAGCGGCCGAAGTGCCTGGCGCATCTCCGGCCTCTGCGCGTAGAGTTGCCACCATTCCTTTCTGTACCACTTGCGGGGCTTGGCTTCCCGGAATTGACGCACGTCCTTGTCGATTCTCGCAAAGGGGCCTTCGTAAAGCGCGGCTTCGTCTCTGGACATGTTGTAGCAGTCGATTATCCACATGCCCCGGGACCTTCGCGTAACGTCCTGCCCGTTGAGCCAGGGGACCACCACGTCCGAATTCGGCTTGCCGTGCGGGTTCGGTGCTTTCAGAAACTCAAGGGCAGTTCCAGCGTCTATGTCGAAAGCTCCCTGCTTGGTCGTGCCCATGAAGCCCAGAGAGAGATTGTCCTCGATCCGGCGGGCCGAGGCTATGTCGGCCAGCGCGGACAGGTTGACGTTGATTTCCGCGACATCCTTGCCGTCGAGCACGCGCAGCTTGTCCTCGCCGTCATCGAACCCCACCATCGACACATGCACGTTAGCCCCGTCGAGAATCCAGGGCCGGTCGCTCTCGGCAAAGAAGATGTCGCCGGTTTCCTTGATGTGCTTCAGGACCTCGCGGTTGGCCCCGCCGCGTATTCCCTGCGTGGCCAGCAGCCCGGCGCGCTGGCACTTGCCCCTCTCGATCTGCTTGCGGGCCTTCTCGAACCAGTAGCAGCACAGGTCGGCCGACTTGGGAACCAGCCCTTCCCAGGTTTTGTAAAGTCTGTTCACGTACTCGTCGCCAAGCTCCCGGCGCATCAACTTGGTCCCCAGGAACGGCGGGTTGCCGATGATGAAATCCACCTTGGGCCACTCGGGCTCGCGGGGCTTCTCCGGGTCGGTGCGGTCCATTATCGCGTCCACGTTCTTGAAGCTGTCCATCTTGCGGAGCACCGGGTCGTTGGGCGAGACGAAGCCGTTCTGCCGGGTCCACTGCAGGTAGCCTATCCAGACGGTCATCTGCGCCAGGTCGTGGGCGTAAGGGCTTATCTCGATGCCGTGAAGCTGCCAGGGGCCGATCATGGGGAACAGGGCGCCGAGGTTGTTGTCCGCGGCGTAGCGCAGGACCTCCTTCTCCAAGTCCTTGAGCTTCTGGAGGGCCACGTACAGGAAGTTGCCCGAGCCGCAGGCCGGGTCCAGCACCTTGAGCCCGGTCAGCTTGTCGTAGAAGCGCTGGACTACGCGGAAGGCCTCCTTGGTGTGCTTGTAGCCATCGCGCATTATGTCCGCGCGGACCTTCTTCCCGGCGGTCTTTTTCTTTTTGGCCTTGCCGCCCTGCCGCAGCTTCTTCTCCGCGGCCTGGATGGTCTCCTGCCACTCGCGCCGCAGCGGGGCCATGACCACCGGGTCAACCAGCGTCTCAATGTCCTCGCGCGAGGTGTAGTGCAATCCCAGTTGCGAGCGCTTGGCCGGGTCCATGCCGCGCTCGAAGAGCGTCCCGAACACCGAGGGGTCCACCGTGCTCCAGTCCATCTCGGCGACCTTGTGAAGCCCGGCCATTTCCTCCTCGGTGAGTTCCAGCACCGGCCCCCTGGTGAATAGGTTCCCGTTGAAGTGCTTTATCTCGTCAATCCCGAAGTCCCCGCCGTCGGCCATGGCCTCGAAGAGCTGGCCGATCAGCTTGGTGAAGCGGACGGGATCGCCTTTGGACTTCTCCAGTACCCGCGTGAAAAGGCCCTCGGGCAAGAGCCCGATGTCCTCCGCGAAGAACGAGAAGACTATCCGGTCGAGGAAGTGGGCCACGTCATGCGGGTCGAGCCCGCGGGCGCGCAGGCTCTGGGCGATGCCCGCGACGCGCTCGGCGGCCTTCTGGGTGATGGCCTCGCTGGGGTTCTCGGGCCGCAGCTTCTCCGGATGGTGAAAGACCGCGCGGAGGACTTCCAGGTTCCCGGGCTTGTCCAGATCGTCCAGGGAGAACTTGAAGACCTTCGCCGCCGTCGCCGTGAAGTTGGTGTGGACCTCGAAGCGGTCCATGTCGCAGACCACCAGCA
>CAZONU010000170.1:0-10383 GCA_964581145.1 uncultured Planctomycetia bacterium
GCGGAGATACTCGAGTTCATCGCCGAGGTCGAGGACACCGTGAACATCTCCGAGGCGGACATCATCGTCTCCGGCGGCCGGGGCCTGGGCGGCCCGGAGAACTTCAGGCTGGTCGAGGACCTGGCCAAGGCCCTGGGCGGCGCGGTGGGCTCCAGCCGCGCGGCGGTCGACGCCGGCTGGAAGCCCTACAGCCACCAGGTGGGCCAGACAGGCAAGACCGTCTGCCCCAAGGTCTACATCGCCTGCGGCATCAGCGGGGCGGTTCAGCACCTGGTGGGCATGCAGTCCTCGGACGTGATCGTGGCCGTCAACCGCGACCCGGAGGCGCCCATCTTCAAGGTGGCCACCTACGGGATAGTCGGCGACCTCAAGGAGGTCCTGCCCCTGCTGACCAAGAGAATCTTGGAGGACAAGGGGCGCTAAGCTCAGCGCGGCCGGTCGTCGGGCGGCCGCGCAGTTGAAAGGGTGGTCGGGAATGCCCGCAACCGTGCTGGTCGGACTGCAGTGGGGCGACGAGGGCAAGGCCAAGGTCCTCGACGAACTCGCCGAGAAGGCCGACATCGTCGTCCGCTACCAGGGCGGAAGCAACGCCGGCCACACCGTGTGGGTGGCGAATGAGCGCTACGCCTTTCACCTGGTGCCCTCGGGCGTGCTCCGCGAGGGCAAGCTCTCCCTGGTGGGCAACGGGGTGGTCCTGGAGCCGGGCCTGTTCCTCGAGGAGGTCGAGGCGCTCCGCGCCCGCGGAGTGAAGATCGACGGCGGGAACCTGAAACTCTCCTCCCTGGCCCACCTGGTGATGCCCTACCACCGCCTCCTCGACGGCCTGGCGGAGAAAAAGCGCGGGGCCGGAAAGATCGGCACCACCGGGCGGGGCATCGGCCCGGCCTACTCCGACAAGTCCGCCCGCACCGGCCTGCGCGTCGGGGACATGCTCGACCCCCAGCGTTTCCGGGCGCGGGTGGCCGCGCGGCTGGAAACCCTCAACCCGCTCCTGGAGAATGTCTACGACGAGAAGCCCCTGGACGCGGGGAAGATCGCCGACGAGATTCTGACGCTGGCCCCGCGCCTGGAACCCTTCATCGCCGACACCTCGACGCTGCTCATCGACGCGCTGGACGCCGGGCAGGAGGTGCTTTTCGAGGGCGCCCAGGGCGCGCTGCTGGACATCGATTTCGGCACCTATCCCTATGTCACCAGCTCGAACTCCACCACGCTGGGCGCGCCGGCCGGCGCGGGCGTGCCGCCCTTCAGGCTGGACCGGGCCCTGGGCATCGTCAAGGCCTACACCACGCGGGTCGGTGCCGGGCCCTTCCCCGCCGAGCTCGATGATGAGACCGGCGAGGCGCTGCGCCAGGCCGGCGGGGAGTTCGGGACCACCACCGGCCGCCCGCGGCGCTGCGGCTGGTTCGACGCGGTGGCGGTGGCCTACACCGCGCGGCTCGGCGGGGTCAAGCAGGCGGTGCTCACCAAGCTGGACGTGCTCGACGAGCAGCCCGTCTTGAAAATCGCCGCGGCCTACCGCATCGACGGCCAGGACCTGCCCGGCTTCGGCGCGGCGGCCGCCAGGCTGGAGCGGGCCGAGCCGGTCTACGAGGAGATGCCCGGCTGGCAGGCCCCCACGGGAGACTGCCGCGAGTTCGCCGACCTGCCCGGGGCGGCCCAGCGCTACGTCCTGCGCCTGGAGGAGCTCACCGGGCTCTTCTTCTCGGGGATCAGCGTGGGCCAGGGCCGCGGGCAGACCGCGCGCCGGGAGGCCGGCCCCGGATGAGCGCGGCCCGCACCGGACGGGGCTCGGCCCGGGCGCGCAAGGTCCCGCGCCACGTGGCCATCATCATGGACGGCAACGGGCGCTGGGCCCGGGCCCGCGGCAAGCCGCGCACCGCCGGGCACAGGGCCGGCATCGACAGCGTCAAGGCGGTCTCGGAGGCGGCCATCGACCTGGGCATCAAGGAGCTCACCCTGTACGCCTTCTCCACCGAGAACTGGACCCGCCCCCGGCGCGAGATCAACTTCCTGATGCGCATGCTGCGCAGCCACCTCGCCGGGCATCGCCGGAAGATGGTTCGCGACGGGGTGCGCCTGGGCGTATTCGGGGACGTGACCGCGCTGCCGCCCGGCGCGCGGGCGGAGATCGAGAAGACCATCAAGGCCACGGCCAAGGGGCGCAAGCTGCGCGTCAACCTGGCCCTTAACTACGGCGCCCACGAGGAGATCGCCCGCGCGGCGCGACTGGCGGCGCAGGCCGTGGCCGCCGGGCGCATGAGTGTCGAGGAGATAACCCCCGCGGTCCTGGAAGGCTTCCTCTACACCGCCGGGCACCTCCCGCCGGACCTGATCGTCCGCACCGCCGGCGAGGAGCGGCTCAGCAACTTCATGCTCTGGCAGGCCTGCTACGCCGAGCTGTGGTTCACCCCGGTGCTCTGGCCGGACTTCCGCCGGCTGCACCTGGAGGAGGCGGTGGAGAGCTTCGCGCGCCGGCAGCGCCGCTTCGGCGGGCTGGCGCCGGGAGGTTGAGCTTGGCGGAGCGCACCGAGCTGGGCAGCCGGCTGCGTTCCGGGGCGCTGCTCCTGGGGGTCATCGCCGCCGGGCTGGCCGCCGACGTCTTCTGGATAAAGCGGGACGTCTGCTTCTTCCTGATCGTGGCCGTGACCATGGCCCTGGCCTACAACGAGTTCTGCAACCTGTGCGAGGCCTGGGGCATCAGAGCCTTCCGCATATTCGGCATCGTCGGCTGCCTGGGCCTGCTGACTCTGCAGTGGTTCACCCTGCCGCACTGGCGCCCGGCGCCCGGCGGGGGGTGGATGCCGCTGCTGGCCGACAGCTACGAGAACGCCCGCCCCCTGCTGGACGCCGGGGTGATCGTGCTGATCTTCGCCATGTTCCTGCGCCAGGCCTTCATCAAGGCGGCCAAGGACGCCCTGCCGGCGGTGAGCATGACCCTGCTGGGCATCATCTACATCTGGTTCCTGCCGGGCTTCCTGCTGCGCATCCGCCACCTGGGCGGCGACGAGTGGCTCTACACCGGGCACGGGCTCTTCGTGGCCATCGTGTTCGTTTCCAAGGTCGCCGACGTGGGCGGTTACTTCTTCGGCGAGCGCTTCGGCCGCCACAAGCTCATCCCCCGGATCAGCCCGGCCAAGAGCATCGAGGGCGCGGCCTTCGGGCTGGCCGCCAGCGTGGCCATGGCCTTCGGGCTCTGGGCCCTGGACATCCTCCCGCACTCGACCCCCGGGGGCGCGCCGGCCTTCGGCGCCTGGGAGACCCTGGCCTTCGGGCTGCTGGTCGGGGGCACCGGGATGTGCGGGGACCTGCTCGAGTCGATCTTCAAGCGCAGCGGCGGGCACAAGGACTCCAGCCGCATGCTCCCCGGCTACGGGGGGGTGCTTGACGTGGTCGACAGCCTTATAATAAGCGCGCCGCCGGCGTACCTCTTCCTGCGCCTGGTGGCCGGGCTGACCATGGCGGGAGGACCGGGGTGAGAGAGGTCCTGGAAATCGGCGACGCCGAGACCGAGCGCTCGCTGCTGGGTCCCGGCGACGGCAACCTGCGCGCCCTGCGGGACCTGTGCGGCGTGGCCGCCTCGGTGCGCCAGGGACGCCTGACCGTCGACGGCCCGGAGGCCGCCGTGGAGAAGGCCCTCGGGGTGGCCCGCAAGCTGGTCGGGCTGGTCGAGGACGGCCTGCACCCCTCGGTGGGGGACGTGGAGCGCCTGGCCGGCTCGGCGGACGGGAAAGCCCCGGAGGCGGGCGGCGGCGCGGGGCGGGCCGTGCGGGTCTACGGCTCGAACAAGTACGTCAAGCCGCGCAGCGAGGGGCAGGCCGGGTACCTGGGAGCGCTGGGCCGCGCGGACATCGTCTTCTGCTCGGGGCCGGCGGGCACCGGCAAGACCTACCTGGCGGTGGCCCAGGCCTGCGCGGAGCTGGCCGCCGGGCGCGCCGGGCGCATCGTGCTGACCCGCCCCGCGGTGGAGGCCGGCGAGCGGCTGGGATTCCTGCCCGGGACCGCGCTGGAGAAGGTCAACCCCTACCTCCGGCCGCTGTACGACGCGCTGGGCGAGATGATGCCCGCGCGGGAGCTGGCCCGCTGCATCGCGGCCGGCACGGTGGAGGTGGTCCCCCTGGCCTACATGCGCGGGCGCACCCTCAACGGGGCCTACGCGATCCTCGACGAGGCCCAGAACACCACGGTCATGCAGATGAAGATGTTCCTCACCCGCCTGGGCTGGGACAGCCGCGCCGCGGTGGCCGGCGACGTGACCCAGGTGGACCTGCCCCCCGGGGAGAGGTCCGGCATGATCCACGCCAGCGAGCTCTTGCGGGGCATCGAGGGGCTGGATATGGTGGAGCTGACCGAGGCGGACGTGGTCCGCCACCGCCTGGTCAAGCGCATCGTGCGGGCCTACGGCCGGGAGGGCTCGGCCGGCTCCGAGGCGACGGGAAATGGCCAAGACCGCTAACGGCCCGGGGAAGGACTGGCGCGCGCGCATGGCCGAGGGGCTGCGCGCGGCCCGCGCCGCCCGCAACGGGGCCGCCGGCCCGGGCGCGGCCCGGGGCCGGGCGAGCTTCGGCCGGCGGCTGGCCTCCTGGCTGATGGGCCTGCTCTTCTTCGCGGGCGCGCTCACCGTCCTCAACTACGGCCCCCCGCCGCTGAGCGTGCGGCCCGGCAGCCGGGTGCGCGCCGACGTGCGCGCGCGGGTGATCTTCCCCTACAGCGACCCGGACGCCTTCAACGACGCCCTCCGGCGCGCGCGCGACTCCACGCCGGCGGTCTACCGATACGACCCGGGCTGGGCCGGGCACATGGCCGCCGACGTCGACAAGCTGGTCGAGGCCGGGACCAAGGCCAAGACGCCGGAGGCCTTCAAGAAGCGGCTCCTCGAACAGAAGCTGATCCGGGACGCCAAGGCCGCCGCGCCGGTCTGGAAGGCGCTGGACGGCTTCGTGAACCTCGAGAAGGAGGTCAGCAAGCCCATCAGCGAGGAGCTGGCCAGACTGGACCAGAGCGGGATCCTCTCCGACGAGCGCTGGAAGGCCGAAACCGCGGCCAGCCCGCGGATCATCGAACGCCGCCCGCTCAAGAAGCTGGACGCCCCCGGCGAAAAGGTGCCGATCTTCCATCCCGAAGACCCCGTGCTGCACGAGAGCGAGGTCCGCAAGGACCTCCAGCGCTTCATCAGCAGCGAGTTCGCCGGCTCCGGCAAGGAACTGGCCGGCCTGCTCGAGCACCTGGTTCTGGCCCGCTGCCGCCCCAGCCTGCAGTTCGACAAGGAGCTCACCGCGGCGGAGCGCGCCAGGGCCGCGGCCCGGGTCAGCCCGGCGGAGTCAATGCGCCTCCGCAAGAAGGACGACATCCTGCTGCGCGCCGGCGAGAAGGTCGGCCCCAAGGAGATGCTGATCTTCCGCGCCGAGAACCGCGAGCACTGGCGGCGCCAGCCGCTGCGGGTGCGCCTGGTGCGCCTGGCCGGGCTGCTCCTGACCCTGGCGGTGCTCCTGGGGGTGACCCTCTTCTGGATCTGGCGGGCCGACCCGGCGGCGCTGGCCCGCCCCCGGCAGCTGGCCGGCCTGGGCGCCTTGGGCCTGGCCGCCCTGGCGGTGGCCAAGGCCGCCGGGGAGTTAGACTGGCCGGCCGAGGTGGCGCCGGTGGTCTTCTTCGCGATGGTCGCCGCCCTGGTCTTCTCGGCGCGCACCGCGGCGGCGCTGGCGGTGCTGATGGCCGCGCTGGCCGCGGTGGCTCTGGGCGGCGGCTTCGGCAACGCGCCGGTCCTGGCCGCCGGGTCGCTGGCCGCCGCGCTGGCCGGGGGCAAGCCCCGCCACCGGCTGGACCTGCTCAAGGCCGCGCTGACCGCCGGGCTGGTCTCGGCGGTGGCCGTGGTCGGGTGGCGCCTGCTGGAGGGCGGCGGGGGACCGCTGCCGGCGGCCCGCGAGGCCGGCTGGGCCCTGGGCGCGGCGCTGGGTCAGGGGCTGGTCCTGGCCGGGGCCCTGCCGGTGCTGGAGGCGGCCTTCGGCACCACCACCAGCATCAGCCTGCTGGAGCTCTGCGACCAGAACCACCCGCTGCTCAAGGCCCTGTTCCTCAACGCCCCCGGCTCGCACCAGCACAGCATGGTGGTGGGCATGCTCAGCGAGACCGGCGCGGAGGCGGTGGGCGCCGACCCGCTCCTGGCCCGGGCGGGCAGCTACTACCACGACATCGGCAAGATCGCCCGGCCGGAGTACTTCGTGGAGAACGCCCCCCCGGGGCAGAACCGCCACGACCGCCTGGGCCCCTCGATGAGCGCCATGGTGGTCATCGCCCACGTGCGCGACGGCGCCGAGCTGGCCCGCGAGTACCGCCTGCCCCGCGCGGTCACCGACGTCATCGAGCAGCACCACGGCACCACCCTGGCGGAGTTCTTCTACCGGCGCGCCGCCGAGCGCGGCGAGGAGCCCGCCGAGAGCGTCTACCGCTACGCGGGCCCCAAGCCCCAGAGCAAGGAGGCGGCCATCGTGCTCCTGGCCGACGCGGTGGAGGCGGCCAGCCGGGCGCTGGAAGAACCCTCCGTTGCCCGCCTGAACGCCATGGTCCACGAGATCTCCAGCCGCCGGCTGCTCGACGGCCAGTTCGACGAGAGCGGCCTGACCCTCCGGGAGCTGGCCGTGGTCGAGGCGGCCTTCAACCGCATCCTGATCAGCATGTTCCACGCCCGGGTGGCCTATCCCCGGGCCCCCGACAAGAACAAGAAAAAGAGAAATGGCGCCCCCCAGGCGTGAGCCCCCCGGACGGGTGCGCCTGGAAATCGCCAACCGCACCCGCTCGCCGCTGCCGCCGCGCAAGCTGCTGGCCGAGGCCGCCCGCCTGGCGCTGCGGCCCCTGAGCAAAAAGGCCCGCGGGCGGCCGCTGGCCGCGACGCTGACCTGCGTGGGCGAGCGGCGCATGCGCAAGCTCAACGCCCGCTTCGCCGGCCGCGCCGAGACCACCGACGTGCTGGCCTTCCCCATGGGGGAGGTCGACCCCGAGGAGGGGCGCTTCGCCGCCGGGGACGTGGTCATCTGCGGGCCGGTGGCCCGGCGCCAGGCCCGGGCGCGAGGCTTGTCCGTGAGGGGCGAGCTCCTGCTCTACGCGCTGCACGGCTGGCTGCACCTGGCCGGCCACCGCGACGGGACCCGGCGGGGGCGCGCCGCGATGGTCCGCGCCGAGCAGAGAATAATGAAAAGGCTGGGGCTGCCCCGGGACTAATACTAATGGAGGGGCGCCGGGGCCGCCCGCGGGGGATCCGTCTTGCCCGGACCGATCAAGACCACCGGCATGGTGCTCGGCCGCTACGATTACGGCAACACCAGCCGGATATTCGCCTTCCTGACCCCCGACCACGGGCGGGTGAGCGCGCTGGCCAAGGGCGCCCGCCGGGTGCGGGGCCGGCCCGGGCTCGGCGGTGGCCTTGACCTTTTGAGCGAAAACGAGATACTGTACTACCCGCGCCGCTCGGGACTGGCCGTGCTGGCGGAGTGGGCGGAGGTCTCGGGCTCGGCGCAGCTGGGCCGCGACCCTGTGCGCTTCGCGGCAGCAGAGGCTTGCGCGGAGTTCGCCCGGGAGTGCTCGGTCGAGGAGCAGGCCGAGCCGGAGCTCTACCGGCTGCTCCTGGAGGGCCGGGACCTGGCCGCCGGCGCCGAGCGCCTGGTGCCGCTGGCGCTCTCGGTGACCCTGGGCATGCTCCGGGTCGCGGGCTTCCGGCCGCGAACCGAGAGCTGCGCGGCCTGCGGGCAGGACCTGCCCCGGCGCGCGGGAGGCGGGCTGCTCTCGGCCGCGGCGGGCGGCCTGGTCTGCGGCCGGTGCGCGCGGCGCGAAGCGGGGAGCGTGAAGCGTGAAACGCATCACGTTTCACGAACGACGCTTCACGCTTCAGCGGTGCGCCTCTCCGCGGAGGGCGCGGCGCTGCTGGGGGCGCTGGTGCGCCTGGAGCCGGCCGCCGCGGCGCGACTGCGGCCCAGCCGGCGCGCCGAGGGCGAGCTGCTCCGCGCCGCCGAGTTCTACGCCGGCTGGTGCCTGGAGCGCAGGATGAAAGGGCTTTCGGGTTTGGGCGCGATAATCGCGGGTCTGGAGGCGGTGGGATGCCGGTAGCGAGCCTGGTGCTCCTGATGGCGCTGGCCGTCGCCGCGCCGGCCAAGAAACCGGCGGCGGAGGCCAAGGCCGCCAAGCCGGCCGGCAAGTCCCCCGAGTGGATAAGCGCCTCGGGCCTGGAGGCCGGCGCCGAGCGGGCCAGCCTGCAGGGCGCCATGCTCCGGGCGGGCCTGCTCGCCAAGGAGAGGAGCTTCGCGGCGGCCTCCCGGGCCTACGGGAACCTGGTCCGGCGCTGGCCGGGCGCGCCTGTGGCCGAACGCGCCCTGCTGGAGGCCGCCGGGACGGCGCTGGCCGCCGGCCAGCACGCCCGGGCGGTCAAGCTGGTCCGCGAGCTGGGCGCGCGCTGGCCCGGGGGAACCACCGCGGAGCTGCGCGACCGCACCGAGCTGGCCATCGCCGAGGCCCGGCTGACCGCTTCCCGAAACCGCTCGCTCTCGGCCAAGCGGGCCAAGCGCGAGGCCGGCGTCGCCTACCGGGAGTTCACGGCCATTCTCAAGCGCGAGCGGGTCGGCCCGCTGGCCGAGCGCGCCGCGCTGGGCCGGGCCCGGGCGCTCTACCGGCTGGGCCGCATCGGCCGGGCCGTCAAGGCGCTGGCGAACTTCCTGAAAAGCACCCCGCGCAGCCCGCTGGCGCCCACCGTGTGCAACGACCTGGCGGTGATACGCTCGAACCGGGCCCGGGGCCGCAGCCTGGAGAGGGGCGAGCTCGAACGGATCATGGAGGAGCTCGACTGGGAGCTCGAGGCGGGCCGGCGCGCGGCCACCAAGAAGCCGGCCGACGAGGCCATCCGCGAGACCTACAAGGCCATCGCCGCGCGGCGGGCCGAACTCAAGATCGATGAGGCCCGTCTGTACATCAGGCTGAAGAAGCCCCGCGCGGCCGAGACGGTGCTGCGCTCGGTGCTGCGCCGCTACGGGGACACCCCCTCGGCCGGGCGGGCCGCCCGGCTCCTGGAGGAGCTCTCGGAGAAATGAGCTTCCGGCGCGCGCTCGTCCTGGCGGTCCTGGTCGCGCCCGCCGCGGCCGGCTGCCGCTACACGGCCGGCGGGTCGCTGCCCGCCGAGATCCGCACGGTGGGCGTGACCATGCTGCGCAACGGGACCCGCTACCCGGGGCTGGAGGCGGAGGTCACCCGGGAGATCATCTCCGCGCTGGCCGGCGGCGGGCGGCTGAAGGTGGTCGACCCCGAGGGCGAGCCCGACCTGGTGCTGGTCGGCCGGGTGGAGAGCTACGTGAAGCGGTCGGTGCGCACCGACCGCTACGGCGACCCGGCGGGCTTCTCGATAGTCATCGGGGCCCGCGTCTCGGTGCGCAAGAGCGACGGGGAGTACCTCTTCAAGGACCGGAAGATAGACAACCGGGCCGTCGACCCGGAGAGCGGGACCGTGGACCTGGGCCGGGGGCAGAGCGAGGCGGCCGGCCGCAAGGCCGCGGTCCGCGCCCTGGGGCGCAACGTGGCCGCCGCGATCGTGGAGCAGGGATGGTAGGGAAGAGAACCGGGGAGCCTAACTGATGCCCAGCGGCCGCTACAACCCCGAGGAAGACCCCGGCGGGTACCGCCCGCCGCGGATGATCGACTTCCGCAACCCCAAGGTGCTGATCGTCGTCCTGGCCATGGTCGCGGTGGTGGTGCTGCTGGTCCTCGGCCAGCAGTTCCTGGGCACCCCGCCGACCGAGCTGACCTGGGAGCAGGTCAAGACCAAGCTGGAGGACAGGGAAATCAAGGAGCTGGTCTACTACACCGACGGCGGCGGGCCTTATTCCGGAGAGCTGCACCCGGGGGACACCAGCGACAGGAAGAAGGACAAGACGCGCTTCGTGACCAAGGCCTGGGACCCCTGGCCGGCGCTCACCGAGCAGGAGCGCAACTGGGTCAAGAAGACGGCCAGGGACACCAACACCACGCTGACCCCCAAGCAGAGCTCGCACTGGATGGCCTTCCTCCCGCAGATCCTGCTCATCGTCCTGGCGGTGGGCCTGATCTGGTACATGATGAGCCGCTACCGCGGGGCCGGCGGCCCGGGCAGCGTGCTCAGCTTCGGCAAGAGCCGGGCCACCCTGGTCAACAAGGAGAAGATCAAGACCACCTTCAAGGACGTGGCCGGCATCGAGGAGGCCCGCGAGGAGCTCGAGGAGATAATCAGCTTCCTGCAGGACCCCCGCAAGTTCCAGCGGCTGGGCGGGCGCATCCCCAAGGGGGCGCTGCTGGTCGGGGTGCCGGGCTGCGGCAAGACGCTGCTGGCCCGGGCCATCGCCGGCGAGGCCGACGTGCCCTTTTACTCGATAT
>CAZONU010000171.1:0-10348 GCA_964581145.1 uncultured Planctomycetia bacterium
GCCGCCGACGCGGTGCTGGCCGGCCGCCTGCACGCGGCCATGCTCAAGAAGATCGAGAACTACGGGCGGGAGATGCCCAGCCCCTTCCGGGTGAAGGACCCCACCGCCGGCAGCCACCGCGGGAAGATCGTGGGCGTCAACCGCCGCGCCGGGGGGGTCAACGTCCGGGGCGGCCCGGCGACCATCGTGGTCAAGTGGCAGGACATGAAGCCCGTCCAGCTGGCCAAGGTCTACCTGGCCTACAAGGTGCCCCCCCGGCACCACCTGGCCGCCGGCGGCCTGTTCGCCTATCACGGGCTCAAGGACCAGGCCCTGGCCGAGCTCCGCCGCGCCCGGGGGGTCAAGGCCACCCGCGACGAGGCCGAGCGGCGCATCGCCGAGCTCCTGGGCCGCGCCAACCTGCTCTCCTACACCTTCAGCGGCGGCCTGGAGATGCTGGACTGGAAGGCGGCCTCCGGCAGCTGGGGCCTCAAGGCCGGAAAGCTGGCCGGCGGCGGCGCGGGCGAGAGCGTCATCGAGCTGCACAAGACCCGTTACTCCGCGCGGGACCTGGTCTTCTCCTTCGAGTTCAAGCTGGCGGGCGCCGGCAGCGTGCTCACCGCGGAGCTCTACGGCTCGGACAACGACTACCTGGGGGTCATCGTCGACCCGCGCGAGAAGGTCTCGCTGGTCAGCCGGGTGGCCGGCACTTCGCTGACCGGGGACGTGGTCAAGAAGCTGGCCGCCGGGCGCCAGCACATCATCAAGCTGACCGTCTCCAAGGGCCGGCTGGAGGTCACCGCCGACGGCGATAAGCTGCCCGCTCTGGCGGTCCCGCGCATCGAGACGCTCTCCGGGAGGCTGCGCTTCAGGCTGCTCGACGGCCAGGTGGCCGTCGACAACGTCGAGGTGCGCAACGCCGCGGAGTAGCCGGGGCCCGGGCGCGGCGGCCGGGGGCTCCCCGGCGGAGCGCTCCTCAAACGGCTGACAATCACCATCGGACACCTGACGTGCTGCGGCACCCTGACGTAATGCGTCACTTTTCTTATCGGAATGGCCGCTCGTAACACTATGCACCACGTGGTCTTAAGAATGGGCCGCCCGCCGTAAGTTATGGCATGTGAGTTGCTTACCTATCGAAGGCGAACTCGATACCTGCATCCGGGAAAGAGAGGGCATCCCATGGCGTTCGCGCTCAAGGCCTACAACGTGATGCTTTATGAGCCGGAGGGGGTTTCCCCCAGCCTCAAGATTGCCGGCGCGGTGCTGAGCGACCTGGAGGCCCGGGCCAACTCGACGATTGCGGACCTGGTCCTCCCCGAGCTGGTGGCCGCCGGGGCGGTGCCGGCCGGCATTTCCCTGGAGGAGTTCGCGGCGCAGGCCGGCGAGCTGCCGGAGGCCGCGGCGCGCAAGATCAAGGTCCCCGAGGAGAGCCGCTTCATCCTCAACGTGGGGCCCTACCGGCGGCTGGGGAACATCCCGGGCGTGCTCGGCGAGTTCGCCGCCCTCTACGAGGTGCTCGCCCCGGGGGGCATCGCCGTGACCTTCTTCAACACCGCCTGCGCCGCCGCGCCCAACGACTACGAGCGGCTGGCCGAGCTGCTGGCCGAGTTCCCGGCGGTGGGCGAGTCCACCTGGGTGGTGACCACCTCGCTGCGCGAGCCCATTCCCAAGCCGTTCAAGGAGAGGATAACCGACAGGCGGGGCGCCCCGGGCGGAAGCGGCTCCGGCAAGCGCCTGGCGGTCTCCGAGGGCCGGCCCTGCCTGGTGCCCATCGGCGACTCCATAGTGATCCGGGCCAAGGACGAGGCCGTAAACGTGGTCCACGAGCGGCTCAAATACCTGCGCAGGTGGGAAGGGCGGGGCTGAGCGCCGCCCCGCGCAATCCCTTCATCGCCCCCGACTTCCGTCCGGAATGTATCGGCCCCTGGCGGGCTTCTGCCCGGATATGCGCGAGGATTCGGCCGGAGGGTTCCTCCTGAAGCTGAGAAGTCAGGAAGAGACGCCCGCTGCGAGCTGTTACTAGACGGGAAGGGGTTAGGGGATGGTCCCCGGCCCCGGGGAGGGGCGGTCATCATGCCGGAGAAAGATCGCAATCGACGCGAGGCGGTAAGGCTGCCGGGCAAGTCGAGCTCGGCCAGCGACTTCACCGGAGAGCACACCCGCCTGCTGCCCGCCCAGGCGCGGGTGGGCGACCTCAGCGAGGGCGGCCTGCGCCTGCTGGTCGACTGGCCGGAGGGCAGCGCTTTCCCGGTGGGCGATGGCGACGTGATCCGCTTTCGCCTGAAGGTCGAGGGGCTGGAGCGCGCCTTCGAGATCCTCAGCGTGGTCCGCCACATGGCCGCCGCCGACTCGCGCGGGCGGGTGGGCGTGGGCGTACAGTTCTGCGGACTGGAGAGGCGGGCCCGCGCTTCCCTCCAGCAGGCGCTGGTCAACCTGGCCATGATCCGGCTGCGCCAATGGCACGCCGAAGAGCCGGCGGCGGCCCCCGCGGCCCCCGCGGCCGAGGCGCCGCCGCGCCGCCGCCGCCGGCATCTCCTGGGGGAAATACTGGTCGAGCAGGGCGCGCTGGACTCCGAGCGGCTGGGGCGCTTCCTGACCCACGAGTTCTCCGGCAGGGACCTCCTGGGCCGGGAGCTTGCCGAACGCGGCCTGGTGGACGGCGAGGCCGTGGCCCGCGCCCTGGCCGAGCAGGCCCGCCTGGAGTACCTGGACCCGGAGGTGTCCGGCCCGGACGCGGCCCTGGCGGCGGTGCTGCCCCGCGAGGAGTTGGCCCGCTGCCGCTGCGTGCCGGTGGGCGAGGAGGACGGCGCGGTGCTGCTGGCCGCCAGCGTCCCGCCCGACATGAGAACGCTGGAGGAACTCAGGGGGATCGTGGGCCGGCGCGTGCGGATACGCATCGCCTCCGAGGAGGCCATGGCCGGGTGGCTCAAGCGGATTTACAACCTGGAAGGGGCGCCGTTCGCGGGCAAGCTGCGCTTCCCCGTGCAGCTTCACGTCGAGTATCGCGTGCTGGGCGAGGACCGCCAGCCGCAGCCGGGAGCCCCCCCGGCAACGGGCCTGACCCGCTCAATATGGCACGAAGGGCTGGTGATTGCCGGGCCCCTGCCGGCCGGATTTGACAGCGAGCGCGGCTCCGCTAATCTCCTGGAGGTGGTGGTCGACTGCCCGGAGATGGGCGAGGAGTTCAGGCTGGTCTGCCGCCCCTTTGCGACCGACCCCGGAGAGAGCGAGGAGGAGCACCACATTTCCTGCCGCATAGAGGTTTTCCCGGAGGGCGGGGAGAGCGCCTGGTCGCGGGCCTGCATGGTGATGGGCACCACCAGGTTCCACCGCTCAAGCCCCTAGCAGTCCGTTGCATTGCCCCGGAAAGGCGGTCCGGCCGGGGTGGCCCCGCGCAACCTTGTATGTGAGGGAATGAGCTCAGGCCAGGTACGTGAAGTGCGTCAAACAGGTGGTCATTCTGGCAGAGCCCGGGCCGGCCCGTGTCATTCTGGCTCATGGGCCCGCCGCGGCTTAAAATCTTAACTTGCGGGAAAGGGCACGTTTGCGTACACTTTGACGCGCTGTCCGGGGGGAGCGCCGCTGGCACTCCTTTTGCTTGCACCTGTGCGTGGCGAAAGTCCCCCGGGGAGAGGTCTTTTCACAACGCGGGAGGTGGACCGTTGATAGAAGTTGAAGGCCTGACCAAGCGTTACGGGGATTTCCTGGCCATCGAGGACGTGTCCTTCAGGGCGGAGCGCGGGCAGGTGCTGGGCTTCCTGGGCCCCAACGGTTCGGGCAAGACCACCACCATGCGCATCCTGACCTGCTTCATGCCCGCCAACGCGGGCACCGCGCGGATCTGCGGCTTCGACATCTGGAAGCAGTCCATGGAGGTGCGCCGCAACGTCGGCTACATGCCCGAGAGCGTGCCCCTCTACCCCGGGCTGCGCGTCAGCGAGTACCTGGACTACCGCGCGCGGCTCAAGGGCATGAACCGCGCCGCGCGCCGCAAGCATATCCCCGAGCTGGTTGAAACTTGCGGAATCTCGGAGTTCCGGCGGGTGATCATCGGCAAGCTCTCCAAGGGCCAGCGCCAGCGGGTGGGCCTGGCCGCCACGCTGCTGGGCGACCCCCGGGTGCTGATCCTCGACGAGCCCACCGTGGGGCTGGACCCCAACCAGGTCCGCGAGATCCGCGCGCTGATCAAGGGCCTGGGCGGCCAGCGCACGGTGATCCTCTCCACGCACATTCTGCCCGAGGTGGAGATGGTCTGCGACCACGTGGTCCTCATCCACGAGGGGCGGGTGGCGCTGACCGGCTCGCTGGAGGAGGTCACCCGCGCGGCGGCCGGGCGGGTGATCCACGTGGAGGCCCGCGGGGATGGCGCGCGCGTCAAGGAGGCCCTCGAGCGCGTCGCCGGGACCAAGAGCGTGAACTGGACCGACCGCGGGGCGGACTCCGCCTTCCAGGTCGAGATCCTGCCCGGCCGGGACGTCCGCGAGGACCTGGGCCGGGCGGTGACCGAGGCGGGCGGGGGGCTGCTGGAGCTCTACAGCGGCAAGGCCACCATCGAGGACGTCTTCGTGCGCATCACCGCGAGGGAGGGCTAGGGCCATGCGCCGCGTACCGACCCTGGCGGCCCGGGAGCTCAAGACCTACTTCCACTCCCCGCTGGCCTACCTGCTGGCCGCGCTCTACGCGCTGCTCATTCTGCTCTTCGCGGGCCTGCCCACCCTGGAGGCCGGCCCCAAGGCGGCGGTTCCCGCCATCGTCCGCGCCTCCGTCTGGTTCCTGATGTTCCTGGTGCCCATCCTGACCATGCGGCTCCTGGCCGAGGAGAAGGCCACCGCCGCCATGGAGGTCCTGGTCACCGACCCGGTCACCGACTGGGACATCGTGCTCGGCAAGTTCCTGGCCGGGGTGCTGACCCTCTGGGCCATGCTCCTGCCCCTGGGCGTCTACCTGTTAATCTTCGCCTTCGTGGGCCGCAGCGCCGGGTCGGCGGCGGAGGTGCCCTTCTACAAGCTGTGGAAGTGGCCGTTCATGGTCATGGCCTGGGGCCCGGTCGTCACCGGCTTCACCGGCCTAGCGCTGCTGGGGGCGCTGTTCGTCGCGGTGGGCCTGTTCGCCAGCTCGCTGACCCGCAACCAGGCGATCAGCGCGCTGGTGGGCTTCGTGATGATCCTGATGCTCTCCGCCCTGGGGCTGCTGCGCGGGCTCCTGGAGCACCTCTTTCCGGAGGCCAACCTCCACCCGCTGATCGAGAGCCTGAGCCTCTTCCACCGCATCGACCTGATGGTCGAGGGCCGCTTCGACACCCGGGCGGTCTTCCTCTTCGTGAGCAGCATCGCCCTGATGCTGTACCTCACCGTGCGGGTGGTGGAATCCAGGAAGTGGAGGTAGCCGCCATGGGCAAGCAGAAAGCGAAAGCCTCCGCCAAGCCCGCCCAGGAGTTCAGCGGCGACGCCCTGCGGGTGGTCACCGCGGTCGCGGCCATAGTCGGCCTGCTGCTGATGCTGGCGGCCCTGATCATGGCGGCCATCGAGGGCACCTTCGCGAAGGCCTACTGGACCCCGCTGTGGATGCTGTGCCTGGGCCTCCTGGCGGTGATCTTCTTCGTCTTCTTCAACTTCGAGTGGCTGGCCAAGGTGATCACCGGCCGGGCGGCGCTCTCCGGGGTGCTGGTGGCGGTGATGTGCGCCGGCGCGCTGGCCCTGTGGGTCTGCGGCAACCTGCTCTTCAACCACCCGGGCCGCTTCCGCCCCAAGTTCTGGGACAAGAAGGCCCCCCGATGGAAGCTCTTCTGGTCGGGGGATTACACCAAGACCGAGCGCTTCAGCCTGCACCCCAGCACCCGGCGCCAGCTCGACGAGCTGGAGGAGAAGCTGAGCATCACGGTCATCTACCGGGCCGGCAGCCAGGAGGGGCGCCAGCTCGACGACCTCCTCAAGCGCTACGAGGAGCACAGCGACAAAGTCAAGCTGGAGTTCCTGATGCCCGGCGAGGAGGGCTACGAGCT
Organism: uncultured Planctomycetia bacterium; assembly: GCA_964581145.1. Lineage (GTDB taxonomy): Bacteria > Planctomycetota > SZUA-567 > JAKLDR01 > JAKLDR01 > CAZONU01. The sequence goes on from CAZONU010000171.1 coordinate 5,984, forward strand.
CAAGCGCAAGAAGCTGGCCAGGAAGCTCAACAAGGAGCATCCCGACGAGCTGGCCCCCCGCAGCGTCTCGCTGGTCTACGGCAAGGACCGCTTCAAGTACCTGACGGAGCGGGAGTTCTGGGAGATGCGGCCCGACCCGCGGATGCGCTGGGTCAGCCGCAAGGCCATCTTCAAGGGCGAGGAGGCCCTGACCACCGCCATCTACCAGATGCTCGACAAGGAGAAGACCAAGGTCTACTTCGTGACCAACCACGGCGAGCGCAGCCCCGACGACCGCTCCCGCCGCGGCCTGAGCATCGCCGCCAAGCTGCTGGAGCGCAGCAACATCGAGTGGGAGACCATGGACCTGCGCACCAAGGAGGAGATCCCCAAGGACGCCACCGTAGTGGCCCTGGTCGGCCCCAAGCGGCCGGTGGACTCCGCGGAGGTGGAGGTGCTCCAGAAGTTCCTGGACGAGCGCAAGGGCCGGCTGCTCGTCTGCCTGGACGAGTACCGCCGCGAGGTGGACCTGGGCCTGGACCCGCTCCTGACCTACCTGGGCATCCAGGCCGGCGAGGACATCGTGGTCGAGACCGACCCCGACTACGTGTGGCGCCGCTACCAGGGCATGACCATCGGCAAGCGGCTGGGCAGCTCCCCGCGGGCCATGCTCGAGCGGCTCCAGGCCGCCAACATCCATCCCACCTTCCTGATGGCCCGCTCCCTGCGGCGCCTGGACGGGCACCGCGGGAGGTTCTCGCCCTCCGTGCTCTGCTCGGGCAGCGCGGACAGCTACGGCGAGACCGACCTGGCCGCCTACGTCGGCAACAGCCAGACCGAATACGACGAGAACGCCGACACCAAGGGCCCGGTGGCCTACGCCATGGCCAGCTGGGGGGGCGACGCGCCGATGTTCGGCGGGCGTATGCAGGAGACCCTGGGCCGCGTTGTGGTCGTCGGCGACTCCGACTGGTGCGGCGACATGCTCATGCGCGCCGTCGCCGAGAACCCCACCTTCTTCATGGCCGCGATCAACTGGCTGGCCGGCAAGGAGAAGCGCATTGAGATCGCGCCCAAGCCGGCCGAGGACGACAGCTACGTGATGAAGCCCGGCCACCACAAGATGTCCATATACGTGTTGTGTTCGGTGCTGGTGCTCCTGGTCGGGGCCGCCGGGCTGGTCCTCTGGGTGCGCAGGAGGTAGCCATGCGCTGGAAAGCCGCAGTGGTAATGGGTGCCCTGGCTGCCCTGGTGGTCGTCGCCATCATTTTCCAGGGCGTGGACACCGGGCCGGACGACGATGAAAACCGCGAGAAGAAGATATTCCCCAAGTTCAAGGCCGACCAGGTCGAGGAGGTGCGCCTGGCGCGCCGCGGGACGGACGGCGTGGAGCCCACCGACACCGTGGTCCTGGCCCGGCGCAAGGACGACTGGCGCATGGAGAAGCCGGTGGCCTACCGCGCCGAGAACTACGAGGTCTCCGGGCTGCTCAACAGCATCGCCGACGCCGAGCCCGAGAAGAACACCCCGGTGATCGAGCCGGAGGAGGGCGGGAAGCTGAAGCTGGCCGACTTCGGCCTGGACCGGCCCCGCGCCGAGGTCACCTACCGCATGAAGGGCCGGAAGGAGCCGGTGACCTTCCTGATCGGCAAGGACGAGGGCGGCGAGAAGGGCGGTACCTTCCTCAAGCGGGAGGACAAGGAGGCCGTCTACATCGTCAGCAGGAGGCTGATCGGGGCCATCCTGCTGCCCGCCGACGACTACCGCGACAAACGCATCTTCGAGCTGGAGGCCGGGAAGGTGGACAGCTTCGAGGTGGACTTCGGCGAGGGCCCGATAGCTTTCAGCAGGGGCCAGGGCGACCGCTGGCGCCTGACCGCGCCGGTCTCCGACCGCGGCAACCGCACCAAGATAGAGGGCCTGCGCGACAAGCTCCTGGAGTTCAAGCTGGTCGAGTTCGACCCCCGGGAGATCAAGGACGCGGCCAAGTACGGTTTCGACAAGCCGGCCGCGCGCATCGCCATGTCCGCCGGCCGGAAGAAGCGCCAGGAGCTGATCGTCGGCAAGGTCAGGGAGGGCGACCCCAGCCAGGTCTGGGCCCGGCGCGCGGGGCGACCCTTCCTCTACCGCCTGAAGAAGAGCGAGTTCGACGAGTTCCGCCCCAAGGCCAGCGACTACCGCGACACCGCCCTGGAGGCCTTCGCGAAGGGGAAGGTCGTCGAGCTCCAGGCGGTGCCCCTCAAGGGCCAGACGCTGACCTTCGTCAAGGACCCCGCCGGCTGGCAGATCAAGACCCCCCGGCGGGCGCCCGCCGACCGCGAGGCCGTGGAGAGCGTTGTCGAGGGGCTGGGCAGGCTGGAGATCAAAGCCTTCGTGGCCGACGACGGCAAGAACCTCGGCCGCTGGGGGCTGGCGGACCCCTTCCTGCGCGTCAAGGTCAAGCTCCGGGGGGAGCCGCCGCCGGACAGCAAGCAGAAGGACAGGGACGACGAGAAGAAAGGCGACAAGGAAGAGAAGGACAAGCCCGAATCCCCTCCGGAGGTCAAGGTCCTCGGCGACCTGCTCTTCGGCAACGTCTGCCCGACGGGCACCGTAACCGGTGCCGGGAAGGACCAGACCTTCGTCTACGCCAAGCGCGCCGCCGACCCCGGGGTCTTCGCGGTGGAGTCGAAGTTCGTCGACAGGTTGCTGGACGGCCCGCTGGCCTTCCGCGACAAGCGCATCTTCAAGATCGAGAAGAAGCACCGGGACAGGATCGCCGGCCTGCGGGTCAGGCGCGGCCGCCTGCGCTACGCGGCCGAGCGCAAGGAGGACAAGTGGCGGCTGACCAGCCCGGTGGGCGAGGAGGCCGACGACGGCGCGGTGCGCCGCATCACCGACCGCATCTGCGACTTGGCCGCCGCCAAGGTGGTCGCCGAGGGCCTGGACGCCAAGGAACTCGGGAGGTACGGGCTGGAGAAGCCCGACAGCGAGGTGGAGCTGACCGTCTCCACCGACGGCGATCCGGTGCGCTACAGGATACTCCTGGGCAAGCCCTCCGCGGGCGGCGGCGTCTACGCCAAGCGCCCGGACACCGGCCTGGTCTACGAGCTGGCCAAGTTCACCGCCGACGACTTCACCGCCGAGCTGGTCCGCCGCGAGCTGCTGGACATCCCCCGGCACAAGGTCAAGAGCATCGCCGTGACCAGCGGGCGCCGCGAGCTGGTCCTGGTCAAGACCGGGGCGGGCTGGAACATCGAGAAGCCCGCGCCGCCGGGGCCGGCCGACGGGGGGGCGGTGAGCGGCATCCTCAACAGCCTCTACGCCCTGCGCGCCAAGTCGGTCGCCGAGTACGCGCCGGGGTCGCTGCGCAAGTACGGGCTGGCCAAGGAAAAGCCGGTCACCGCGGTCACCGTCGAGACCGAGGACGGCGGGAAGCACGTGCTCCACATCGGCCGCGGCCTGAGCCGCGGCAAGGAGCGCTACGCCAAGGTGCCCGACCGGGCCAGCGTCTCCGTAATCCCCAGCACGGTGGCCAGTGCTGCCGAGGTCGATCCCAAGAAGCTCCGCAAGAAGGAGAAGAAGCCCGGCCAGAAGCCGCCGGTCAAGAAGGCCGGGAAGCTTCCGCGAGTCAGGATCAAGACCAGTCAGGGCGACATCGTCGTCGAGCTCTTCGAGGACGACGCCCCCAACACCGTGGCCAACTTCATCGAGCTCGCCGAGAAGAAGTTCTACGACGGGCTGGCCTTCCACCGGGTGATCAAGGACTTCATGATCCAGGGCGGCTGCCCCAAGGGCAACGGCACCGGCGACCCCGGCTACAGGTTCGCGGACGAGTGCGTCGGCAACCCCCGCAAGGTGGTCAAGTACGCGCTGGCCATGGCCAACAGCGGGCCGGACACCAACGGCTCGCAGTTCTTCATCGTCACTGCCAAGGCCTGCCCCTGGCTGGACGGCAAGCACACCGTCTTCGGCCGGGTGGTCGAGGGCAAGAAGGTGGTCGACCAGATCGCGAAGGTCAGGACCTACCGACGGGGCAGCAAGAAGGACCGCCCGGTCAAGGCCCTGGAGATGGTCAAGGTGGAAGTGCTCTACAAGCGCGGCCACGAGTACAAGGTCAACAAGCTGGGCAGCAGGTAAGGGGGCGTCATGAGCGAGAGCAATCCCAGGGTGAAACTCGCCACCAACTGCGGGGACATCGTCGTCGAGCTGTTCGAGGACGACGCCCCCAACACCGTGGCCAACTTCGTGGAGCTCGCCGAGAAGGGCTTCTACGACGGCAAGGTCCTCCACCGGGTGATCAAGGACTTCATGATCCAGGGCGGCTGCCCCCAGGGCACCGGCACCGGCGGGCCCGGCTACAACTTCGCCGACGAGTGCCGGGGCAACCCCAACAAGGTGGTCAGG
>CAZONU010000172.1:0-10312 GCA_964581145.1 uncultured Planctomycetia bacterium
GAGCATCGTCTTCGGGTTCTCGACGAAGGAGATGGGCCGTTATGTCCCAACCCCTCGGGCGGCAGGCGGTCCCGTCGCGCTGCTTCGTTCTCGGGCCTTCGCACGATGCCAGAGGCATCGCGCTCACCCTCGGGCCTCGCATCGCTCGGGAGCGCCTGCCGTCACGACGCCCCATTTTTCAACGGACTGCTAGACTCCTCTTCTTGACAGCGGACCGGCGACGCCATAGCTTGTTCACCCAGCACGTGGAGACGCGATTGGAGGAACCCGTTATGAAACGCAAGCTTTTCGTTCTGGCCGCCGTCGCAGTCCTGGGCTGTCAGGCCACCGGCAAAGCCCGGGAGCGGCGCACGAGAAGGGCCAGGGCCCGCTTCGCCGCCGTGCCGGCAGCGGTCGCCGAGGGCGAGGGCGTCAAGATCACCTTCGCGGCCGCCGCGCCCACCGACTGCGCCGTCTGGATCCTCGACGAAAAGGGCGAGAAGGTCCGCCACCTGGCCGCGGGAATGCTCGGCGGCGACGCGCCGCCGCCGCTGGCCGCCAAATCTCTGAAGCAGTCGCTGGTCTGGGACGGCAGGGACGACCGCGGCAGACCGGTCGCCAAGGGCAAGTACACCGTCAAGGTCGGTCTGGGCACCCAGGCGCGCTTTGACCGCGTGATCGGCCAGGCCCAGCAGTGGCTGGGCAACATCCGCGGGCTGGCGGTGGGCCCCAGGGGCAAGGTCTACGCCTATTCGGGCCGGGGCATCTGCGTCCTGGACCGCGACGGCAAGTACCTCAGGCAGATCGCGCCGGCGCCGTTGGGCTTCCCCGTGAGAAAGCTCCCGGGTCTCAAGCCCGTGAAGCTGGCCGACGGGACCACGTATTTCCAGCGCGGCTACGCATTCCCGGGGAACTTCGTGGGCTCGATGGCCATAACCAGGCAGGGCCTGCTGCTCCTGCCCGGGCCGGCCCGCTACGCGCGCAAGCTCACCAAGATCGGCATCGACGGCTCGGTGCCGGCGGACGCTTTCGACACCAGGCTCACCGCGCTGAGCGACATCGGCTTCCTGCACCTGGCCGCCTCGCCCGACGGCAAGACCGTCTACATGGCCGGAGCCGAGGCCGGCTACAAGGGCGACGACGCCCGCAAGGTGGTCTACCGCCAGGTGGTCTACAGGCTGCGGCTGGACTCGGCGGGCCCCGCGGAGGTGTTCACCGGCGACGACGAGAACTCCGGCGGGCCGGGCTTCTCGGTGAGCAAGCCCAAGGGCCTGGCCTGCGACGCCAAGGGCAACCTCTACGTCTGCAATCACAAGGGCGACAACATCGCGGTGTACAACCCGGCCGGGGGGCTGCTCAAGGCCTTCAAGATCGACGGGCCCCAGCTGGTGGCGGTGAACTCCAGGACCGGGCAGGTCTACTGCCTGGCCGGCAGGGAGAAGGGCTACACCAAGTACGGCTACAACTACCCGGCGACCATGTACGAGGCCCGACTGGTGCGCTTCGGGGCCGACGGCAAGGTCGAGCTCAGTCACACGTTTGACCACGCCTGGGTGCGCAACAAGAAGAGCCGCCCGGGGCCCTGCTACCGGCTGACTATGGCCGCGGACTTCTCCGGGAAGCGACCCGTAATCTGGGTGGGCGTGGCCTATCCCGGGGCGAGCTGGTCCAACTGGAACCTGTTGCGCATCGAGGACGAGGGCAAGGCTTTCAGCAAGCCGAAGGAAATCACCCCCAAGCCCACCGGCAAGCTCGGCCGCGGCCCGCTGCAGATGGTGCTGGACCGCAAGCGCGACCTGCTCTACTACAACGCCGGCAACAAGCTGGCCCGCTACACCGGCGAGGGCAAGTGGCTGCCCTCGCTGAAGTTCACCGATCCCAAGAGCGGCAAGCGCTTTTACCTATGCGAGGCGGGCCTGGACCCTGACGGGAACATCTGCGCGCTGGTCTACGGGCAGTGGAAGTACCGCAACGCCCGGGTGGTCCGCTTCACTCCCGAGGGCAAGTGGCTGCCCTTCGCCAAGGCCCCCCAGGGCGTGCCCGTGGCCCACCCCATGAAGGGTGGGGGAGGGGGTACCACCCGTGGCTTCACCGTGGCCCCTAACGGCGACATGTACGCCATGTACTACGACGACAAGTACCCCGGCAAGGCCAAGCTGGCCCCCTGGGACCGGGCCTTCGGCCTGCGCGTGGCGGTGGCGCACATCTCGCCCCAGGGCGAGATAAAGACCCCCCGGCTCATCGCCCACCTCCGCGCCGGCGGCAACTGCGTCCGCGCAGACCGGGCCGGGAACGTCTACGTGGCCGACAACTTCATGCCCCTGGGGGTCACCTTCCCGCGGGACTTCGTCGGCGCGCTGCCCGACCCGCTGAGGCGCATCTACCCCGCGCGGCTGGCCGACGGGAGCTTCGACCCGCTGCTCAGGAACATGGGCAGCGTGATCAAGTTCGGCCCGGCCGGCGGCCGGGTCGCCGGACTGCCCGCGCGCACCCGGGCCCGCCGCGCCCGGCGCCCGGCCGGCGACCTCTGGAAACCGGTGCCCCAGACGCAGTGGGTTCTGCACAACAACAACAAGCTCAAGGTCACCGGCGCGAAGTGGCAGTATCACGGCATAAGCCCCATCCCCGCGCAGTACCAGGGCGTCACCCACGTAGAGAGGTGCGTCTGCCGCGGCGGGCGCTTCGACCTCGACGAGTTCGGCCGCGTCTTCCTGCCCGACGCGCTGCGCAAGCGCGTGACCGTGCTGGACGGGGCCGGCAACGTGGTCCTGCGCTTCGGGCGGCGCGGCAACCTGGATTCCGCCGGCCCGGAGATCGCCTTCAGCAACCCCTGGTGGCTGGCGGCGGCCTCGGACCGCGCCTACGTCGGCGACGCCTCGGACTGGCGCATCGTCAAGGTGCGACTGGCGCCGTCGGTCGCGGGAACCATTGAGGTGGAGCGCAAATAGGCGTTCACGCAGAAAGAAGCGGGGCGGCCCCAGAGGGCCGCCCCGCTTGTTTTTCCCCGTGCGCGCTGCCTACTCGTCCTTGAGAGTTTTCTCCGACTCGGCGCCCGCCGTCGCGGCCACCGGCACCTCAACCGGCCGCCTCCTGAACAGGCGGACCAGCAGCTTGATCACCAGGGCGATGACCACGACCATGGGGACGATCACGATCAGCCCGAAGATCAGCACCCGCACCACCCACCAGAGGGTTCCGAAGGCGGCGCTGAGCGTCCCGCGGAAGGTGTTCGGCGGCGGGGCGGACACCTGGCGGGGCTTGTGCAGGGCGATGTTCACCTGGGCCAGGGCCTTGGGGTCGGGCTGCTCGATGAGCCCCGCGCCGATGCCCTGCACGCGGCGGAACTTGACCTCGCCGATTTTCTCGACGCCCGAGACGAAGCTCTCGAAGTCCGCGACGGGCACCAGCAGCTCCCAGATTTCCTGGGTGTCGCCGTCCTCCTCGCGCCTGCGGTCCACCCGGGTGGTCTTGGCCCTGGCGCTGTCGCGCAGCTTCTTGAGCGCGGCGGAAGCCTCGTCGGGGTCGTCCACCATGATCTGCAAGGTCGCGCGCGGCACCGGGGCGCGGCGCTCGAAGACGATCAGCGACAGGGTGCAGAGCACCTGGCCGGCGTCGCCGGTGAGCGTCTCGTGGCTGAGGCCGCGGATGTTCTTCTGCTCGATGCGGCCCACGCCGTCCAGGCTGCCCACCAGCGCGGCGAACCTGGCCCGGCGGCAGCGCAGGGTGTACTCCGCGCGGGAGACCCCGCCGGGGATGCGGTTCTCGGTGTGGGTCAGGATCTGGCCGTCGACGCTGGCCAGCAGCTTGCGGACCGCATCGGCGGCCTTGTCCAGGTCGACCGTGGCCACCGAGACCGCCCCGCTGGGCACCTGGCGGGTGCGCTCGTAGATGGTCAGGGTCAGGTCGCAGGGCACCTTGGCGGCGGGGCCTTCCACGTCGAGCACGTCCACGCCGACCATCTGCTTGTTCTCGATGCGGCCGATGGCCGAGAGCGCCGCGGCCAGCTCCGCGAAGCGGGCCCGGGCCACGCGCACCTTGTAGGTGGCGGTGGCGGTGGGGCCGGTGCGCTGCTCCTGGCGGCTGACCAGCGCGCCGTCCAGGCGCTTCAAGAGCGCGCCCACGGCCACGGAGGCGTCCTGGAGGCTTTTCACCTCGATGTTGGCCACCCCGCCGGGCTTCTGGCGGCCCGGCTCGGTGAGCGCCAGGCGCACCGAGCTCATCACGTCCTTGGCGCCGGGGTCGCGGGCGATGGCCGCGGGGTTGTAGCCCTGCACGTTCTCGCGGTCGGCGCGGCCCAGGGCCTTGATGCCGTCAACGAGACCACCGAACTTGGGCATGGGCACCTTGAGGGTGAGCGAGACCTGGGTCGTGCCGTCGTTGCGCTTGACCGACTGGCGGCTGGCCACCTGGCCGCCCAGCCCGGCCATGAGCGGGATAATGCTCTTGTCGGCGGCGGCGGCGTCCTTGACCTCGATGCTGAAGTCCGCCGCGGGCACGATGCGGGCCGGCTCGGCCAGGGTCAGGTGGATGGTCCCGTAGGAAATCCTGTCGACCATCACGCGCATGGAGCCCTGGAGCTTCTCGATCTCCTCGCGGCGCTTGCCCAGCTCGCGCTCGACTTCCAGAATTTCGCTCATCTTGCCGCGGCGTTTCTTTTCCACGAGCAGGGCCAGCAGGCGCTTCTCGATGTGCCCCAGGTTGCGGATGCGCGCGTCCAGGTCGGTGAACTGGGCGGTGACGTCCTCGCCCTTGGCGTTCTCCACCTTGACGCGGCCGAGCTTCTTGAGCTCGGCATAGAGCGACTCGAAGGCCGCCTGGGGCACGCGGATCACGTAGTAGCCCCCGGTGGTGCCGTCGGAGTTCTGGGTGACCTTGCTGTCCGCGTAGAAGCCGCGGTGGCGGGCGACCAGCTCGTCGAGCTTGCGGCCCGACTCGGAGAACTTCCTGACCTCCATCTCCAGGACGGCGGTCTTGATGATCTTCTGGGGCGCGCGCGCCGGGCGCCGGGGACCGCCCTTGGGATCCTTGCCGACGCCCTTGGCGACGCCGTAGGGCGTGCCGTCCCGGGGAGCGCCGCGTGTCTCAAAGTCCGGCGGCGCGGACGGGCGCTTGGCGGGGGGCTTGGCCATGGGCCTGCTGCGGCCGCCCTTTTTCTTCTTTGCGCGGGAGCGGTAAACGGAAACGGCTTCCCGCCCCTTGGTGGCGTAGTCAACCCGAGCACGGGCCAGCTCCCGCGCGGCCTGCTTGTAATTGCTGCTGGCCATGCCCTCGGACTTGTCCTCCAGGACGTTGGCAAACAGCGCCTTGGCCTGCTGGAACTCGCCGGCGCGGGTTGCCTTTTCAGCAACCTTGTAGATGTCGCGCTTCTTGCCCTCGGTCTGTGTGCCGCCCGGGAAGGAGCCCTTCCCCGGCGCCGCCCACCCGCGGGTCGCCTGTTTCTTTGCGGCCCAGCCGGTGCCCGTGGGGATGCTCATGGTGGATTCTTTTCTGCTTGGCCCGCGGCCGCCCGGGCCCTTGCTTTCGGGAAGAGTAAAGCGCAGCCCGGTGTCCTCATCCCCATCATCGTCATCATCATCTGCCGAGCCATAACCTTCCCAGTCGGTGAACTGGCTGTCCTCCCTCGACAAGCCCGGCATGGTAGTCACGTCCTTCTCCTGGGCGCCGCCCAGGAGGCCGCCGACTGTCGGGCGACGCACCGGGGCCTGGGCCACGCCCACGATAAAAGCCAGCAGCAGCATGGCCGCGGCGGCCATGGCCGCGACCAGCTTGGGCCGCCGGCCGCTGTACACAAAGGAAAGGGGATTCATCGGCTTCCTCCATTTCAGCCTGGAATCGATGGCACGCCAGGCGCCCTCCAGTTCGGTTGCCGGAACCGGCTCCTTGAGGCGCCCCAGCAGCGCGTCCAGCTTCTCGTCGCCCGGGTCTCTCGTCTCCATGTCGGTCTCCTGCGGCCCCTACACGTAGGGGCTCAGCTCCTGCTTGAGCCGCCCGCGCGCGCGGAAGAGCACGCTCTTCAGGCGGCCCACCTTCCAGCCCAGCACCGTTGCGGCCTCGGCCAGGGGAAGCTCCTGGAGCTCACAGAGGGTCACGGCGGCCCGCTCACGTTCAGGCAGACGCATCACGGCTCGACGGACGGTCTCCGTGAGCTCCTTGGAGTCGAGGTTCTCGCCGGGGCCGGGATTGTTGCGGGGATGGGGGTTGAAGCTCTCGTCGCGGGAGCGCCGGGCCGCGGCGCGGCCGAAGTCGCGGACCACGCTGCGGGCCACGGCCAGGAGCCAGGTGCTGAACTGCGAGTTGCCCCGAAAGCGCCGCACCCCGCGCGCGGCGCGCAGGAAGGTCTCCTGCACGGCCTCGGCGGCCGACTCGCGGCTGCCGGTCATGCCCCGCGCGAAGGCGTAGACTTTTTCGGCATGGCGGTCGTAGAGCGCCTTCATCGCGCCACGGTCTCCCCGCTGGGCCCAAGCCCGGGCCAGCCCTGCGTCTGCCTGATTCATCGAGGGTCCTTCCCTCTCTCAAGGAGGTAGACGGCCACCCCCGCGCGCCGGTTTCGCGATTTCTTGCGGAAAAATACCCCTCCGCGGGCGGGGCGTCAAGCCGGAGGCGGCCGGGCGGCGGAAAGCCCCCCTACGCCCCATATTTGCGCGACTTGGGCGCAGGGGGCTTTCGCCGGCGTTTCCCTGCCGGAAGCGGGCGGCAGGCGAATTTGTCCAAGCCAACGGCGGCCTGTTTATTGTATAATCCCAGGCGCGGGAATAGAATTGAGGCCCAGGCAGCCAGCAGAGGAGGCTTTCCCCGAAATGAGCATCCCGGTCCGCAGGCACGAGAACGTCCCCGGCCAGATCACCGCGCCGCCGCTGGCCAAGCACAAGTTCAACAAGACGCTCGCAGGCATGCTCGAAAGCGGCGAGCTCACCCGCCAGGATGCGGTCAGGCTGCTGGAGGTCATGCTCACTATACGCCGCTTCGAGGAGACCATCGTCGAATTGAAGAACGGCAGCTACAAGGACCCGGAGGTCAAGTACCGCGGGGCCTCGCACCTCTGCATGGGCCAGGAGGCCTGCGAGGCGCCCATCGCCCTGGTCCTGAAGGACAGCGACTACATTGCCTCGAACCACCGCGGCCACGGACATTCCATCGCCAAGGGAACCGACGTCAGGACCATGATGGCCGAGATGTTCGGCCGCGCCGCGGGGGCCTGCAAGGGCAAGGGCGGCTCCATGCACATCGCCGAGTTCGCCAAGAACCACCTGGGCGCCAACGGCGTGGTCGGCGGGGGCTTCCCCATCGGCGGGGGCGCGGCCCTGGGCGCCAGGCGCGCCGGCAGCGGGCAGATCGTCTTCTGCTTCGCGGGCGACGGGGCCACCAACACCGGCAGCTTCCACGAGGCCGTGAACATGGCCGGCCAGCTCCATGTGCCGGTCCTCTACGCCGTGGAGGACAACGGCGCGGGGATGAGCGGGCGGGTGGGCGAAGTCACCAAAGTGGAAGAGCTGGTCGCCCGCGCCTGGGCCTACGGCATCCGCGGCGAGGTGGTCGACGGCATGGACGTGCTGGCGTGCCTGGACGCCTACCGCGAGGCCGCCGAGCTGCTGCGCGCCGGCGAGGGCCCGCTGCTTTACGTATTCAAGACCTTCCGCTACAAGGACCACTCGCTCTCCGACGACTGCCGCTCCTACCGCACCGACGAGGAGGAGGGCATCTGGGCGGCCCGGGACGCCATCAGGACCTACGAGGCGCGGCTCATTGAGGCCGGCGTCATGAAGCGCGGGGAGATCGACGCCCTGCACTCGAAGGTGGAGGCGAAGATAGACGAGGCCGTCGAGTTCGCCTGGCAGGCCCCCGAGCCGGCCGTTGAGACCCTGCTCGAGGACGTTTACGCGAAAAGCTCCGACCCGGCGCTCTCGGAGATTCCCGTCGTGGAGGCCGCGCCGGCGAATTGTGAGCGCAAGATAAGCACCCGCGACGCCATCATCGAGGCGCTGGGGCAGCTCATGGAGCGCGACGGGCGGGTGGTGGTCTTCGGCGAGGACGTGGCCGGCTACGGCGGCGCCTTCGGGGCCACCCGCGGGCTCTTTGAACGCTTCGGGCCGGAGCGCGTCTGGAACGCGCCCATCTCCGAGAACGCCATCGTGGGCTTCGCCCTCGGCGCGGGGATGAGCGGGCACCTGCGCCCCGTGGCCGAGATCATGTACAACGACTTCCTGGCCCAGGCCGAGGACCAGATCCAGAACCAGTCGGCCAAGGCCCACTACATGTACGGCGGGCACGCGCTGGCGCGCATGGTGGTGCGCACCACCATCGGCGGCGGCAAGGGCTACTCCTGCCAGCACGGGCAGGAGCTGGTCTCCAAGTACGCGGCCATTCCCGGGCTGCGCATCGCCGTGCCGTCCACGCCGTTCGACGCCAAGGGCCTGCTGGTCGAGGCCGTGCGCCTCGACGCGCCGGTGATCTTTTTTGAACATCAATTGCTCTACGGCACGGCGACGGTGGGGGCCATGGTCCCCGAGGAGCTTTACAGAATACCCTTCGGCAAGGCGGCGATCATCAAGCAGGGCTCGGACGTCACCGTGTGGGCCTACTCGCGGATGCTGCACTCCGCCTTTAACGCAGCGCGGCGCCTGGAGCGCAAGGGCGTCTCCTGCGAGGTGATTGACCCCCGGACGATTTCGCCGCTGGACCTGGAAACGGTGGTTGCCTCCGTGAAGAAAACCGGGAAACTGGTCTGCGTCAGCCAGGGCACCGACACCGGCAACATCGTCCACACCGTGGTCAGCAAGGTCCTGAAAGCGCTGAAAGGAAACGCGCGCTTCGAGACGGTCACCGCGCCCGACGGGGTCATGCCCATGGCCGAGAACCTGGAAAGCGCCTTCATCCCCAGCGCGGGGCGCATCGAGCAGGGCATCCTCTCGCTGATGGAGGGCTGAGCGACCGTGCTGCGGGTCCTCGACGGCGAGGTGGTCATACTCAGTGCCGCGCGCACGCCGGTGGGCGCCTACGACGGCCGGCTCAAGGACTTCCGCGCGCCGGACCTGGGTCATTTCGCGTTGAAGGCCGCGATCGAGCGCAGCGGCCTGAAGCCAGAAGACATTGACGAGGTCTTCATGGGCAACGCGGTCGCCGGGGGCCTCGGCCAGAACCCCACCAAGCAGGCCGCCTTCGCCGCCGGCGTGCCCATGACCACCCCGACCACCACCGTCAACGTGGTCTGCGCCAGCGGCTTCGGGGCGGTGTTCGAGGGCATCCGCGCCATACTCGCCAAGACAGGCGACATAGTCGCCGCCGGGGGCATGGAGTCGCGCACCAACGCGGCCTATCTCCTGGGGCCGAAAGACAAAAAGGGCGCGCGCATTCCCGGCCGGGCCCGCGGCGACGTCTTCATCCCCGAAACGCCCCCGCCGGACGCCGCCGTCGGCGAGTACCGCAAGGTGATCCGCAGCTTGCGCGCGGCGGGCATCAAGGAGCCCAACACCTTCGAGGCCCTGGTCTGCTGGAAGAAGCCGGCCACCAGCATGAAGGACTACGCGGTGGCCTACGGCAAGTCCCGGGGCTGGACCGTCGAGTTCGTCGACGAGCACGCCGCGGAGAGCTTCCGGCGCGCCGAGCGCGCCCGCGACGAGGGGCTCTTCGCCGAAGAGATCGTCGCGGCCGGCGACGTCCGGGACGACGAGATCATCACTAGGGAGCTGCAGGCCACGCTGCGCGGGAAGTCGGACAGCTTCTGCTCCGCCTACAACGCGCCCAGCCTGGCCGACGGCGCCGCCGCGGTTGTGCTGGCCTCGCGCGAGCGCGCCGAGAGCGCGGGCCTGGCGCCCCTGGCGCGGGTCCTGGCCTTCTCGCGGGTGGACACCCCCCCGGAGGACTTCATCGAGGCGCCCACAGCCGCGACCAAGCTCATCATCGACGGCCTGAAGGCTGCCGGTCGCGAGGCGTCCTTTGACGCCATCGAGGCCAACGAGTCCTTCGGCCTGCAGATCCCGGTCTTCAGGGAGAAGATCCCCATCGAGCGCCAGAACCTCCACGGCGGGGCGGTGGCCCTGCGCCAGCCGCTGGGCGCGGTGGGCCCGCGGGTACTGACCACGCTGCTCTACGCGCTGGCCCGCCACGACCTCCGGCGCGGAATCGCCACCACCTGCTTCGCCTCCGGCGGCGCGCTGGCCGTCGCCATCGAAAGGGCCTGAGCGATGAAAGCCGCCGTCTTTTACGGTCCCCGGGACGTGCGCGTCGAAGACGTCCCCACGCCCCGGGCCGGTCCCGGCGAGGTGCTGCTGCGCGTCAAGCGCTGCGCGGTCTGCGGCACCGACAAGCGCATCTACCTCCACGGCCAGAAGAACGT
>CAZONU010000173.1:0-10144 GCA_964581145.1 uncultured Planctomycetia bacterium
GGTCAATATCTCCCGCCCGTCCGCCGGATCCCAGACCTTGACGGTGTCGTCCCAGCTTCCCGAGGCCAGCCGCCGGCCGTCCGGGCTGAAAGCCAGGCAGCGGACAGCATCCCGGTGAGCCTTGAACGCCAGGAAGTCGCTCCGCGGAGCTGCGTCCCACAACTTCGCCCAATCCCCCCCCGTGGCCAGGCGGCGGCCGTCCGGACTGAAGGCCATGGAGTAGATCCTGCCCAGGGGGGCGATGGTCGCCCGCAGCTGCCCGCGATTCGCGTCCCACACCCTCACGGCGCCGTCCTCGTGGGCCGTGGCTACCCTCCGCCCCTGGGGGCCGAAGACCACCAGCCAGACCGGGCCGGCGCCCGCGCGCAGCGTCAGGATTCCCCGCCCGGTGGACGCCTCCCATACTCTCGCCGTCTCGTCCCGGCCGGCGGAGACCAAGCGCTTCCCGTCCGGGCTGAAGGCCAGGGAGAGGACGACGTCAGCGTGGCCCCTCAAGGTCGCGCCCTGCCGGGCCCCTTTGCCGCCGGAGAGCAGGTCCCACAGCTTGACGGTCTTGTCCAGATAGCCCACCGCCAGCCGCTTCCCGCCGGGCGCGAAGGCGTGCACCGCCCGCGAGCGCTTCCTGGCTCCCGGGCTCAGCCGGAGCTCGCCGCCGATGGACTTCTCGTCCAGGATCCTGCTGGCCTTGCCCAGCCATTCCGCAAACTGCCCGCGCCCCGAGGCTATCCATCCGAAGGGGGAGTCCGCCCGCTTTGTTGAAGACAACTTCCGGCCGGTGGCGACATCCCAGGTGCAGGCGGTTCCGTCGTAGCTCGTGGAAAAGAGCCGCTTCCCCCCGCCATCGAAGGCCACGGAGTCCACCAGCTCCTTGTGGCCCGCCAGGGTCCGGACGGCGCGGCCGGTGCCGGTGTCAATGAGCCCGATGGTGGTCCGGCCCGTGCCGATGGCCAGCAGCTTGCCGTCGGGGCTGAAGGCCAGCGTCGGCACGTAGTTCAGGTGCCCGCCGCAGCCCGGCAGGCCCTCAGGCCAGTTGGGGGGGCGTTCCCGGGGCCACTTCTTCGGCCAGGACCACAGCATCGGCAGAGTGTTGAGGTCGATCCGCCGCGCGAGGTGGTAGTACTCCCAGTTGCGCAGCCGTTCGGGAAGACCGGCCAGGATTCCCAGGGGCTCCGTGTAGCGGCCCTCGGCGGCCAGCATCTCGGCGCGGGCCAGGGCGTGGGCGTAGCCCCGGCGCTCCGCGGCGCGCAGCAGGCCCTCGGCGCGGGCGCGCCCGGCGCGGGCCCGCTGGCCCTCGGCCAGGGCCCGGTCGCGCTCGGAGGTCAACGCCCGCCGCCGGGCCTCCGCCCCCGTGACGTGCCATACGGCCCCGGCGACCAGGCCCAGACCCAGCGCGATTGCGAGCAAACGCCAGACGCGCGTCTTGGTTTTCATGCCGGTTTCACCATAGCGCCGGCCCGGCCGGGAGTCAAGAAGCCCGGCCGGAGGCGGTGGGGGCCGGCTGCCAGGCGGTCTGCGCCCTGGAGGTTCTCAACCGGCTCATCCTTCGCTTCGAGAAGGCCGGCGCGGCGCAGGAGACTTGTTCGGTCAAGTGGAGCGCCCCGGGCCAGCCGGAGGCGGCGAGGGAAGCAGCATTTAACCGCTGATGGTGCCGCCTGTGGCGTGTATAATTAACAGGCGCGCCCGGCGCGTTGAAGCCGGCCGACTGGTCTTACCGGGGAGGTCGCATGCGCAAGCTGGTCTTATTCTCGGCCCTGGGCCTCTGGCTCCCGGGGAGCGCCCTGGCCGCGGGCCCCGACGAGTTCAGGGTCAAGCGGGAAGAGGTCTTCGAGTTCGCCCGGAAGCCCCGGGTCTCTCGCCGCGGCGACCGGGTCACTATCGACTTCGAGACCAAGGGCTGCTGCGACGTCACCGTGGCGATTGAGAACGCGCGGGGCAGGATCGTCCGCCACTTGGCCAGCGGGGTGCTGGGGCCGAACGCGCCGGCGCCCTTCAAGAAGAGCTCCAAGCGGCAGACGGTCGTGTGGGACGGTAAGGACGACCGCGGGGCCTACATCGACGACAAGGAGCGCATGACCGTGCGGGTCTCGCTGGGGCTCAAGCCGCGCTTCGAGAAGACCCTGTTCTGGAGCCCCCACAAACGCATCTCCAACAACGCGCCGCTGATGGCCGCCGCGCCGGAAGGTGTGTACGTATCCGAGGGACAGGGGCTCGATCACCTGCGGCTCTTCGACCACGAGGGCAGCTACGTGCGCACCGTCTACCCGTTCCCCGCCGGCAAGATTCCGGAGGTCAAGGGGCTCCAGGCTCACAAGTTTCCTCAGGACGGCGCGGTCCTCCCCCTGAAGCTCGGTTTCGAACAGGCCACGCTGCTCAGCAGCGGGTCCAGCGCCTGGGGCGGCGAGGGCGGACATGCCGGCGGCGTGGGGGCCACCGCCATGGCGGTTCACCCCCGTCCCGGCGGCAGGACGCGGATCGCGCTGGCCTACCACAAGCTGAACCGTCTCGCCTCCGACGGGAGTTCGGGCGGCTTGCCCATCCGGGGACCGGACGTGGGTTACAAGGTGCGGGGGTTCAGGGGCCGGCAGGTGACCGTCGGACCGACCGACATGGCCTTCAGCCCGGACGGCAAATACCTGTACATGACCGGCTACGTCTGGAAGACCGGCCCGTATACCGGCCATGCCAACGCCTACCACGCGGTCATGAGGATGGAGTACGCGAAGCAGGACAAGCCCACCGTGTTCCTGGGCGTGCTCAAGGGCGACGACGGCTACGGCAGGGGCAACGACCGCTTCTGCGTGCCCACGTCCGTCGCCTGCGACAGGCGGGGGCGCGTCTACGTGGCGGACTACCTCAACAGCCGCGTGCAGGTTTTCTCGCCCGGCGGGAAATACTTGAAGACTCTCCCCACGAGGAACCCGGCGACGGTGCGGGTGGATCCCAAGTCCGGGGAGATCTGGGCGTTCTCGTGGGGGATGATCGGGCCCTCAAGCAAGACCATGCGCGAGTACCGCTTCAACCCCGATAAGGTTAAACCTCAAGTGACGCGCCTGGGCACCTTCGAGAAGCCCCGCAAGACCAGGCCCGAGCCGCTCCCCAGCGTCTCGGCCAGCGGGCGCGGGGGACAGGTCGCCACCGGGGGGCAGTTCCATCAGGCCGCGGTGGACTTCCATGCCGGGGAGCTCGTCGTCTGGCTGGTGGGCCGCCATCCCACCGTGTCGGTGGCCGAGGCCAACTGGATGGGCGGCGGCGGCATGTGGTCCTTCCTCGGCGGATGGGCCAAGCGCGGCATCAGGCTGCTTACCAAGAAGGACGGCAAGTGGAGCGTGAAGGCCGACTTCGGGGTGATCGCTCACAAGAAAGTGCACCGCACCACTCCGGCGCAGTTCTCCCGGCAGCGCCTGCTGGTCGATCCCCGCACCGAGAAGCTCTACGTCATGGAAGAGCAGACCGGTCCGGGCAAGTCCTTCTACACCGTGCTGCGCATCGACCCCAAGAGCGGCAAGATCAAGGAGATCAAACTGCCCTTTGACGCCGAAGACATGATCTTCGACATCGACGGGCTGGCCTACCTCAAGACCGACCGGGAGATCGTGCGCTTCGACCCTCGCACCTGGCGGGAGGTGCCCTGGGACTACGGCGAGCTGCGCAGGGGCGTGGGCTTCGCCTCCAGCGGCTCGCTGCCGCGCCACGATGCCATATCCGCCCTGCCCATTCCCGGCCGGCGCCCGGTCTGGTGGCACTCCACGGGCATGTGGATATCGCCCAAGCGCCACCTGGCGGTGGTCTGCAACATCTCCAAGAAGCCCAAGAAGCGCAACCCCAAAGACAAATACTTCCGGGGGGGCATCGCCAGGGTCTACGCCCCGCCGGTCTACCCGGGACGCTCCGGCACCCGCGTCGTCCTGATCTTCGACCAGCACGGCAAGCTGGTCTGCGAGGACGCCGTGCCGGGGATGACTAACGGCGACGGCCTGGGCATCGACGCCAACGACAACCTCTACGTGATGGTCGCCGCCCCCCGGATCAGGGGCGGCAAGCGCTACTTCAACGAGAAGTCCGAAACCCTCATGAGGTTCAAGCCCAAGAAGGCCAAGTTCGTCAGCGCCGGCCGGGCCCAGATACCCCTCCGCGAGGAGATGAAACCCAAGCGCAGCCCGGACGTCACCAAGTACGGCATGGGTGCCACCTGGGCGGAGGGGGTCGACTGGCTCTACGGCGGCGTGGGCTACGGCGGGCAGGGCGGCTCCTGCACCTGCTGGCACGCCCGCTTTCAGCTCGACTACTTCGCACGCTCCTTCGTGCCCGAGGTGCGGCGCTTCAAGGTCGCGGTGCTGGACTCGGCCGGCAACCTGATTCTACGTGTCGGCCGCTACGGGAACGTCGACGATGGCCGCCCGCTGGACGCGAAGGGCGGGCCGGCGAAGCCCCGTCCGGCCGGCGGGGACGAGGTCGTGCTGGCCCACGCGGCCTATGTCGGCGTGCACACCGACCGGCGGCTCTTCATCCACGACGCCGGCAACGCGCGGATCCTCAGCGTGAGGCTGGGCTATCACGCCACCGAGAAGATGCGCCTGGCCGGCGTCCCGGACGAGGCCAAGGGGCGCAGGTAGCGCCCGGCGGCGGGCGCGGCCGAAAGGGCAGGTGCAAACAGGCAAGCCGTCCCAGGAGGAGCCATGAACGGCAAATCGAAAGTGACCGGAGCGTGCAGGAGGTGGGCGGCGGCCGGCGTCCTGCTGTGCGGGCTGCTGTGCTCCCGCGGCGTCGCCGGCCAGTACGACATGGCCGGCATGCAGGTGTGGAACGCCGAGGCCTGGAAGACGGTAAGCATCGGCGACTACTACGGGCCGAACTTCGACCTCGAGAAGCTCAAGCCCATCTCGATGGCCGGGTGCCGCAACGGGGTCTTCTCTGGATACGTGGTGGTCACCAGCAGCACCGGGCCGATCGCCGGGCTGAAGGCCTCGATCACCGACCTGAGCCGGAAGGGCGGCGGCAAGATTCCGGCCGCGCAGATCATGGTCCGCTACGCGGATCGCGCCGGCCCGGCGTTCAGCTGGGCCCCGCCGTACCGCTTCGACCGGCTGCTGGACAAGCCGCCCGAGGAGATCGAGATAGTCAACCTCAAGTCGCACCGGAAATGGCGGCCCAAGAAGGTCGGCCCCGTGGCCATGCGCCCCATCTGGGTCACGGTGCGCGTGCCGAAGAAGACGCCGCCCGGCGATTACGAAGGCCGGCTCAAGATCGAGGCGGAGGACACCAAGGTCCCGGCGGTCACCGTCCGGTTGCGGGTGGCCGACTGGGCTCTGCCCGACCCCAAGGACTTCCGCATCACGACCGTGGCGCTGCAGTCTCAGGACGCGGTGGCCAAGCACTACCGGGTGCCGCTGTGGTCCGAGAAGCACCTGGAGCTCACCGGCAGGTCGCTGTCGCTGCTGGCCGAGATCAACTCCAAGCAACTGGCCATGAACCTGGCCATCGACTTCTACGGCCTGAGCGGCAACGACGAGTCCATGGTCCGCTGGATCAAGAAGCCGGACGGCGGCTACAAGTACGACTTCACGCCCTTCGACAAGTACCTGGACCTGGCCGCCAAGACCATCAGCAAGCCCAACCTGATCCGGCTCAACTGCTGGGGGGAGATCGGCCGCAAGACCGGCAAGCTGATCGAGCCGGCCAAGTGGGTGTCGCTGCTGGACCCGGCCAGCGGCAAGCTCACCAAGCTGGAGCAACCCATGCTGGGCACCGAGGAGAGCTACAAGTTCTGGAAGCCGGTGCTGGACGAAGCCCTCAAGAAGCTCAAGGCCCGCGGTTGGCTGGACGTGACCGCCATGGGCCACAACAGCTACTGCTGGGTGGTCAAGCCCGAGATCATCGACGTCTGCCACCGCATCTGGCCCAAGGGGGCCTGGGCCTGGACCTCCCACAGCGGGCGTCTGGGCGGCCGCTTCAAGGGGACCAAGCCGGGCGTGGCCATGCCCATCCGCTGGGCCGACCACATCTGGGCCCCGGGCCCGGGGGCCCGGGACCCGGACGCCCGCGGCTACCGCACGCTGTTCAAGAAGCGGGCCAACTTCCTCTACCACACGATGCGCGGCATGTTCCGGCCCTACTCGGAGCTCCGGGTGCTGCGCAGCCTGGTCGAGCGCAACGTCAACCAGGGGCACGACGGGGTCAGCGACTTCGGGGCGGATTTCTTCCCGGTCCGCAACCCCAAGCGCCACAACCGCTTCTACTGCCTGGGCAACGGCCGAGGCACCGGCGGCCCCAACTGCAGCACGCGGGCGCTGTTGGCTCCCGGGCCCGAGGGGCCGGTGGCCACCGAGCGCTTCGAGGGCTTTCGCGAGGGGCTGCAGATCTGCGAGACGGTTCTCTTCATCCAGAAGGGGATCAACGGCAAGAAGCTGCCGGAGAAGCTGGCCGCCCGGGCCGAGGCGGTGCTCAACGAGCGCGCCAAGCGGCTGAAGGCCGCCCATAAGAAAACCGGGTTCGACACCGAGCTGCTCGGTGTTGACCTGGTCAGGCGCGAGAACGAGCTCTTCGCGGTGGCCGCCGCGGTGGCGGAGGCGCTGAAGCCCAAGAAGTAGCCCGGGGAGTCAAGGGCTCAGCGGGCCTGGGGCGCGGAGTATTCCCCTTTCGACGTGCCGCCGCCCGGAAGCTCAGGCCAGTACAGCCTGTCGTCCTCGTCGAAGAGCAGCAGGAAGGCCTCGGCGCGCGGATTTTTCCCCGAGGTCACCTGGAAGTAACGGGTGTTCGCTGTCGGTCCGCGCCCGCGGAGGGTCCTCGCAACTCTGGCCGGTGCCAGCAGCCGGCGGCCCTCCTCCAGGGACATGCCTTCCCGAAGGCGGGTATCCGCCGCCATGTCGACGCCCTTGAGCTGCTTCTCGGGCGGGCTCCGGCACTTCGGCTGGCCGAGTCCGCTAGCAGAAACCGTGGGGCGGACGGTGTTGGACGAGCCCGAGAACACAACAATCGCACAACGGAAAGCGGCAGGTGCAGAAAGCTGTTGCCCCGCAGATAGTTACGGCTATTCTTCAAAGGGGGAGGAAAACTCTTGCCCCGGGCCCGCGGCCGTGATAGATTCGGGCGGCAAGAGGAGGTTTGACAATAATGAAACGCCCGCTGGCCCTGGCGATCTTCGTGGCGGCTGTCCTGGCCGTTTTTCTCGTCCTGGTCTTTTGGGGCGGGAAGGGCCGCGAGTACGACCCGGACGAGACCTTGCGCATCCCCCTCAACGACAATCCCAAGAGCCTCGACCCCGTCCGGGCCACCGGTCCCTATGCCGATGGGGTGGTCAAGCGCGTTTTCAACGGGCTCGTCCGGCACGCGCCGGACCTGTCGATCGCGCCGGACCTGGCCGAGAGCTGGACGACCTCCCAGGACGGCAAGACCTACACATTCAAGCTCCGCAAGGGCGTCAAGTTCCAGAACGGCCGGGAGCTGGTGGCCGCCGATGTCGTCTACTCGCTTACCCGCCTGGCCGACCCCCGCGTGAGCCGCAAGCGCGAGCTGGTCGTGGACGTCCTCGGGGCGGTCGAGTACGGGGAGCTGGCCAAGGAAAGCAAGGGGGAGAAACTGCCGGAGAAGCTCTCGGGCCTCTCGGCGCCCGACGACCATACCGTGGAAATCAAGCTGCGCCGGCCGTGGCCGCCCTTCCTGCATCTCTTGACCATGAGCCCGGCGTCGGTGGTCCCCCGCGAGGAGGTCGAGCGCCTGGGTGAGGACTTCGCCCGCAAGCCGGTGGGCACGGGGCCCTTCCGCCTGGTCAGCTACAAGCCCGATGACCGCATCGTCCTGGAACGGTTCGATGAGCACTTCGCGGGCAGACCGTTTCTGACCGCGGTCATATATCACATCATTGACGACCCCGGCGTCCGCCTGCAGAGCTATCTGAGTGGCGAGCTGGACATGACCGACATCCCCCTTGGCCGGCTGCCGGAGTTCGTATCCCGGCCGGACCATCACTCCTGGGCGGAGCTCGACACCTACTACCTGGGCATTTCCCAGCTCAAGGCGCCCTACGGGAAGAGCGTTCACCTGCGCCGGGCGCTCAACCATGCCATCGACCGCCGGCGCCTCTGCGGGCGGGTCCTGGAGGGCCGCGCGGTCCCCGCCAAGGGGGTGCTGCCCCCGGGCATGCCCGGCTACGATGAGAGGCGCAGGGGTTACTCTTTTGACCTCAAGGCAGCGGAGCGCGAGCTTGTCGCTGCCGGCTACCCCGGGGGCAAGGGGCTGCCCGCGGTGCCCCTTTATCATAAGCCCAGCTCCGACGCCAGGGCCATCGTGGTGGAGCTCCAGCAGCAGCTGGCCCGCGCGGGCATCCCCGTCGAGCTCAACCCCGTGGACCTGGCGCGCATCAAGGAGATGACCATCAAGGAGCCCCCCGCGCTCTTCTTCCTGAGTTGGATCGGCGACTATCCCGACCCCGAGAACTTCCTGTACGCGCTTTTTCACTCGACTAGAGGCGGGCCCACCAACCGGGTTCACTACGACTCGCCGGAAACAGACGGGCTTCTGAAGCGCGCCCGCTCACTGCCGGACGGAGAGAGACGCCTGGCCGCTTTTGGGGCGGTGGAGGAACGCGTGGTGGCCGACGCTCCCTGGGTCTTTCTCTATCACCGCAGCGCGCACCTGCTGATAAACCCCCGGGTCGCAGGTATAAATTTCACCACGCTGGATACCGGGACCGAGCTCCCCCAGGCGGACTTCGTCAAGGTCCGGAAGGTGAAGGAGGAGTAGTTGAAGCGCTACGTCCTCCGGCGCGGGATAGCATCCCTGCCGGTCCTGGCCCTGGTGGTGCTGATAAGCTTCGCCCTGGTTCGCACCATGGCCGGCAACGCCGCGCTCATGGCCCTGGGCGACGACGCCACCGAACAGGAGATCGCCGACGAACTCCGCCGGCGGGGGCTGGATCGGCCGCTCCCCGAGCAGTTCGCCGTCTTCGTGAAGCGGGTGGTCACCCTGGACCTGCCCCGCTCGGTGCAGGGCGACCAGCCCATCCGCGAGCTGATTCGCGATGCCTTCGGCGTCACCCTCAAGCTGGGCCTGGGCGCCTTCCTGGTGGCCGTCACCGTCGGGCTGGGCCTGGCGCTGGTCTCGGCGCGCTGGCCGAACGGCGGGCCGGACTGGGCCGCGCGGATCGGCTCGGTGGCGGGAGTCAGCGTGCCGGTCTTCTGGCTGGCCATGCTGCTGGTGACCCTGGTGGCCGTGAAGCTCGGCTGGCTGCCCCCCAGCGGCCAGCAGGCGGGCGAGTTCCGCCACTGGATCCTGCCCTGCCTCTCGCTGGGGCTGGTCTACTCGGCGAGCCTCGCCCGGGTGGGCCGCGCGGCGCTGTTGGAGGAGTTGGCCAAGGACTACTGCCGCACGGCGCGGGCCAAGGGGCTTTCCGAGTGGGGGGTGCTCCTGCACCACGCCCTGCCCAACGCGATGATCCCCGTGGTCACGGTGCTGGGCTCGCAACTCGCGGGCCTGCTGACCGGCGCGGTGCTCACCGAAACGGTCTTTCACCTTCCCGGTCTGGGCAAGCTTTTCGTCGAAGCCATCAAGGGCCGGGACAGCTACCTGCTGGTCTCGGTGATGCTGCTCATCGCGGTGGTCTTCGTTCTCATCAACTTCGCGCTGGACGTCGTCTACGCCTGGCTGGACCCCAAGGTGCGCTATGGGCGGGTCTGAGGGCCGGGGCGCGACGCGCCGCTTCTGGCGCAACCGGCTGGCGGTGGCCGGCGCCGCCTTGATCACGATCCTGGTCCTGACCGCGCTGGTCGGACCGCTCCTCTACCGGGTGGGCTACGCCCAGCAGTTTCCCGAGCACCAGGCAGCCGCTCCCTCCGTAGCCCACCCGCTGGGCGTCGACCGCCACGGATTCGACATGCTGGCGCGAGTGCTCTACGGCGGGCGGGTTTCGCTGTTGATCGCCCTGGCGGCCACGGGGATAACCGTAGTCATCGCCCTGGCCGTGGGGCTCGGCGCCGGGTACGCCGGCGGCTGGCTGGATTCCTGCCTGATGCGGGTTACCGATACCTTCTACGCCTTTCCCAGCATCCTGCTGGCCATGGCCCTGGTGGCCATTGCCGACCGGCCCTCGCTGTGGCTGGTCTTCGTGGCCCTGGGCGCCGGTTTCGGGTCTAACCTGCTGATGCGCATG
>CAZONU010000174.1:0-10140 GCA_964581145.1 uncultured Planctomycetia bacterium
GGTCCAGCTGCTCGATGTTGCCCTTCTCGACGCGGCCCCACAGTGCCGCCTTGACCTCCTCCGCGTTCTCGAGCTTCCAGCCCCCCCCCAGGTAGCGCTTCAGCAGGCGGGCCGCCCGGCCCGCGGTGCGGGCGTCGCCGCCGCGCAGCAGGTCCAGGGCGGTGCTCCCGACGAACTCCGCCTTATTCCCGTGGGAGGCGGCGATGTTCAGGTAGGCGAGCTTTCCCTCCTGGGTGGGGCGCGCCGTCTTCATCGCCGCGTCGAGCTTGCGCAGCTTCTCCTTGTGGGGGACCTTCGAGGCCCGGAAGGCGCGGAAGAGCGGCGTGCTCTCCTTGGCCTCGCCGATGGCGAGCATCTGCCGGATCACCGCGTCGAGGTCCTGGGGCCCCGGCTCAGCGGCCCGGGCCCCGGCGGTGAGGGCGAGTGTCAGGACGCAGAGGGCCGGGAAGAACCACCGCCCGGCTGAACGAGCATGAGCGCGCATACCGCTTCCTCCCGATTCACCCCTCGAGACACAATCAGCCCGGCGCCGGCCGCGCCCGGTTAGCTCAGCCCCCGGCCACCTTCTCCTTGACCGCT
Source organism: uncultured Planctomycetia bacterium (assembly GCA_964581145.1). GTDB lineage: Bacteria > Planctomycetota > SZUA-567 > JAKLDR01 > JAKLDR01 > CAZONU01. The sequence goes on from CAZONU010000174.1 coordinate 580, forward strand.
TCGTAGCCGTAGTGGGCCAGGAGGTTGTCGAGCACCACGCAGGCGGTGAAGGCCTCGGCCACCGGCCAGATGCGGGCCACGATGGTCGAGTCGCGCCGGGTGATGGCCGCCAGGTCGGTGTTCTGGAGCGTGTACTTGTCGACCGTCTTCTGGGGCCTGTCGATGGTCGGGGTGGGCTTGACGGCTAACCGCACCACGACCTCCTGCCCGGTGGTCAGGCCGCCGGTGATGCCCCCGGCGTGGTTGGACTCGAAGACGACTTTCCCCTTCTGGGCGCGCATCTGGTCGTTGTTCTCGAAGCCGGTCATGTCCTTGACCGCGAAGCCCGCGCCGACCTCCACGGCCTTGACCGCGCCGATGCCCAGCATGCGGCCCAGCTGGGCGTCGAGCTTGTCGAAGACCGGCTCGCCCAGGCCCGCAGGCGCGCCGCTGACCACCACCTCGACCAGGCCGCCGGTGCTGTCCCCGGTGGCCGCGACCTGGTTGCAGGCCGCGACCATGGCGTCGGCGGCGGCGAGGTCCGGGCAGTTGATGACCTCGTGGACGCCGTACTTCTCGCGGACGGCTTTGGCCTTCATTCCCGGGGCCTTGCCGCGGATCTCGTCGATCTGGCCCTCGATCTCGGCCAGCACCGCGATTTTCTCCAGGAAGCGCATCTCCATGTTGATGCGTCCGGAGACATACACCTCCTGATAAAAGGGGTCCAGGTCCCGGCGCATGCGCTTGTAGTTCTCGGTGTACTCGCGAACGGCGGCCGAGTCCATCTCCGGGCAGCGCACCCCGGCGGCTTCTCTCACGAACGAGAAAACCTCCACGCCGCACGATTTCAAAACTTTCTTGGCCACCGCCCCGGCGGCGACGATGGTCGAAGTATAGCGGCCCGAGAAGATGCCCGCGCCGATGGCGTCGTCGGCCGGGCCGTACTTCCGGAAGCTGGCGTAGCTGGCGTGGCCCGGCCGCGGGGTGCGGTTGGTGTCCTGGTACTGCTTTATGTGGATGAAATGCCGGTCGAGGATCGGTAACAGAACAGTCAGCGGCGTGCCGTTGGTGTGGTTGCGGTTAGCCGCGCCCTCCACGGTGTCGGCGGCGTTGAGGCCGGTGTAGATGACCGGCAGGTCGGGCTCTTTTCTCGGCGAAGAGAGCTCGTCCGCGCCGGGTTTCCTGAGCAGCAGGTCCCCGTAGATTTCCTGCTCGGCCAGCGGCATCCCCGGGGGAACGCCCTGGACGACCGAGGTCAGGCCGTCCTGGTAGGAGCCCCCGGCCACGGTGACCTGGAAGATGCGCCCGAGGTGGCAGCCGATCATGGGTCTCTCCTTCGCTCGCCCGAAACCGACCCCGGGGATTCTAGGGAAGGCGAAGCCTATTTCAAGCGGACGGGGGGAGGGCGGCGCCCGGACCTGTTTTCACTGCGACGCGGGGGGCAGCCGCGAAAAGTCAGAAGCCCCTGGCCGGACGCCGCGTTTCGCGTATAATGGCGCCGGAGGGGGTTATGGCGGCGGTTGTCTTACCTGAGGGGGCTGCGCGAAACGGCACGCTCGTGGCGTTCATGAGCAGTCACGAGGCCGACTTTGAAGCCTTCGCACAGCACTGTGAGTTGCTGGCTCGTACCCAGTGTCCCGAATGACGATGTACTTCCCAGATTCCAGGGTGTAGCCAACTACGACCATCCCTTGCACCCCACCACCCGTCCGGATATCCTTAGAGGCAGTCAAACCGCGTGCGCCCGTAGCTCAGCGGATAGAGCACCGGTTTCCTAAACCGTAGGCCGCAGGTTCGAATCAGAAGAACGTTTGCGCTGGAGTAGAGAAGCAATCCGAGAGATCAAAGGAGTTTGCAGTGAAAGTAATTACGACCGTCTTCGTAGCAGTCCTGTGGGCTACCCCATCAGTCTTCGCCTTGGAATGGGTGAAAAAGCCCACGATGACCAATACGACTGCAGGACAGAAGATCAGTTTCGAACTGAGTGCGCTGACGGATGTCGAGGTTGCCATTCTGAATTCCAAAGGAAAGGTGGTTCGGCATCTTGCTGCTGGCGTCCTCGGCCCTAAAGCGCCTAGGCCCTTCAAACCCAACTCCAAGGCACAGGCCCTGACGTGGAACGGCAAAGATGACTACGGTCAACCTGCTAAAGGCGGTCCATTCAAGTTGCGCGTCCGCGCTGGCATGGGCGTAGAACTAGAACAGATAGTCGGAGGAGATCCGTACGCCTGGTACTCCCACCTGATGGGACAGGGCGACCACGCGCTGTGGCGCATCATGGGCATTGATGTGAAGCCTGACGGTACTGTCTACGTCCTTGGAAACTCAACCATGATGGGCCCTCCGGCGATCAGGGCGTATACCGCTGAGGGCAAGTATATCAAAACCGTCTTTCCGCCACCTGCCGGCCTGCCAGTCGAGAAGGTCAAGGGTTGGGGCGTCAATGCAAAGCCAGACGGCACCTATTCATTCAAATATAAGGACCTCTTTACATGCCAGATCACCATGACAAGGATGTGTAGCGCAGGAGGCTGGCCCGCCGACCTCATCCCTACTCCCGAGCCGGACAAGCTTCTGATCAGCCACGAAGGCAAGACCTTCTTCATCAACACAGATGGGACTATTGCTCCTGATGCCGAGAAGACCGGAGGACGCCTTGTTAACAATCCATCCATGGTCCATCCTGAGAGAAACGCATGGAAGACCCCCTGGAAGATACGGGGCACGGTCTTCACCTGCTTGTCGCCGGACAAGAAGTCGATGTACGTGGGCGGCATCTACGCCGGAACCATGGCGAGGCTGAGATGCGTAGGTGCCGAAACGAAGGGTTTCTGGCGCGATGGTCGGGTTTATAAGGTGGATGTGGCCACCCGTACCGCAAAGCCGTTCTTCTCTTTTCCGGCTACCTCTATCCCTGTCAAGTATCACGGCCGCGGTGTCAATATTGGTGACTGCGGCCCGAACCCCTATGCGGCACTGCATGGCGTTGCCGTGGACAAGGCTGGCAACGTGTTCGTCTGTGATCGTCTGAACGGTATGGTTCTGGTCCTGGGCAAGACCGGAAAGAAGATCAAACAGATTCCTGTGAAGAACCCTGATGCTATAGCTGTTCACCCGAAGACGAAAGCTATCTTTGTGACGACTCGGTCCGGCAACTATCACAAGAAAGGCAAGCTGGACCTTCTCAAGTTCAATGACTGGTCCAAGGCCAAGACTCCGTCTGTCACAATCCCGCTGGCCAGCAACACGGGCACCTATCCCCCGCGTTCGTATCTGGCTGTGACCGAATCCAAGGGCAAGACTCTGCTCTGGCTGGCCTACGTAACGCTTCCGATTCGCATCTATGAGGACAGTTCCGCGGGTCTGAAGCAGGTTAAGGATTTCTATCATTCCGGCATACGTCAGCGATGTCTGGATCTTCAGCACTTTGCGGTCGACCCCAAGAATGAGAGAATCTATGTGGCGGACGGCTGGAAGAAGGCGTGGGTACTCAAGGATTGGAGCAAACCGAAATTTGAGCTGGCCACAACAAGCACCGGGGCAAACCCACCACGAGGTGCCTGCGTCTGCTATGCTAAGGGTAATAATCTGGCGGCACTGAGCCTTGCTATCGATTACCGGAAGGGATACATCTACACACACGACTATGCCCGCGGGAAGATCAAGCACGCGCTCCACCGCTACAAGATAGAGGACAAATGCTTTCCGCCGGCACCGATTGGCAATACCGGGAGTTACGCAATATCAGGCTCTCAGATTGTCTTCTGTGACTGGAATATCTGCGCCGGCCACAGCCAGCGTGGTCTGGCTGTGGCGCCTTGCGGCTGCGTCGCAGTTCTGAGTAGCTCAAAGCTGAACGATTTTTCCGGCCCCCTCTGGTTCTTCAAATACGACGCGAAGGCTGTGCCTTGGAAGCCTATGGCTGTTCCGAGCTTTGGTAGTCGTCCGGACTCAGGCGGAATTCGCTTTGATCCCGCCGGAAATATGTATGTTGGCAAACTGATAAAGCACAAGGATGCGGGCGTTATCCTCAAGTACAAGCCGACCGGATCGCCCTCCGACGGCTGCCTGTATCCTACGCCGCCTGCGGCCCCAGTTAAGACGTACAACGTACGTTACGGCTACCCGGCGCCTCGCTACTCCCGTACGCCGCGTTTTGGCGTTGATGGATATGGGCGGATCAGCTTCCCGACTTCGCTGGAGCCGAAGGTGTCTTTGATGGACAACAGAGGGAACGTGATCCTGAGCTTCGGAACCTACGGCAACCGCGATTCGATGGGCGGGCTTGAGCGTGACCTGGTCCCAACCAAGGACATCCCCATGGCTTTCCCCAATAGCGTAGATGCCACTGATGACTACATATACGTCAGTGATATGGTGAACTTGAGACTGCTCCGGATCAAGAAGACATTCAAGCTGGAGGGCTGACCGTCGTCCTCGGCAGATCTCAGAGCCACACCTACGCAGCCCACAGGAAGCCTTTCATTCTTTCGAGTTCCTTGAGGAAGACCACGACCTGGTTCCAAACTGTGATCGAATGGGGTACCACCTTCCTCCCACTCTACGAACTCCGGTTGCGCCTCTAGCCGTCTTCCACCTTCTGTGGGACGGAATCACCGGGGGCGTCCAGGGGGGGCGTTCCACGGGCTCCTCCTTGATCTCTCCTGAGTTCTCCTGCACCTTCCTGAGCCTGAATCGCTAAACGCGCTATACGGCCATGCGCGCTGGAATTCGGCCGCAACTTGCGCTTTACCAAGAGCCTGGATACGATGTTCTCAAGAATCGCTGGACTCGGCAGGGCGGTTTCCTAAACCGTAGGCCGCAGGTTCGAGTCCTGCCGGGCGTACCAGTCAGAGATTGACGTGCCTCCGTCATCGAACGAGACTATCACACTATGGGCTAGTGGGTGTCCCCCCTCCAATTCTGCACTGGCTGAGTTCAAGAGGGTGTCCGTTCGCCTCCTCGGCATTCTTGCGCTCCTTTGGCCCTCCGGGACACCACTACTTGGCGGTCACCTCCAGGATCAAGAGCGAGGGTGTCTTGACCTTGCGGGTCAGAACGACCGTCTTGCCCTCTGCCAGCACCTTGCCCTTGAAGGGTTGGGCATCGAAGCTGTCCGTGAACATCTTGACGTACTCCTCGGCGTGCTTCTTGAGGTACACCACCCCGGGAGGCGTCGAGCAGATCCTCGGGGCGTAGACCTCCCCGTTGTCGTACTCCGGTTTGATCATTGAATGCTTCTTCAGATAGCGGTGGATCCCCTCGATGACGTTGTTGCCCTTGTCCTGCAGGTACTCCCTGACCGTCACCTTCTTCTCGGCTCCGAAGGGCAGCAGAGAGCGGTCCAACTCGATCCTGAGTTCCTCGTCGGCGTCATTCTTGCGGTACAGGTTGTAGACCGAGCAGAAGACGTAGGCGGCGTCCTTCTTCACCGACGCCAGCGCCATCGCGCTGCTCTCGTTCTCCGTCGCCAGCTTGCGGTCCAGAATGTACCAGCTTCCGCCCTCGCCCAGGTCCAGCATGCTGCGCAGCCACGCGGAACAGCTCAGCAGGGGTTTGTCCCTCCCGAACGTAGTGTCACGACGCGACCAACTGAAGATGTCCCTGAAGCCTTCGTCGAAAGCGACCGCGTAGGTCTGCAGCACCCAGGCGCCCTCGCGTACGCCCCGGTTGCCCCTGCGGGGGCCGGAGCCCCTGTAGAGCTCCGACGACAGCACGCCGAACTCGTGGATCTCCAGAGGGACGTCCTTGAACCGGGGCGACAGGGCGCGAAGGGGCTTCAACCTGCGCCCCGCCAACCGGGCCGATTCATGGGAATGCGCGTTCAGAATGCTCCGCTTGGCCTGCGGCGTCTTCGCCCTTTCGAGCGCCTTGCCCGAGGGCGCGTAGTAGAGCGAGATGGCCAGGAAGTCCACGGGCGAGCCGGTCTTGCCGGTCGCGTAGTTCCTGCCGGAAGCCAGGTGCTTCATTATCTTCATCGCGATCGTGCGCCTCTCTCCCTGCGGCCTCAGGAGAAAGTTGCCGGGACCGACCCGGGCCTTGGGCAGGACTTCGCGCACGGCCGCTGTGGCATGGTCATACATCTGGCAGTATTTCTTGACCGAATCCTGCCAGTGCCCGGGGAGGTCGGGTTCGGTGCCGACGCGGAAGCGCAGCTTCTCGGCGGTCTTCCTTCCGTACTTCCTGACGATCTCCCTGCAGAGCTCGCGGATGAACCGGCCGTACTCCTTCGGATCGTCCGGCCCCATGACCTGGCCGTAGGTTCCGCTGGACGGCTTCCTCGCAAAGCAGTGGGGCACGTTGTCGAGCACGATGAGCATATTGATGTTGTTCTCTATGAAGTCGTCCATCCGCGCATGCAGCAGCTTCCAGCGGTAGGCGAGCTTGCCTCCCTTGCGATAGGCCAGGTCCAGCCTCTCGTCGACGCCTCCCGGGTAATACTTCCACTTCTTGTCCCAGCCGCCGAGAATGCGCACGGCGGAGACCGTGTCGCAGAAGGGGATCACCAGTTTGGGGACATCCTTCCCCTTGTAGCGCGGAGCATTGCGATACGTCTCCGGCAATGTCCTGATCCAGCCCTTATTGAGCTCCAGCCACCTGTCGGGAACCGGAGTCGTCCGCCAGAAGGGCTTGATCCGCCCCAGGCATTTCGCCTTATTCGAGAGGATCAGGCGCGACGCGCGTCCGCCCACGTACTTCTTGGCTAAGTCCAGCACCGACCGGGTGAAGGTCCACTCCGCGGTCTCCGGCACGCTGTGCGGCGGGGCGGGGATCCAGCTTTCGATGACGTATTCGTCCGGGCATCCGCCAACGGCGGCATATTCACGGGCCTGACGAAGGACGGAGGTGTACCAGGTGGATTCCTTGGCCAAGCCCTTGCGCTTCAGCCCGGGGAAGTCCGCCGCCCAGTAGATGAGGTGGAAGGGGAGCTTTCTCTTCCGGCAGGCATCCTCAAGCTTCTTGACCTCCCGCCAGCCACCGCCTGTCTTGAACTTGGGGTGGACCCAGTTGACGTCCAATCGGAAGAAGTCCAGGCCCCGGACGCCTCTCTTCTTGAGCTCGGCCTGCAGTCCATCGATCCAAGAGATCATGTCATTGAACGGAATGGCCGGGTAGGGCTCGATGTCGCCGATCAGGACACGTGGGTAGTGCTTGCGCACAAGGACCACGAAGTTCGCGGTCTCCTTTATGGCATACTGATCCGACTTGATGATCTTCTTCTTGACCTTGAAGTGATGTCTGACGGCCCAGAGCGGCTCGTCCATGGCCAGCGAGTGAATCCGGCCTCCCAACCGCTGGAACCTGTCCCACATGGGGCGCTGTACGTTGAACACCTTCTTTCCGGTGGTCCCCCACTCCTTGACCGCCCCGACTTCCAGGCCGAACTTGAGCTTCCACTTCTTGAGCATTGGCAGCCACTTGCCGAGCTCGTCGTCCTTGAACTGCTTGTGCAGCTGGTGGCCGGCATAGAAGAGAAGGTCGACCTTCCCTCTCGTCTCCTTCCACTGCTCGGGGTGGAGGAAGAGGTCCCTGAGGCACTTTCCATCCCCAACGCGGGCGGGCGGCATGATCGACACCGTGGGCTGCCCGGCGCACGCCAGTGCCTGAAGGGCCAGCAGAACGAGGGCGCATCTCGCCGGGAGGAGCAACAGCCTCATTCAGATTCCTCCGCTGCGATCGATGGGCAGAAGCATGGTTCTCATTCCCCCCGACATTTCCCATTTGGCGTTTCCAAGCCATCCCTCCGGTCTGTGCCGCCTGTGATTCTCCCCCTCGTGAGCCTGCTTTCAAGGACTCAGGAAGGTGCTGGAGGGTGCCTCTGAAACGCCCCCCAGAGCGCCAGCGGAATTGACATGGGCCTGGGTGGGGATAGTGCACCGGGTGTCTATTGGAATTCCTTCGCTTGCGGTACGTGCGGCTTTGACACCGAGGGCGGGATTGTCGGAGCTACCGGCAAACCAACCGGCTTCCCAGAGGATTGCGTTAACAGGGAGTTCGCCGAGCAGGAAGAAGCTACGAGCTAACCGACTATCCCGTCTTCTCGGCCTCCTCGCCCTCTGGGCTGGTCAAGGGCTCAGTAGAGCTCAGCAAGGTGCTGGAAGGTGCCCCAAATCTGCCCACTTCCGCCCCGAAAACGCCCCTCTGAGCGCCCCTCATTTTCGCGGGTCGTCGTAAGGCGCTGCTTTACAGGCGGATACCGCTGTACGGCTCCGGTTTCCTGAACCGTAGGCCTGCGGGACTCGCCGATTCACTTCCCAGCTCCCCTGTTAGCCATTTCCAGGAAATTTTATTTTCTTATCCGCCTTGCCCGGCGTGGTTTCGGAGAAGGAAATTCCCCGTCCGCGGCCATCTGCCCCTATTACTTATGGGGGGGTGCTATGTCTAGGGAGAGTTTCGAGTTGGGGGCGGTGGTGAGAAAGGAGCCGCGCGGGAGGGCGGAGAATACTTTTTTTCAGGCGCCCTAAGCCACTGGCGTTCAAAGACTCGGGTACGTTCAAGACGGGGAGCGAGGGGGGTGTTGTCGCTCGGAGCGGCGCCCCGGGGTGCCCGGCGAGCGGCAAGTCGGTTGCCAAAACCACGCCAGGAGGGCGGAAGGCATCGTTGGGGGGCGCGCAGAAGGATGAGCTTGGCCGGCGGGCCAACTTTTTTTCGGGGCTCGCAAACCCCTGGCGTTCAGGGACTCAGATGCGTCCAAAGCCGCGCCGGCTAGTAGTGCTTGGCCTTCTCCCGACCCGAAAGCGCCCGCAGCGCCCCGGCGGCCAGGGCCTCCATTTCGAGGTTGTCGGGGTAAACCAGAACCGGCGCGGCGAAGCGGACCCGCTTCCTTATCGCCCGCACCAGCGGCCGCGAGCGGCACATCCCCCCGGCCAGAACTATGGCCTGGGGGCTCCGGCCCAGCGCCGCGAAGCAGCCGGTGATCGCTTTGGCGATGCCGTAGGCCAGCGCGCCGAAGACCAGCTTGACCTTCCTCTCGCCGCGGGCCAGGCGCTTCTCGACTTCGCGCAGGCTGTTGGTCCCCAGGTGGGCGACCAGCCCGCCGCGGCCGGTGATCATCGCCAGGAGCTCCGCGCGGCGGTACTTGCGCGAAAGGGCCAGGCGGACCAGGTCGCCGGCCGGCAGCGTCCCGGCGCGCTCGGCGGCCATGGGCCCCTCGCCGTCCAGGGCGTTGTTGACCTCCACGACCCGGCCCCGGCGGTGCGCGCCCACCGAGACCCCGCCGCCCAAGTGAGCCACGACCAGGTGCGCGCGCGAGTAGGCGACGCCCAGCTCGCTGCATGCCCGGCGCGCCGCGGCCTTCTGGCTCAGGGCGTGAAACACGCTCCGGCGGGGAAGCCCGGGCAGGCCCGAGAGGCGGGCCTCCTCGGCGAGCTCGTCGACGACGACGGGATCGACGACATAGGCCGGGCAGTTCGCGCGCCCCGCCACCCGCGCGGCCAAGAGCGCCCCCAGGTTGGAGGCGTGCTCGCCGAAGCGCGCGGAGCGCAGCTCGCGCTTCATTTTCGCGTTAACCAGGTAGGTGCCGCCGGCCAGGGGCCTGAGCAGTCCCCCGCGGCCGACGGCCGCGGCCAGATCGGCGGGAGC
>CAZONU010000175.1:0-6062 GCA_964581145.1 uncultured Planctomycetia bacterium
CATCAAGGACACCTGGACGCGCTGCACCTCGGTGGACTTCTCCCCCGACGGCAAGACCCTGGCCTACGGGGCCCGCAGCGGCCAGGTCTTCCTGCTGGACGCGGAAACCGGCAAGCCGCGGCGGGCCGCGCGCGCGCACGGCAAGGCCGTCTCCTTCGTGAGCTACAGTCCGGACGGCAAGCTGCTGGCCACCGCCGGCTTCGACCAGAGCATCGGCATCTGGCAGGTCCAGCCCTGGAAGTCGGTGGCCCGCTACCGGACCCCCGCCGAGGCCGGCAGCGCCCACTGCGTCAAGTTCAGCCCCAAGGGCAGGTACCTGGGAATCGGTTACGCCAACGGCCAGGTCGACGTCCTGCCGCTGGCCTTCCAGGGCCGGAAACCGCCGAAGGCCCACAAGTTCCTGGGCCACAAGAGCGGGGTCTGCTGGGTGGACTTCAGCCCGGACGGCAAGCTGGTGGTCTCCGCCAGCCGCGACCGGACCATACGCGTCCGCGAGAACCTCACGCTGGGGCGCGAGCTCCTGAAGCTCAAGGGGCACGAACTCCAAGTCAACGCGGTCTCGTTCACGCCGGACGGCAAGCGCCTGGTCTCGGCGGGCCACGACGGGACGGTGCGGCTGTGGGACGCGCGGACCAACTTCAGCAGGCTGGACATCTACAACAACCTGCGCCTGTGGTACGCGGACTTCAGCTCCGACGGGGAGCGCATCGCCGCGGCCAGCAGCGGGCGGCGGTCGAAGACCAAGCCGGAGCCCTCGTTCGTGGGCATATGGGACGCCGCTACCGGCAGGAAGAAGACGCGGCTGGTGGTGGGAGACGAGTGGGCCTTCGGCGTGGCCTACGCGCGCAGGGGCCGGCGCCTGGCCGCCTCCTACGTCACGGGAAGCTTGCGGGTCTGGGACTCCGCGTCGGACAGCAAGCTCACCAGCATCGCGGCCCACGGCGAGGGGCCCTGCGTCGTGGCGCTGGACCCGCAGGGCAAGCTGCTGGCCTCCGGCGGGAACGGCAAGCTGGTCAAGCTCTGGGACGCGGAAAGCGGGCGCAGCGTGGCGGAGCTCGCCGGGCACAGCTCCTACGTCCTCGCGGTGGCGTTCAGCCCGGACGGCAAGCTCCTGGCCAGCGGGGGCGTGGACAGCACGCTGATGCTCTGGGACGTGGAGGGCGGGAAGCTGGTCCGGACCATCCGGAGCAACTCGGGGCCGGTGAACCGGGTGGCTTTCTGCCCGGAGGGGAAGCTCCTCGCCGGGGGCACCAAGGACGGCGAAATCCGGGTCTGGAAGGTGGCCGGAGCGGCCGAGAACGACGACCGGCCGCTGGCGGTCCTCCGGGGGCACACCGGAGCGGTGCTCGGCCTGGCCTTCAGCCCCGACAAACGCTGCAAGCGCCTGGCCTCGGGCAGCACCGACTATACCGTCCGCATCTGGGACGTGGCCGCCGGGCGCAACCTGCTCACCCTGGAGGGCCACATCAACAAGGTCTTCGCGGTGCAGTTCAGCCCCGACGGGAGGCGGCTGCTCTCGGCCGGGCCGGAGGGCAGGATATTCGTCTGGCACACCGACGACCGCGAGCTGCCGCCCCCGCCGCCGCGGCCGCGGGCCTACCGGGAGAAAGATCGCGAAGACGCTGGCAAAGAGGTTTTCTAGGCGCTAGAATTGCGCCCGGAGGAGAGAGGGCATGAGCGCGAAACTGGTTGAGAGCCGCACCGGCCGCGAGCATCTGCTCTCCGAGCAGGGCACCACCATCGGCCGCCACGCGGACAACGCCATTTCCCTGCCGGGCCGGGCGGTGAGCCGCTTCCACGCGGAGATCAGCCTCGGCGAAGAGGGCTGGACCCTGGAGGACCACGGCAGCACCTACGGCACCTTCGTCAACGGCAAGAAGGTCGAGGGCGCCGTGGACATCAAGGACGGCGACAAGATCCGCCTGGCGGTCTCGCGCACCGCGCCCGAGGGGGAGTTCAACTTCGTCTTTCACGCCGAGCAGAGCGGGGTGGGCAGCCGCATCAAGCGCGCCGCCCGGGCCATCGTCGGCCGCAAGAAGGTGGACCTGGGCAGGCTGGTCTTCGAGCGCAACGAGGGGGTGCTGCTCGTGCGCATGAACGGTATCTTCCGCCGCCGGGAGGTCGATGCCCTCAGCGAGGGCGTGACCAAGGAGCTGGCCGGCGGAGAGCGCAACGTGGTCCTGGACCTGGCCGCGGTCCAGTACATGAACAGCTACGGACTGGCCTGCCTGGTGAAGCTGGCCAGCAGGCAGCGCGAGCGCAACAAGGCCCTGCGCGTCTTCGGCGCCGCCGGCACGGTGCTCAAGCTCCTCAAGATGGTCGGCTCGGAAAGCCCCATCGAGCTCAGGAGCAGCGAAGAGGAGGCCCTCAAGGGCACCTAGACGCTTCTTCTCCCCGCGGTCCTACTTCACCTCCACCTCCACGATGTTGCCCAGCGCGCTCTCGTTGTTGGAGCCGTCGCGGCTCCGAACGCAGAAAGAGCGCTTGCCGGCGGGCACGCCGCCCAACTCCATGGACTGGGCCGCGCCCGGCTTGGCGGGCGCCGGCTCGCCGGCCACGTTGTAACCGGCCCACCAGGTCCACTTCTTGCCGCGGTCCCCGGGAAACTTGTAGTCGCGCATGACGCAGAACGGCAGCGGCGCGTGCTTGACCTGGTAGCGGGCCACCCGGCCGCCCGCGTCTTTCGGAGCGGTCCAGGTGAGCTTGACCCGTCCGCCGCCCAGGGCCTGGACCTTGAGGTCGGCGACCGCCGCGGGCGGTTTGGCGTCCTTGCGGGGATGGGCCAGCTCGTAGACCAGCTGCCGGGCCCAGAAGCCGTTGGCGCCCATGCCGTGGAAGTCCTGCAACCGCGCGTTCTGGACGGTCGCGTCCGGGCCGTTGGTGTTGTTCCAGTACTTCCTGGCGGAGTCCAGCAGGTGCCGGTCGCCGGTCAAGAGGTAGCCGCGGGTCATCATGTCGATGCAGGTCGTCGAGTAGGCCGGGCTGCCCCCGTTGAACTTGATCTTGCCGGGGCCGGCGCCATCGAAGTCGAACCAGTAGGGCCCGCTCTTGGTCGCATCGTTCCACCAGTAGTTGGCCACGTTGCGGGCGATGCCGATGATCCCGTCCTCGAAGTCGTCGAGCTCGACGCCCTGGTACTCCCCGCGGTGCTCCACGTAGTTGTGCCAGACCGCGTGGCCGCACAGGCCCACCATCCAGCTGGAGAGGTGCTTGCCGGCCAGGAGCGCGCGCCCGTCCGCGCGCAGCGCCTCGCCGGGGGTCGGCGGCCGGCAGTACTTGACCAGGAAGGCCTTGAGCTTGGGGTCGCGGGTCACCTGGTAGGCGCGCAGCGCGGCGGCCATCCGCCGGCCCCAGTGGCGGTTGCCGAACCCGCCGTAGGCCTTGGCCACCGCGCACTGGTAGCCCCACTCCAGGCCGGCGTCGAGATAGCTGCGGTCGCCGGTGACCAGCCACATGTCCACGAGCCCGGCGCCGTAGTGGTGGCAGCCGCAGAACTTGCCCCATCGGGGGATGGCCCAGGCGCCCTTGGCGGGGCTCTCGCCCTTGGCGCGCGCGCCCATGGCCTGGCCGTCGGTGCGCCAGACGCCCAGGTCGCGGTAGTTGCGCGCGAAGGCGTGCGCGCGGGTGTAGACGTCCCACCGGCCGGTGCGCAGGAACTCGACGATGGCGTCGCGGGGCTCGTCCCACTCGCTGCGGTAGTGGAAGTTCTCGTAGTGCAGGAAGTCCTTGGCCAGGTCCCCCACGTGGTTGAAAAGCACCGGGCCGGGCTTCTTCCAGCCCAGGCGGACGGCGGCGGCGCGCTCCGCCTCCAGCGTGGGCATGACGCCCCAAAGCGACATGGTCCGGGTGTACCATTCGGGCGTCGAGACCAGTTGGAGGCGGTGCCGGGCGCTCTGGACGATGGCCGCGGCCCGCGCCGCGGTCGCCGGGGTGGGTGTGACGAAGTTGCTGTAGGTGCCCCGGTACTTCTTCCAGTCGGCCTCATTGGCCAGCGGCTTGGCGTGGAAGAAGAAAGACAGCTCGTAGGTGCGGTGCGAGCGGTCGCCCAGCCAGTAGCCGCCGTCGGCATAGTAGGGCTGGTCCTTGCCGGCGTACTCGGGGATGACCTCGACCTCCACGCGGCCGTCCACGCGGGCCAGCAGGCGCTTGGGGCAGTCCTGGGTGAAGTTGCGCAGCCAGACCAGGCCCCCGCCGGAGTCGCCGGCCAGGTCGACCCAGCCGCCCGACTTGAAGCCGATGTCCACGATGGGCTTGCGCCCCCCGGGCTGGTAATGCTTCACGCGGTAGCCGGCGTCCTTGAAGTTGACCAGCTTGTAGAAGCGCCGGTGGCTCTTGCCGCAGACCGGCAGGGGCGGGCCCACCTGGGCGAGTTCCACGGTGTTGTGCCACTGGCTGCCCTTGAAGGCGTCCTTCTTGCCGGAGCTGATCTGGCTCATGCGCACCTTCCCGGCGCCGATGAGGTAGTGCTTCTTGGTCCCCGTCGGCGCGGCCAGGCGCAGCTTCACGGCGGCCTTCTTGATGTGCGCCTGGGTGATCGTCGTGGCGTTGACGTTGCGCACCGCGTAGAGCACCCGCACCTCCGGGCGGCCGGCCCACAGGGTGATGCGCGCGGTGTACTTGAGCCAGCTCTCGCCGCCGTCGCCGGGCTTTCCGAACGTCCCGTCGACCCGCACGGTGGTGCGCACCGGCCCGGCGTCCTCCAGCGTCACCCTCTCGACCTTGCCGCTGCGGCTGTCGAAGGCGGCGCCGTCCTTGCCGCGCACGATGGCCAGCGCGGCGGGTCCCTCGGCCGTCAGCATCTTCTCGGCGTCGGAGAACTTGCCGTCGCCGTCGCGGTCCAGCCAGACCATGTCCAGGAGGTCGAACTTCTTCTTGGAGGCGGTCAGCTTGAGGATACCGTTGCTGAGCGCCACCGCGTCCTCGGTCTGGCCGACGGCGACCGCGTACTTCGGCGCCGCCGGCGCCCTCTTCTTGCCGGTCCGTTTGCGCAGAGTGAAATTCCTGGTGGCCTTGGGACCCAGGTCGGTCAGGAACTCGACCAGCACCCACTGGAGCACGCCGCTCTCCAGCCTGACGGTGGGAGTGATCTGAGCGGGGATTGCGTTCCCGGCCTCGTCCAGCAGCCCCAGATCCTTGGCGTCCTTGACGCCCAGCGGCTCGACGGGCACGCCGCCGGTGACCGGCGCGGCGGTGCGTTTCACCCCGACCGGCTCGGTGACCTTGAGCGGGATCTGGGTTGTCTCCCCGGCGCGGGCCAGAGAGGCAACAACCACCAGGACGAGCGGCAGGCTGCGCTTGAGCATACCCTTCTCCTTCTGGTAAACGGACACGCGGATACTAGTGCATACACCATCCGGCCGCCAGTGCCTTTGGTCTTGACGCGAAGCCGCCGGGGAGCGATATTCGACCTGGAGAAGCCGTCAGGAGACGCTCATGTCCGCGCCGGGAATCCGCGGCTTGGCCGACATCTGGAGCGAGTGCGTCCGGCGCTTCCCGCGCAGGGTCGGGGTCCGCGCGGGGGGCGGCGCCTGGAGCTACGCGGAGCTCGACGCCCGGGCCGGCGCGCTGGCCCGGGCGCTCGTCGGGCGCCTCGGGGTGGGGCAGGGCGACCGGGTCGCCATCTACATGGGGAACTCGCCGGAGTTCTTCCTGGCCTACTGGGCGACGCACCTGGCCGGCGGCGTGGTGTCCGCAGTCAGCCCCCGGCTGGGAGAGCGCGAGGCCGCCTACGTGGTCCGCACCGCGGCTCCCCGCGTCGTATTTCACGACGACGGTGCCCCACCTCCCGTCGAGGAGGGCGTCGTCGAACACTTCGTCTCCCGCGAGGAGCTCGCCGCCCTGGCGGACGAGGGGCTGGCGCCGCCGCCGCATCCGGGAACCGCCGGCGACGACCTGGCCGTCCTGGCGCATACCTCGGGAACGACGGGCGAGCCCAAGATCGCCGAGGTGACCCACGCGAACCTGCTTTTCAACCTCAAGCTGGCCATCTTCGCCCACTCGCTGCGCCACGAGGACGCGATTCTGGTCGGCGTGCCCATGTTCCACTGCACGCCGCTCTACAG
>CAZONU010000175.1:6072-10085 GCA_964581145.1 uncultured Planctomycetia bacterium
GCTCTACAGCCTGATGCCCGCGGCGGCCTACCTGGGCTCGACACTGATAATCACTCCCGAGACGGGCGCCGCCAGGCTGGCCCGGACGGCCGCGTCGGAGGGCGCCACCGTATGGTTCGGCGTGCCCACCACCTTTCACCAGCTGGCCGCCGCGCCGGGGCGGGAGGAGGGCGCGCTCGACGGCCTGCGTCTGCTGGCCTACGCCGGCAGCCCCATGCGCCCGGAGACCATCCGGCGGCTGAACGCGCGCTGGGGGCACCTGGGGCTGCACAACTTCTTCGGGCTGACCGAGACCATTTCCATGACCCACGTGCTGCCGGCCTGCGACGCGCTGGAGCGCGCGGACTCGGTGGGCAAGGCCCTGCCCGAGGTCTACGTGCGCATCGCCGGGGAGGACGGGACCGAAGCGCCCCGCGGCGAGGTCGGCGAGCTCTGCTTTCACCGGTCGAACATGATTAGGGCCTACTGGGGCAAGCCGGGGCTGCTCGACGAATCTTTTGACGGCGACTGGTTCCGGACCGGAGACCTGGCCAGCGAGGACGAAGACGGTTATCTTTACATAAAGGGCCGCAGCAAGGACATGATCATCGTCTCCGGGGAGAACGTCTACGCTGCGGAGGTCGAGGCGGTGCTGGCGCGCTGTCCGGGCGTCGCCGACGTGGCCGTGGTCGGCGTCCCTGCTGAGGGGGTGCGCGCATCGCTGGGCGAGCTGGTCAAGGCGGCCGTGGTGCGCGCGCCGGGCGCGGAACTGGGCGAGCTCGACGTCAAGCGCTTCGCCGCGGGCGAGCTGCCCGGCTACAAGGTGCCCCACGTCGTGGAGTTCCGCGAGGGGCTGCCCCGCAACCCATCAGGAAAAGTGCTCAAGGAGAAGCTGAAATGAGAAAGAGTATCTTCGTTGCACTCGCGCTCAGCCCCCTGTTCCTGGCCGCCGGCTGCGGCGGGGATGATGACAAAGCTCCGCCCAAGGGCGGTGGCAAGAAAACGGGGGTCAAGAAGCTCGCCTTCTGGCACATCCAGACCAAGGACCCCACCAAGGGGGTCATCGGCGCGGCGGTCAAGCGCTTCGAAGCCGCGAACCCGGGCGTGGATGTGGAGGTGACCACCATTGAGAACGACGCCTTCAAGAACAAGCTCCGGGTGGCCATGACCGCGGGCTCGCCGCCGGACGTTTTCCACACCTGGGGCGGCGGGGTGCTGGCCGCCGACGCCAGGGCCGGGCGGGTGCTGGACCTGGGGGCGAACTGCGGGCAGCACCACTTCATCAAGTACCACGGCGCAGCCTTCAAGTTTTGCTTCTCCGACGGCAAGCTGCTGGCCCTGCCCGCCGACGTCGCCGCGGTGGTCTTCTGGTACAACAAGGAGATATTCAAGAAGCACGGCCTGACGCCGCCGGAGACCTGGAAGGCGCTGCTGGCCGCCTGCAAGAAGCTCAAGGCCGCGGGGGTGACGCCGATAGCCCTGGGCAACTCGGACAGCTGGCCCGGCGCCTTCTACTTCATCTACTTCGCGCTGCGGCTCGGCGGGACCGAGCCCTTCGCGGAGGCCGCGGCCCGCAAGCCGGGGAAGGGCTTCGAGCACGAGTCCTTCATCAAGGCCGGCGCGATGGTCCGCGACCTGGCCAAGAGCGGCTGCCTCTCCGGCGGCTTCAACGGCACCGACTACGCGCGCATGCGCGACCAGTTCTTCAGGGGCCGGGCGGCGATGATGCTCATGGGCACCTGGATACTGGCCAACGCGCGCAAGGAAGCGCCCAGGGGCTTCGTGGAGAAAATGGGCTGCTTCGCCTTCCCGGCGGTGGAGGGTGGTAAGGGCGACCCCTCGCTGGTGGTGGGCGGAGTCAACGCGGGCTACGCGGTCTCCGCCAAGTGCAAGCATCCCGGGAAGGCCGTTGCGCTGCTCCTGGAGCTGACCTCCACGAAGACCGCGGAGGCCTGGGCGGGCACCGGCCGCATCCCGGCGCTGGAGGCCAAGCTCGTGGAGAAGTTCCTCAAGCCCGGGACGCGCGCGGCGGCGACCGTGCTCGACAAGGCCAGCGGCATCCAGCTCTACTACGACCAGGCCCTCCCGCCGGAGCTGGCCCAGGTGCACAAGAGCAGCACCCAGGGCCTCTTCGCCGGAACCAAAACGCCCGAGGAGGCCGCCAGGCTCATGGAGGAAAAGGCCCGGGCCGCCGCGGAGCGCAGGAAGAAGTGAACCCCGCTGGCGGGCGCCGCTCGCGGCGGGCCTGGCTGTTCGTGGCCCCCGCGCTGGCCGTCTACGCCGTCTTCGCGCTCCTGCCCATCCTCCAGGCGCTGGGGCTCGGCTTTTGCTCCTGGGAGGGCGACCAGTCGGCGCCCTCATGGCGCGGGCTGGGCAACTACGCCGAGGCCCTGGCCGACGGCGTCTTCTGGCGCGCGGTCGCGAACAACGTCCTGCTGGCGGTGCTGTCCGTGGCCGTTCAGCTCCCGATTGCGCTGGTTCTGGCCGCGCTCCTGGCCGGCCGCATCCGCGGAAGGTGGATATTCCGGACCGCCTACTTCGCGCCGATGGTGCTGCCCACCGTGGTGATCGCCTTCTTCTGGCGCTACTTCCTGCTGGACTACGACGAGGGACTGGCCAACGCGACGCTGGGGCTCGCCGGACTGGGGAAAGCCGACTGGCTGGGCAGTCCCCGGGTCGCCTTCGGCGCGGTCTTCAGCGCGATATCCTGGCGCTACGTCGGCTTCCACATGGTGATCCTGCTCGCCGGGGTGCTGGCCGTTCCCGGGGAGCTCTACGAGGCCGCGGCGCTGGACGGCGCCGGAGCCTGGGGGCGCTTCCGGCACGTGACCATGCCGGGAGTCGCGCCGGTCCTGGGGCTGAGCGCCATGCTCTCGGTGGTCGGCTCGCTGAAGTATTTCGACCTGGTTTACATCATGACCAAGGGAAACCCCGATCACGCCACCGAGCTGGCCGCCACCTGGATATACGCCCAGGGCGTTCCCGGACAGCGCACCGGTTACGGTTGCGCCATGGCGGTGATTCTGCTGGCGCTCTCGCTCGCGGCGGCCGCGCTGGTGCTGCGAATCCGCCGGCGGAGCATGGAGGCCCGGGCGTGAGGCGCTGGACGCTCCCGGTCATCAAGTACGCCGCGCTGCTCGGCGCCCTGGTGCTGACCGTCTACCCGGTCTTCTGGATGGTCACCACCGGCCTCAAAGGTCCCGGCCAGGCAGCCGACTGGTGGAGCCTGCCCTGGCCGCTCTGCCCCTCCAACTTCGCGGAGGTCTGGGGCAAGAGCAACTTCCTCCGGTACTTTCTCAACAGCGCGCTGGTGACCGCCGCGTCGGTGGGGCTCACCGTATGCCTGGCCGCGCCGGCGGGCTACGCGCTGGCCGGGCTCGGCTTCCGGGGGCGCGGTTTTGTTTTCGTCCTCTTCGCCGCGGGAATGATGGTCCCGGTGCACGTCACCCTGGTGCCGCTCCTCAAGTTCTTCATGCTGACCGGCCTGTACAACACGTATCTCGGGCTCATCGCCGTCTACGTGGCCTTCTCGCTGCCGGTGGCGGTGGTGCTCTTCACCGGCTTCTTCCGGGAGGTCCCGCGCGAGGTGCTGGAGGCCGCGGCGCTGGACGGCTGCGGCCCGTGGTCGACCTTCCTGCGCGTTTCTCTACCTTTGGCCCGGCCGGCGGTGATCGGCGTGGCCATGCTCACGCTGGTAAACGTCTGGAACGAGTTCGTCTTCGCGCTGGTGCTCCTGAAAGGGGACCACTACACCCTGCCCCTGGGGGTGAGCACCTTCCGCGGCGAGTACGGGTTCGGGACCGAAGTGCCGCTGATGGCCGCCGCGCTGGCCGTGGCGGTGCTGCCCCCGCTGCTGGTCTACGCCGTGGCCCAGCGGCAGCTGATTCGCGGCATCACCGCGGGCGCGGTCAAGGGCTAGCAGGCCGTTGAAAAATGGAGCAGTCGTGATTGGAGTCAGAATGGTCCAGATCCGAGGAGGGGTTCCGAAGTCGATGCCTGAGCATCGTCTTCGGGTTCTCGACGAAGGAGATGGG
>CAZONU010000176.1:0-1303 GCA_964581145.1 uncultured Planctomycetia bacterium
CGCGATAGGCGCCGCCGGGAACGGGTCTCAGCGGCCCGCCGCGGGCGGCTATGGCCGCGAGCTCTCTCACGTCGATCCCGGCCTCGGCCAGGCATTCCTCGACGGTCCGGAGCCGGAAGGGCGCCTGGTCGAAAGTGGTCTTTGCGGCGGCCAGCTCGTCGGCCGGGCAGGGCGCCTCGCGCTTCAAGACCTCGCGGCCGGCCTCGAAGAGGGCCACCCTGGTGGTCCGCGAGCCGGGGTTGACCGCCAGCACCCGCCGGGTCATTCAGCGGCGACCTCGAACTCGAAGACCTTGGCCAGCCCGGTGCGCTCGAAGACGTCGGCCACCGTCTGGGAAACGATGAAGTGCATCTCCTTGTCGCGGCTGAGGGCCTCGACCCAGGCGTAGGAGAGCATGCCCACCGACAGGCTGTGGATGTACTTCACCGCGGAGAGGTCCACGCTGAGATCCCCCTCGGGCTCGGCCAGTATCTGGTCGCAGGCCCGGCGCAGCTCGTCCTCCAGGCCGGGCTCCAGGTCGGCGTGGACGATCAGCCTGGCGCCCTCGATGACGAATGTCTGCTCCGCCATTCCTTCCTCCCTGCTCACGGCCCCGGCGGCTTCCCGGCGGCGATGATGAACCCGTTGGCCATTATCCGGTTGAACAGTCCCCGGGCCTCCCCGTTGCGCCGCTCGTTGAGCGGCACCGCCCGGATTATCTTCAATCCCGCGCCGCGCACCAGGGACATTAGCTCCCCCAGGGTGAAGTTGTGCAGGTAGAGGTCGATCTCCCCCCGGTAGTTGCGCATCACGCAGTCGCCCACCGGCCGGCCGCCCGACAGGCGGCGCACGAAGGCCTCGAAGAGGTCGCGGCGGCCGTCGACCCAGCGCAGGAAGTGCAGCCGGTTGTGGACGTGGGCGGCGAAGACCCCTCCGGGCCGCAGGCAGGCGGCCGCCTGGCAGACCGCGCGCTGGCGCATCTCCGGGCCGCGGATCATCCCCAGGGTGCTGAACATGCAGATGGCCGCGTCGAAGCTGCCCGGTTCCAGAAAAGAAAGGTCCAGGATGTCCGCGCGGTAGAGCCGGGCCTCCAGGGATCGCGCGGCCAGCTTGCCGGCCGCGGCCTGGAGCATGGGCTCGGACAAGTCCACCCCGGCAGCGTCCCAGCCGCGCGCCGCGAAGTGCTCCAGGTGCCGGCCGGTGCCGCAGCCCAGGTCCAGCAGGCGCCCCGGCGCGGGCAGGAATTCTTCCAGAAAGCGCTTGTCGTACTCGAAGAGCTCGTTGTCCCGGAAGTGCCCGTCGTAGTTGTCCGCCAGGCTCTGGC
>CAZONU010000176.1:1313-9442 GCA_964581145.1 uncultured Planctomycetia bacterium
GCCCCGATTCAGCTCCGCGCATAGTTTCTTAATGTACTCCAAATCGCGGCGGAGCTTGGTCTCCGGGTCGGGCTCCGCCTGGAAGTTCTCGTTGGAGATGTAGCCGTCGAAGCCGGCGGCGGCGAGGTCGGCGAGCACCTCGCGCCAGTCGACGATGCCCTCGGCCGGGGCGCAAGCTTCGAAATCCCAGACCGCGGTGCCGTCCGCGCGGCGCCCGGCGACCTCGGCGAGGTTGTTCTTGTAGTGCACGTGGGAGAGAAAGCCGCCCAGGGCCTGAAGGCCCATCCGCCAGTTCTCGACGCCCTCGCGGACCATGTTGCCGGGGTCGAAGATCACCCCCACGCGCTCCGGCGAGTGCCCGGAAAGGAGCCGCAGGCAGGCGGAGACGCCCGGGGTGATGGTCCCCTGGTGGGTCTCGAAGAGCAGGCGCACCCCGAACTCGCCGGCCAGTTCGGCCGCGCCGGGCAGGTCGTCGAGAGCCTTGCTGAAAACCGCGTTGAAGTCGTCACCGCGCGCGTAGCGCGGCGACCACAGGCGCAGCGCCGGGGCGCCCAGCGCGGCGCAGCCGGCCAGCGCGGCGCGGAGTTCGTCGGTTTCGTCCATTTGCAGATAGCCGGCCACCGCGAAGCTCTCCAGACCGGCCCCGGCGCAGAGCTTTTTCATCTCCGGCGCGCGCGCGGCCAGGTCCCGGGGGCCGACCGGGTCGACGAAGTTGCCCCAGAATGACGGCGGCTCCTTCTCGACGCCGGGCTTGGGCAGCCGCAGGCGCCACTCGATCCCGTCGTAGCCCAGGCGGGCCAGCAGCTCCACGGTGGCCGCCGCATCGCGGTCGGGCACTACTACGTTAAAGACGCCGAACTTCATCTAGCAGTCCGTTGAAAAATGGGGCGTCGTGACGGCGGGCGCTCCCGAGCGATGCGAGGCCCGAGGGTGAGCGCGATGCCTCCCGCATCGTGCGAAGGCCGAGAACGAAGCGGCGCGACGGGACCGCCTGCCGCCCGCGGGGCTGGGCCATAACCGCCCGTCTTCTTTGGCGAGAACCCGAACCATTCTGCCTCCAATCACGGCTGCTCCATTCTTCAACGGCCTGCTTAACGCTCCTCGTCGACCACCAGGCCCTCCAGGCGCTCCAGGCGGGCCAGCCACTTGGCCAGGTCGCGCCAGCGCACGGTGCGGACCACGCAGCGCGCCCCGCCGGCCTGGTCCGGCGGGTAGGTGACCGCCACCCGGTCGGGGGCCCCGTCGGTGCCGGGCACCAGCGCGAGCCGCACGCGGCGGCCGGCCTTTTCCAGGACCTCGTTGCCGTGGTCGATTTCGGCCCCCAGCTCGCGGCGGGCGCGCTCGGCGGCCTCGGGGCTGAGCGTCCGCGCCGAGGAGCGCCGGCGGCGGCGCCCGCCCGCCTCCGAGCGCCCCCGCCGGCGGTCCACCGGCGGCAGGCGGGGGTCCACCCCCGAAGAGCCCAGCATGCTGCCCACGGGATCGTCGTCAGCCACGAGCCGCTCCTTCAGCTTACCAGGGGATGATAGCGGCGGCGGCGCCGCGGACAACATGAAAAACGGCCGCTGGACTCGCGTTAGCCCCACGGCTAAAATCCGGGCTCCGAGGAGGGAACCCCATGACCCCCCGCGAGCGCGTCCAGGCCGCCCTCGGTCACCGGCCGGCGGACATCGTACCTTACAACGTGAACCTGACCGTCCCGGCCCGCGCGAAGCTGGCCGAGTTCTACGGCGACCCGGACTTCGTGGCGGGAATCGGCAACCACCTGGCTTCCGCGCCGGTCATTCGCATCGAGTACGGCGTTACCGACGAAGAGGGCTGCTACACCGACGAGTTCGGGGTGAGGTGGGACCGCCGCGTGGACCCGGACATCGGCATGCCCCACCCGGTGCTGAAGGGCAATAGCCTGGCCTCCCTGAAGCTGCCCGACCCGGCCGCGCCGGGGCGCTTTGAGGGCCTCCTCCGCCTGCGCGCCGAGGAGCCCGACCGTTTCCTGCTCATGGCCGTGGACTTCTCGCTCTTTGAGCGCTGCTGGACCCTGGCGGGCATGGACACCTTCCTGATGGCCATGGCCGCGGACAAGCCCTTCGCGGCGGGGCTGCTCGACCGCGTGCTGGAGTTCAACCTGGAAGTGATCCGCCTGGGGCTTCAGGCCTGCCCGGACCTCGACGGGGTCATCTTCGGCGACGACTTCGGCACCCAGACCGGGGTGATGATGGGCCCCGCCCTCTGGCGGGAGATGCTCGCCCCGCGGCTGGCCCGGCAGTACGCCGCGGTCAGGGAGCGCGGCAGGAAGGTCTTCATACATTCCTGCGGCAAGGTCGACGAGCTCTTTGAAGACCTGGTGGACATGGGCCTGGACTGCTTCAACCCCTTCCAGCCGGAGGTCATGGACGTCTTCGAGTTGAAGAAACGCTTCGCCGGCCGGCTGGCTTTCTACGGGGGGATCAGCACCCAGCAGCTGCTGCCCTACGGAACGCCTGAAGAAGTCAGGGAGAAGGTCGCCGAGCTCCTGGAGAGATTGGGCCGCGAGGGCGGCTACATCGCCGCCCCCGCGCACGCGGTGCCCGGCGACGCGCCGGCCGAGAACCTCCACGCCATGATCGAGGTCTTGAAGGAACAAACGCCCCGCGAGTGACGCCTACTTCTTCCCGCGCGGCTTCTTCTTTTCGGCCTCGTCCAGGTAGCCCTGGGCGCGCTCGGCGTACTTGCTCTCGGGGTACTTCTCGACGATGCGCTTGTAGCAGGCCAGGGCCAGGTCCCGGCGGCGCTGGGCCTTGTGGGCCAGGGCGCTGACCATCAGCAGCTCGCCCGCGAAGGTGGTGCGCGGGTTCACGCGCAGCAGAACCTCCACCTGCTTGACCACTTCCTCGTGCTTCCTGCGGCGGAGGTCGAGCTGGGCGCGGACCAGCGTGGAGTAGCCGCGCAGCTTCTCCATGGGGTACTCCCACTCCCAGACGTCCAGGGCCCGCTCGCACTCCTGGTACTTGCGGCGGCGGAAGTAGTTCTCGGCGATGTGGGGCAGGGCCCCCCGGCGGGCCTGGTCGCGCGCGCCGGTCTGGCCGGTGAGCTTGAGCTTCTCGGCCTCGCGGTAGCGCCTGGCGGCCTCCTCGTACTTGCCGCGCTCGCGGTGGATGTCCCCCAGGCGGCTCTTGGTGACCCGCACGATGTTGTCCTCTAGACACCGGAAGCGGGTGACCACCTTGTCGTACTCGTTGTAGGCCTTGTCCAGGTCGCCGGCGTAGAAGTAGAAAATGTCCCCGCGCTCGCGGATGACCTTGGCGCGGTAGCCCTGCTGGCGCTTGCTTTTCCGGAAGCGGGCCTCGGCGGCGTCCAGCATGGCCAGCGCCTCGGCGCGGAGCTTCTCGCCGCGCTTCTTTTCCCTGAGTTCCCGCACCGCGAAGATGAGTTGGGCGAAGTAGTCCCGGTCGGAGAATTCCTTCCCGCGGGCCAGGACCGCGCGGGCCACGCGCAGGCGGGGCTCGACGCGGTCCAGCTTCCCGTAGTAGACGGCCAGGATGGAGAGGTCGTGGGGGCTGACCCTGGTCAGGTCGTAGCCGGCCAGCGCCGCGGCGTAGGCCGTCAGGGGCTCGGAGCGCCCGGCGGTGGCCCGGTGCATGTCCCGGTCGATGCCCGCGCGCCCCGCGCACTCGGCCTTGCTCCCCGCAACATTGACGCTCAGCTTCACGGGGTAGGTGCCGGGCTTGATGTAGACGTGCTCGACCACCGGGCCCGCGCCGGCCTGCCCGTCGCCGAAGTCCCATGCCGGGCGGCCGCCGGGGACGCGGCCCGCCGCGCCCAGCCGCGCGGTGAAGCGGACGCGCACCAGGTAGGTCGTCGTGTCCAGGTACGCCTCGCCCACTGATTGCACTTCGAAGTCCGCGGCGGCCGGGACCCCGCGCAGCTCGTAGCTCTTCTGCTTGCCGCGGCTGACCGGCGCGAAGGCCGCCGCCGGGATGGTCCTGGCGCGCTTGGCCCCCGGCGGCTGCCAGGCGGCCACGGCCACGCCGGTGCCCCCGCCGTTGACGTGGTAGTACTCGAACTTGACCAGCCCTTTTTTCAGCGTGGCCTTGCCGCTGAAGCGCGGGCGCACCTGGGAAATCGCGCCGTGCCAGCCGGGCCACTTGGCGATCATCTTGCCGTCGACCAGCAGAAAACTGGCGTCGTCCGAGCTGGTCGCGAAGAGATACTCACCATCGGCGGGGACCTTCAGCCAGCCGGTGTACTTGTTGACGTAGTTGGTTTCGGGGCCCACCGGGTTGTAGCCGAAGTAGACCCGGTCGACGAACTTCGCGCCGTAGCGGGGCCCGGCGCGCCGGCGCACCCCGGCCATCCCCCGCCAGGAGCCCACGTCGCCGCCCCGGAAGCCGCGGCTCTCGACCAGGAGGCCGCGCCGGGGCGAGAAGGTGTCGGTGGCCTTGGCCTTGGGGTTCCCGTAGTAGACGTGATAGCTGGTGACCTCTTTCACCAGGGGGAAGGCCACGCGCAGAAAGTCGCCGGGGCCGGCCGCCAGTATCTTGACGGGCCGCAGCTTGCGCCCGCGGGCCAGCACGCGCACGTCGCGGCCGTCGGGCGCGGCCAGCCCCGCGGTGCGGAACTCCACCACGCCGACCTCGTCGCCGGCCAGCTCCGAGCGAGTGCCGGTGCACTCGAATATGCGCCGGGCCTTCCAGGCGGCGTTCCACCAACTCTCGCCAGCCGCGGCGGAGGCCGCCAGGAGCGCCCCCAGCGCGGCGATGCAGAGCTTTCTCGTCAAGCAGCTCCCTCCGGCCCGGATTCTAGCCGCCCGCGCGCGGGGGAGCAATCGCCGTTAGCGACGCCGAAGCTCCCCCTCCATACGGAAACAGGTTTCCCCCCCCGCGGGTAACCGCACGTAAAGCCGCCGCAGCTTCATGGCCGCCTTGGCGCCCGCGGCGACCTTGGCGGCCAGCGCGTGCGTCTCCAGGCCGAAGCGGCCCGCGGGGCTCGCGATGCGCAGCCGCAGGACGTTCTTCTCTCCGCGGATCGCCGCCGTCCGGCCTCTCACCGAAACCGGCAGCCAGGTCACGAAGCCCTCCTCGACGGGCAGGCCCTTGCCCGCGAACTTGAAGCTGTCTTCCAGTAAAAAGCGCCCTCCGGGGGCCAGCTCCAGCCGGCGCCTCAGGCTCTTGAGCCTTCTCACGGGCCAGGCGCGGGCGATCTCCAGCTCGGCGCTCTTGCGCGCGCCGGCGGCGTCGAACTTCAGCACCCGGCCGCGGAAGCGCTTGCCGAACTTCTGTAATCTGCCGCCCACGGCCGGCAGGCTGTGGCCCCGCGACTGCGTATGAAGGAAGAGCTTGTAGCGCGTCTTTGGCCGGAAGAACTCCCGGGAGTAGGGCGGCGCGCCGGGGTCGCAGAGCAGGTCCTCGCCCCCCGCGTGCAGGACGAAGCTGCCCACGTCGTTGTGGTTGTGATTTTCCCCATTGTGGCCGGCCTTGCCGGCCAGCACCAGCGGCCCGGACTTCAATCGGAAAATGCCCGCGGCGGGCAGCAGCGCGTCGCCGACCTTCGGCGCCGGACCGCGCTTCCCGTCCCACCAGAGGAGGTCGCGCAGGGCCATGGGCACCCGCGCGCCGCCGGCCGGCTCGCGCGCCAGCAGGCCGCGGAGCTCGGCCGCGCCGGTCCTCTCCGCGAGCCTGGAGAACACCCCCGGCGCCAGCGCCAGGCGTGGCGGGCAGTCCGCGTGGTTGTAGTAGCGCCCCGGTGAGAGCATCACCTCCGCGGGGTAGCCGGCGATGAGCTTCATCCTGGGATTGGCCAGGAGGTCAACCTTCCCGCCGGTGCGCGCGCGGAGCAGCTCGGCGAAGGGCACGAAGTTGAGCAGCCCGTACTGCCAGTAGCCGATGCCCTCGTTGCTGGCCCCGTCGGCCGAGAAGGCCGTGGCGAGAAAGGCTTTCAGGCTTTCCAACACGAAATTAACGCCCCGGGCCAGCTTGCGCGGGTCGCTTTCGAGGTACAGCAGGGCCGCGCCCACCGAGCTGGAGCACACCCCGTTCCAGTTGTTGTGGCCCTTGTACCAGTAAAGGCCGTGCAACTGTTTCCCCAGGAAGAGTCCGGTCAGGTCCGGCTCGCCCTCGCCCCAGGGATTCCGGCGCTTGCCGGCGCCGTCCAGAAAGACGTCCAGCACCCGGCGCCGGACCTCGTGCTCGACGCGCTGGACGACCTCCGCGGCCAGCTCCCCACGGAGCATCTGGAGCGTCTCGGCCAGGCAGAAGGCGGTTTCGGCGGCAAATAGGTCCAGCCCCCCGCGCTCGTGGGCGGGGAGAATCCAGGTGGTCTCCTCGCACGTGTTCCAGAGGTAGTCGTGGACGGCGTCGAGGTGCTTCTCGCGGGGCTCCAGGAACTGGGCCACCGCCGCGGCGGTCAGGTTGCGGCGCCTGGCGAAGTAGGGGCCTTCGAAGCGGCCGCGGTCGCCGTTGCGCGCGTACTGGCGGTAGAGGGTGTAGGTGGTCTCGGGAAGCGGATAGAGGGCCTTCAGGATCGGCCGGAGCTTCTTGAGCAGCTTGCGGCCGAGCCTGCTCCGGGCCAGCGCGCGGCGGCGCTTGGCGGCGCGGGCCAGCTCCGGGAACATTTCGCGCTTGGCGCGGAACATCTTGGGTGTGACTCTGAGCTTGGACATGGCGTTTTCCTATTGAAGGCAGCGAGGACCGCCCGGGGCAACGGGTCCCGGGGCGGCGCGTCGCTCGAAAAAGGGTGCGCGGCGCCGGACAGTTCCGGGCGTCAGCATTAACGGAGCGGCGGGGAATGTCAACCCCCGAACCTTGACAGCCGCTGGGGACCGTCTATGCTGGTGTCCTGAGCCTTCTTGAAGGAGAAACCGCCGTGGACGAGAACTCCGATACCAAGGAACTGCCCCCCGCCACGCCCTGGGACCAGCCGCCCCCGCCGCCGGGGAGCGGTTCCGGGTGGGGCGGCCCGCCCACCGCGAAGCCGGTCGCCGACCGCAAGCCCGGCGGCAGGAAGCCCAAGAGGCGCATCGGCCTGGTGATCGGCATCGTCGCCGGCGCCCTGCTGCTGGCCGCCCTGGTCTTCCTGGTGGTGGTGGCGGCGGTCTTCTACTCGCAGATGGCCTCCGTCGGCGGGCGCGGCCTGGGCAACTACACGCTGGTCGAGGAGGAGCCCGGGGAGGGCAAGGACCGCATCCTGCTGGTCCGCGCCGAGGGGGTGCTGGTCTCCGGGCAGGGCGCGGCGCCGACGATCATCGCCCAGCTCCGCCAGCTGCGCACCAGGGACGTGCCCCGCAACGTCAAGACCGTGCTGCTGCGGGTCAACTCCCCCGGCGGGACGGTGACCGCCTGCGACGTCATCGACGACGAGGTCCAGAAGTGCAAGCGGGCCGGCTACAAGTTCGTGGCCTTCTACGATGAAGTGGCGGCCAGCGGCGGCTACTACGTCTCCGCGCGCGCCGACCGCATCGTGGCCCGGCCCACCTGCGTGACCGGCTCCATCGGCGTCATCGGCATGAGCTTCAACATCAAGCGGCTGCTGGACGAGAAGCTGGGCATCGCGACCCAGACCATGAAGAGCGTGCCCTACAAGGACGTGCCCAGCATGTTCCGGCCGATGACCGACCAAGAAAAGGACTACATGCAGAACATCATCGACACCTACCACGCGCGCTTCACGGGCATCGTCAAGGACGGGCGCAAGCTCTCCGACGCCGAGGTCGCGGCCTTCGCCGACGGGCGGGTCTTCCTGGCCGACGACGCCCTCAAGCTCAAGATAATCGACGAGGTCGGCCACTGGGACGCCGCGGTGGCCGCCGCCCGCAAGCTGACCGGCTCGCGGGCCCCGATCATCGGCTACCGCCGCCGGCCCAACCCGCTGGAGCTCATGCTCCAGGCCAAGTCCGACTCGGCGCTGCCCCAGGAGCTGCGCCTCAAGCTGGAGGTCGCCGCCGGGCAGCGCTTCTGCTACCTGTGGCTGCCCTGAGCGCGAAGGGAAAGTAAGCCTTCACCGGTGAGCGCCGCGCCGGCCGACGCCAAGGACGAGGGTACCCTCCCGCGGAGGAGGCCGCACCGCTACCTGTTGGCCGCCGCGCCGGCCTTCGCGGCCGGCACCTGGGCGGCGCGCGCGCTGGAGCTGGCCCCCGAGCACGTCCTGGTCGCCGCGCT
>CAZONU010000176.1:9452-10015 GCA_964581145.1 uncultured Planctomycetia bacterium
CGGCGCTGGCGGCGGCGGCGCTGGCGCTGGTGGCCCTCTGCGGGGCGCTCAACCTCTCGACCCGCGCGGCGCGGCCCGCCCATGACGAGATCGGCCGGCTGCTGGGGCTGGCCCCCGGCCGGCCGCGGCTGGCCCTGGTGGTCGGACGCGTGCTGGCCAGCCACCCGCCGCCGCGCGGCGGCTCGTTCGGCCAGCGGCTGACTCTTGACGTTGAAAGCATCGGGCCGGCGGGGCGCTCTCACCCCGCCGCCGGGCGGGTCCGGCTCACGCTCTGGGGCGCGGGCGGGGACCGCCTGCGGCCCGGCGAGCGCGTCCGCCTGCCGCTCCTGGTGCGTCTTCCCGGAGGCCGGCGCAGCCCCGGGGGGCTGGACTTCCGCGAGTACCTCGCCGCCCGGGGGGGCTGGACCTCGGGCTCCGGCCGCGCCGGGCTCTTTGAAAAGCTCCCCGGCGGGGGGCGCTCGCCGCGCGCGGCGCTGGCCCGGGCCCGCGAGGGCCTGGCCGGGATCGTCCGCGAGGAGATGCCCGACCGCGAGGGGGCCCTGCTCAACACTATTTTGCTGGGC
>CAZONU010000177.1:0-9997 GCA_964581145.1 uncultured Planctomycetia bacterium
GATGACGTTGCCCCGGGTGGTCGGCTAGAGGCGAGTTGCCCATGACTCGCGATGCAGCCCTGGTCCTCTTGAAGGAAAAGGTCGGCAACAAGAACCTGCGCAAGCACTGCCTGGCCTGCGAGGCGATCATGCGCCGGCTCTCCGGGCGCTTCGGCGGCGACGTCGAAGCCTGGGGGCTCTGCGGACTGCTGCACGACATTGACTACGACGAGGTCGGGCAGGACCCCGAGCGCCACGCGGTGGTCGGCGCGGAAATCCTCGCGGAGAAGGGCCTGGGCGAGGAGATCATCACCGCGGTCAAGGGCCACAACGACAAGGCCCCGCGGGACTCAAGCATGGCCAAGGCGCTTTACGCCATCGACCCGGCCAGCGGCTTCATCGTGGCCTGCGCGCTGATACACAAAGAAAAGAAGCTCGCGCCGCTGGACGTCGCCTTCTTGAAAAAACGCTTCAAAGAAAAGCGCTTCGCGGCCAACGCCAGCCGCGAGGGGATGCGGGCGTGCTCCGAGCTGGGCCTGGAGCTTGACGATTTTCTCGGGGAGGCCCTGGCGGCCATGCAGGAGGCCGCGGGACCCCTGGGGCTGTGAAGAGAGCAATTCAACCACCAAGTCACCAGGGCACCAAGGAACACCGGGCCATGAACGCGGCGGCGGCACTGGGTATGACGAACACATTCTGCCGCGCACTCAGCTCCTCTTGGTGTCTTCGTGTCTTGGTGGTTCAGTAGGGACGCTTGGACTTGCCCGACGACCTGGACTTCGAGCGCTGCACCTACTGCGGGAAGCAGATTCCCGCGGACATCGTTCAGTGTCCGCACTGTCGCAACTTCACCGACGGCCAGGGGCCGCTGGCCGGCAAGGGGCGCACCACCTGGCGAAGCGTCAGCTTCCTGGTTATTGCCCTGATCGCCATCGCCGCCTTTCTGGCGATGATAATCGGCGGGTGCTAGATTTCGGCGCTGATGGAATATGCTTGCGGTTGAGGGGTGCAGAGAATAGGCTCGGGGGGAGAGAGCTGCGCACCTACGGAAGGATGACCGTGACTAGGAAAACCGCACGCACAGTCCCTTGCCTGGTCTGGTTGCTGGCAGTCGTCGGTGCGGCAGGGTGCGGTGGACACACGCCGGAGAAGAAGAGCACAGGCGACGCCCCCCCTCAGACCCAACCCGCGAAATCCACGCCCACCTCCAGGGCCAGCGTGGAGCAGATACGCAAGGCCGCCCGGCAGCGCTGGGAGCGCGGCGGGATTAAGATACTTTCTCTTTCCGCGAAGAAAGACAGGGATGAATGGGTTGTCCACGCTAGAACCCGCGAGGAAGGACGGGACTTCGTCCGTGTGATGCGCCTCGACGAGGCAGGCAAGTGGATAAACGACGGCCGCGTTCCTGCGGAAGCGTATCACGGCCAACCCTCGAAGAAGCACGACCGGGCCTCTCAAATCCGCGAAGCCCTCAAGAAGCAGGACGCCGGGCAGCCGGATTTCTCCAAGGTCAAGTCGCCGGGGCTTTCCAAGGCCCTCAAGAGCCCGAAGGGTCTGTGGAAGTTCCTCACTTCTCCCGAAACGCCCTACACCGAGCGCCGCGCCGCGGCCCTTCAGGGGCGCAAGGTCTTCCCCGTTGAGTGGCTCCCTAAATTGATGGCCGCCCTTGGTGAGCTGAGGAGAGAAGCGGGCGTCCACTACTGGGGTCTTAAGGCCCACCCGCTGGACAACCGGATCCTGCTGAGCAGGGAAAGGCGCTTCCTGAAGAGCTTTCCCGCCGACCGGCGCCAGCGCCTTGTGCTGGGGCATAAGTGGACGGTGCCCGCGAAGGCCGCGGACTACCCGCTCACCTGGGATGAGCAGGCCAAGGCCCCCTGGCCCTGGGGGATCAGGCAGACGCTGGAAGACCTGCTGGTCTGGACGCGACCGCACTGGCGCGACAAGGAGAAAGCCAAGCGCTGGCTGGCCGCGGCCATGCAGATGCCCTGCTCGACCGACGACGAGGCCGTGCTCTTCGTGGAGGCCACCGACTGCGCCAGCCACTTCAAGACCCTCGAAGTGCTGGCCCGCTGGCACCGGATCGCGCTGGACCCCAAGTTCCCCCGAGCCGCCACCCGGGTAGGTTGGGAGATTGGCGAGGCCGTCCGCCTGTGGGACGACCCGCGCAGCCAGACGGCCGGGCAGGTCATTGTGACGGACATCCTCAAACACAGTACGCGCAAAGAGGCCAAGCACCGCGCGACATACGGCCTCCGGCAATTCCGCGAGGTGTGGCGGAACGGTCGCGAACTGCGCAGGCCCGAGCCAGCCACGGCGATCCTGACCGCCAGCCGTATGGCCCTGGAACCCAAGAACGGCGACCAGTGGACCAGACTATACGTTTACGTCTTCAGCGTTTGCGAGGCACTGGACGTCTCGCCCGTCAAGCTCGACCGGCACATGGACCCGAAATCGCCGGAGGTGGCCAAAGCACTGGCCAAGTTCGAGGCGTGGCTCAAGGCCAACGAGAAGCGGCTGAAACGGGCCGCGGAGAAAGAGCGGCCCGAGCTGGACAAGGTGCGCAAGGTCTTTAAGAAAGCCGAGCAGCGGCGCAACCGGTGAGACGGGCACCGCTTCCCATGTCCTCTCCTACGGCAGAAACTTCTCCGGGTGGGCCAGCTTCCTGGGCAGGTACTTCTGGATGACGTAGTTGAGGCCGTGCTTGGCGAAGGCCTGCTGCTCGACGCGCACGCCCATTTCTATCATTTGATTAAGGGCCTTCTGCCACTCCTTGTACGTTTTGATGAAAGGGTCGTTCTTGAGCGCGTCCTTGGCCCGCTTGATGTCCACCGGCGCCAAGGGGTGCGTGGCGTCCTTGAGCTTGAAGTCGATGATGTCTTGCGGCGTCACCCCCAGGAAGCGCGCCTGGGGCACGCAGAAATACTTGTTGATGTGCGCGGCGTTGCCCGAACCGACTTTCAGCGTGCGGTAGATGTTGCTGTAGCCGTAGGGGTCGCCGTCGGTGAAGACGTAAACGGGCAGGCGCTTCTCGTCGGCCAGGCGGCGGATAAACCTGCGACACGCCCGGGTGGGCACCCCGCTCATGGCCACGATGATGCACTTGGTCTTCTGCCAGTAGCCGTGATAGACTAAACGTTGAAAGAGCGCGCTGGTTTCGACGACCAGAATGAACTTCGCGCCGGTCTTGAAACCCAGGTGCTCCACCTTGCTGGGGATGCTCCAGGCCCCCGAGCCCTGCTTGGTGCAGTCGATGCGCACGGTCTTGCCGCTGTGGCGGTCCTTGTCTATCACGACGAGATCTCCGGCCACGTCGCCGCCGCGCTCGTCGGGCACGAAGCCCAACTGTTCCCGGTTCACGCCGTAAAAGGCCTCCACGTCGTCCATCACCGCGTCACTCTCGGGCTGCTCGTTGAAGCGGCACTCCGCCCAGGCCTTGGCGTTGTAGTACATCTCGCGCTTGGAGCAGATCTCGTCGTCGCCGATGTTCTGCTTGGCGCTGGCCATCATCCGGATGGACTGCGCGAAAGTTTTTACCGTGGCGTAGGCCAGGGTGCGCTCGCTCTTCTTGCCCAAGAGTTCAAAGTGCCCCACCTTGGGGTCATAGCTCACGTTCGAAAGCGAGCGTATAGGAAACTTGAAGCTGGGCCGCGTCCCGCGCTTGATCTCCCCGACCATCCTGTCGGCGGCCCTGTTGATCTTCTTGACCACCTCGCCCTTGGTGGCCGGCCGGCCCTTTGCCTTGAGCTTGGAGAGCGACGGCTTGGGCACCGGCTTGCCCCGCCGGCGCCGGGCGACCTTGATCCTGGGCTTGGCTCTCTTCCTGCTGCGCTTGGGCATGCTATTATTTCCCCTTCGGCTTACGCCGACGCCTGCCTTTGGCAAGCAGCCTTTCAACGTCATCGAGAATCTCGGGGGATTCGAGGGCTTCGGCAAAGAGAGCTGTAATGCGCCGAATGCGCCGGCGGTCGAGGCGAGGCTGGGCGGCAATCACCGCCTCAATGTCCGCGGCGTCCCGAGGCCGATGGGCAACGGCCTTCATCACAATGAGGTCTTCCGGCGTCGGGATCGGGATTCTCAGCCCTCCGACACTTCGCTTGACGGCCCGCGAGACGGCTTCCTCCTCGAAGGGCAGCGCCCCGAAGGAAATGTCCACGCTTGTGCCGCTGGGTTCGTGTCTCACCAGCAGTACGCGCGCCTTTCGCGCGAAATCCAGCGCGTCCGAGCGGCGGGGCGCGAAGCCGTGGCGCCTGCCGGCGTTCAGGAATGCCTCCCACCGCGCCGCGTCCAGGATGACGAGCACGTCCACATCGCGGGTCATGCGGGGACGGCCGAGGATTGATGCGGCAACTCCTCCGATAACCACACCGGGCAATTTTTCCGCCTTGAGCCATCTGAGGAGATCAGACAGCGCCGCGTGAAGCGGCGCGAGCGGCTTCTTATCAGCCACCGAGCACCTTCCTCAACTTGTTCCAGCGGGAGCGCACCGCGGCGGTTTCCCTCTCCTCATCCGGCCACTTGAAAAGCCGGGCCGAGCCCCACAGCCCTTTGAGCTGGCGGAACTTGTCCGCGGGGGACATCGCGCGCAGTTCCTCGGCCTCCGCGCGCCCCGCTATCCGCCAGCGCGCGGCGAAGCGGCGGAACTCGGCGGGGGAGGACTCCGGCGGCGGTTTCTTCCTGGTGCGCTTAGCCATCGTCAGGACATCCTCCCGGTATCCGCAGTGGTTTCATGTGATTCTCCGTTCCCTCTCACCCCGTCCGGGCGCGTTCGAGCATGCCCTTGAGCTTCCTGACCAGCCGCTTCTCCTGGGCCTCGGAGAACCCCAGGATGTCCTTGAGGCCGATGCCGATGTGCGGGATGTACATGGTGATGTAATCCTTCTTGCGCTGGGCCTCGTCCTCCCGCCGGCGGCGGGAGAGGAATACCGAGAGCCGCCGGCCGCACTCCTGCAGGCAGAGCTTGATCTCCTTGACGATGTTCGGGTAGCTGGCGATGGCCTCCTTGCTCTCGCTGGTAAAAGGCACCCACACCGAGGCGAAGTGCACGGTGACCACCAGCGGCCCGGCCGGCGGCGCGCCCCGGGACTGGTCCACGTGATAGTTGCGCCAGCTGGTCGAGAGCACGCTCTCCCAGATGGCGCAGCTGCCCTGTTGGTAGAGGAGCGGCACGCGGTTGGCGAAGCGGATGATTTTCGCGAGGCCGTCGGCGGGGAGCTTGCCCCCGAAGGCCAGCGCGGCCTCCACCTGGAAGGGGTTGCCGCGGTAGACCGACGGCGAGCGGGTCACCGCGGTGTAGAAGTCGGCCTCGTACTCCTTGCGCAGGCCGGCGACCAGGGCCTCCTCGCCGATGGGCGCCAGGCAGTCGGTGGGCGGGTTCATGATCTTGGTGCTCTGGATGGCGCGGTAGAGGCGCTCGGCCTCGCCGTTGGCGATGCGCCGCGGGCGGGCCCGGGGCGAGAGCCTGGCCTTCTCGCAGATGGCCTTGGCCAGGCGCGCCGAGACCCGCGAGAAGTCGCTGTGCAGGCAGCCGGAGAGGTTGCGGCTCTTGGTCTGGCGCAGGATGGAAATCAGCGCGCCCAGTTCCAGGCCGTAGGGGTGCGGCCGGATTTCCCGGGGGATCAGCGGCAGCTCCTTGGTGGCCCGGGGGAACTCCAGCTTGGCGCCGTCCGGGGCTTCGTAGTAGATCCTGGCGTGGGGGTTGGCCACCGCGGTCTGTTGAAGGTATTCGTCCACCGACTGGCGCCCGCGCTGGAAGCGGGCCTCCAGCTCGAACTCCACGCGGGTGCCCCGCTTGATCTCCCCGTTGCGCTCTTCCTCCTTGACGATCTGCGGCTGGTTCTTGACGGTGTCGACCTGCACCTCGTAGTAGTGCGCGGGCTTCTTGCTGCCGGTGCGGCTGATGATGCGCATGGCTTTGCCGGTGGTCAGCTGCCCGTACATGCCCGCGGCGCTGATGCCGATGCCCTGCTGCCCGCGGCTCATCTTCAGGTGGTGGAACTTCGAGCCGTAGAGCAGCTTGCCGAAAATCTTGGGTATCTGCTGCTTGACGATGCCCGGGCCGTTGTCGGTCACGGCCACGATGAAACGGTCTTCAGAGCCGTTGGCCGGCCTTATGACTACGGAAATCTCCGGAAGTATGTGCGCCTCCTCGCAGGCGTCCAGGGCGTTGTCCACCGCCTCCTTCACGGCGGT
This sequence comes from uncultured Planctomycetia bacterium, assembly GCA_964581145.1. GTDB lineage: Bacteria > Planctomycetota > SZUA-567 > JAKLDR01 > JAKLDR01 > CAZONU01. The sequence goes on from CAZONU010000177.1 coordinate 6,169, forward strand.
CAAGAGCGCCTTGCGGGGATTGTCGAAGCCCAACAGGTGCCGGTTCTTGGTGAAGAACTCGCTGACGGATATGTCCCGCTGCTTGGCGGCCATGGACTGGGCGGTTTCGGGACCGGCCCCGCGGCGGCGGCCGGCACCGACGGGCTTGCCGCGGGCGCCCTTGCGGGAGCGCTTGGCCTTGCGGCCCGCCTTGGCCCTGGCCTTGGCGCGCTGTGCCCTGGTCTTGGAGAGCTTGATTATGGTCCGCGGCTTCTTGGCGGCCTTCTTGCCCTTGACCGTCTTGCCCCGCCGCTTAGCGGACGATCTGAAGAGGGTGCCTTGACGGGGGTTGAGCCTCTTGGCCATGCATCACTCCACTCCCCCCCACGGGAAGGCGGCTGGGCGCCGCAAAGGCACCAGATCCAGGGCCTTGGACGCCCCGCCCGACATATTATTATCGGACGCAGGCCCCCCGGAATCAAGCGAAAATCGGCCTCCGTCGCCGATTTCGGCGTCCCAGCACCCCTGTCGCGCTTGCGGGAGTCTTTCCTCCTAACTGCAAATTAATGTTTGACTTAGGCGTCAACTAATCATACCATATGGTAGGGTTGGGGCCTTTTGCTCTTCGAGGCTGGCTTTCGGGAGGCGAAGATGTCCGCGCGGCGGGCCAGGCCGCTTATCAAGCGGGAAGTCAACGAGCTGCTGCTGCTCTTCGAGATCGGGCAGCTGCTGGAGGCCAGCCCCGACCTGCGCGAGGTCGTCGGGCCGGTGCTCAGGACCATGGCCGAGCACACCCCCATGGAGCACGCCACGCTGACGCTGCTCAACCGCGACACCGGTGAGCTGGTCAGCGACGCTTCCTACGGCCTCTCGGAGGAGCAGCTGGAGAAGGTCGGCCGGCGGGCCGGCGAGGGGGTCATCGGCAAGGTCATCGCCAGCGGCCGGCCCGCGGTGGTCCGCCGCGGGGCCCAGGATCCCCTCTTCCTCGACCGGCCCGGCGCGGCCGGCCGCCTGCGCCGCCGGGACATCTCGTTCTTTTGCGTGCCCATCAGGATGGAGAGCCGGGCCATCGGCGCGCTGAGCGCCGACCACCTCTTCGAGGCGCCGGTGCCCCACGAGGAGGACGTGCGCCTGCTGTCCATCATCAGCGCGATGATCGCCCAGGCGGTGCGCCTGCGGCGCAGCGCCCGGGAGGAGCGCCAGCGCCTGCTCGAAGAGATGAAGGTGCTCAAGGAGGAGCTCAAGGACCGCTTCAAGCCGGCCAACATCATGGGCAGTTCCAGCGCGATGCAGGCGGTCTACGACATGATCGCCCGGGTGGCCGCCAGCGACGCCACCGTCCTGATTCGGGGGGAGAGCGGCTCCGGGAAGGAGCTGGTGGCCGGTGCGGTGCACTACAACAGTCCCCGCGCGGAGAAGCCCTTCATCAAGGTGAACTGCGCGGCCCTGCCCGAGACGCTCATCGAGAGCGAGCTCTTCGGCCACGAGAAGGGCGCCTTCACCGGGGCGCTGGCCCGCCGGGAGGGCCGCTTCGAGCGGGCCCACGGGGGCACCCTGTTCCTCGACGAGATCGGGGACTTCTCGGCCTCCACGCAGATCAAGCTGCTGCGCGTCCTCCAGGAGCGGGAGTTCGAGCGGGTCGGCGGCACCGAGACGATAAAGGTCGACGTGCGCATCGTCGCCGCCACCAGCCGCGACCTGGAGGCCATGGTCGCCGCCGGCCGCTTCCGTCAGGACCTCTACTACCGCCTGGAGGTCTTTCCCATCCACGTGCCGCCGCTGCGCGAGCGGCGCACGGACATCGTCCTGCTGGCCGACCACTTCGCCGAGAAGTGCGGCGCGGCCAACGCCAAGCCCATCAGGCGCATCTCCACCCCGGCCATCGACATGCTCATGGCCTACCACTGGCCGGGCAACGTCCGCGAGCTGGAGAACTGCATCGAGCGCGCGGTGCTGCTCTCCAGCGACGGGGTCATCCACGGCCACCTCCTGCCGCCCTCGCTGCAGACTGCGGAGGCCAGCGGCACGACGGTCAAGGGGTCGCTCCAGGCGGCGTTGGACGGCCTGGAGCGGGAGATGCTCCTGGACGCTCTGAAGTCCTCGCGGGGCAACAAGGCCAAGGCCGCTCGGCTGCTGGGCCTCACCGAGCGGCTGATGGGCATCCGGGTCAATAAACACGGCATCAATCCCAAGCGATTTCGTACTAAACGGTAGGAATGTCTGTCATATCCTACCGTATGGTGGGTTAATGGTGCTGGTCAGGTGCATGAATAACTCGCTTGCCTAGACATAAACGTCCCGGTCTGGTGAGTTACGCTGCCGAGCAGAGTTCTTTTCATCCGCGGCACAGAGGTTGCTCCATCATAGTCCGTTACTGCCCCCAGGGGGGGCTGGAGCCGGGAGGAGAGCGCATGGAAGTCAAGGACGTACTCAAGCTCATCAAGGACAACAAGATCGTCGCCGTGGACGTGCGTTTCATGGACTTTCCCGGCCTGTGGCAGCACTTCACGGTGCCGGCCAGGACGGTGGGTGAGGACTTCTTCGAGAAGGGCCTGGGCATTGACGGCTCCTCCATACGCGGCTGGAAGGCCATCAACGAGAGCGACATGCTGGTGGTCCCGGATGCCGGCATGTGCTTCATCGACCCCTTCGCCAGGTACCCCACGCTGGTGATCGTCGGCAACATCCAGGATCCCATCACCCGCCAGGACTACGGCAAGGATCCCCGCAACATCGCCCGCAAGGCCGAGAAGTACCTGGCCTCCACGGGCATCGGCGACACCGCCTTCTTCGGGATGGAGGCCGAGTTCTTCGTCTTCGACGACGTGCGCTACGACACCAGGGGGCACGCCAGCTTCTACAGCGTGGACTCCGTCGAGGGCCAGTGGAACACCGGCCGGGAGGAGACCCCCAACCTGGCCCACAAGCCGCGCTACCGGGAGGGCTACTTCCCGGTCCCGCCGGCCGACTGCCAGCACGACCTCCGCGAGGAGATGGTCCAGGAGATGGTCAAGGTGGGCCTGGAGGTCGAGTGCCACCATCATGAAGTCGCCTCCGGCGGCCAGGCGGAGATCGACACCAAGTACAAGCCGCTGGTGCGCGCCTCGGACGAGCTCTTGATCTTCAAGTACATCGTCAAGAACGTGGCCCGGCGGAACAACAAGACCGCCACCTTCATGCCCAAGCCCATCTTCGGCGACAACGGCTCGGGCATGCACACCCACGTCTCGCTCTGGAAGGAGGGCCAGCCCGCCTTCGCGGGCGACATGTACGCGGGCCTCAGCCAGACCGCGCTCTACGCCATCGGCGGGATCATCCGCCACGCCGGCGCGCTCTGCGCCGTCTGCAACCCGACCACCAACAGCTACAAGCGGCTGGTGCCCGGCTACGAGGCCCCGGTGAACCTGGCCTACTCCTCGCGGAACAGGTCGGCGGCCATCCGCATCCCCATGTACTCGCCGAGCCCCAGGAGCAAGCGCCTGGAGTTCCGCTGCCCGGACCCCAGCGCCAACCCCTACCTGGCGCTCAGCGCCGTGCTCATGGCCGCGCTGGACGGCATCCAGAGCAAGCTGGACCCGGGCGCGCCGCTGGACAAGGACATCTACGACCTGCCCCCCGAGGAGCTGGCCAAGGTGCCCAGCACCCCCGGCAGCCTGGAGGCCGCGCTGGACTGCCTGGAGGAGGACCACGAGTTCCTGCTCCGGGGGGACGTGTTCACCCCGGACGTGATCGACACCTGGATAGGCTACAAGCGCGACCGGGAGGTCGACGCCATGCGCCTTCGGCCGCACCCCTACGAGTTCATGCTCTACTACGACATATAGCCGCGCGCGGCCCGGGGAAATCCGCC
>CAZONU010000178.1:0-6096 GCA_964581145.1 uncultured Planctomycetia bacterium
GGGTCACCTCGTACTTGCCGAGGTAATAGGGCTTGGTGATGCGCACCTTGTGGCGGGGCACCTCCCGCTTGTAGTAGCTCAGCAGCCCGGGCCCCCGGCGCTCCAGCTCCTCCGGCGTGTACTTGGGCCCCATCAGGAAATCGCCCGCCGGGACAAGCACCAGCTCCAGCTTCACTCCCTTGCCCAGGTCCACCGTCTTCGTGGCCGGCAGCCCCAGGCCCTCGGCGGTCTCCTTCTGCCGCCGCGCGGCCTCCTTGGCGTCGAAGGGGAACTTCGTATAGAGAATCGGCCCCAGGGGCAGCCTTGCCGCGCTCTTCAGGGCCGCGATATCCTTCTCCTTGCCCTTGGCGAACTTCGTCCCGCCGTGTTCCTTGGCGTAAAGATCCAGCGCCGCCAGCATGGCCTTGCCGCTGGTTTTGTCGTACTTCGTCCGCACCAGACGCCCGACATCTTCCTGCCAGGCCCGCTTGGCCGCCGCCTCCTTCGCGCCCAGCTTCAGGACGTCCAGGTGCCTGGCATACCTCCCGGCCAACGGATGCTCCCCGGCGGCCTTGACGGCCTTCTCCGCCCCGGGAGCGTCCTTCCTGCTCAGGGCCAGCAGCATGGCGGCAAGGTGCCCTTCGGCGTCCCTGGGCTTGAACGGCGGGAGGAGTTTCTCCAACTCGCCCTCTGCGAGGTCGGCGAACCTCACCGTCCGAACACTCGACCCCTCGGTCCCGCCGATCCTGAAGGTGACCTTGACCTTGAAGGCATCATCCGTAATCGCCTGGACCGTGCCCTTCGTCGGCATGCCCACGCGCGTCCTGAGCACGACATCCTTGCCGATGAGTTTCTTGAGTGCGTCATGCTTCCCTGCCTGCCAGGTCGCAAGCAACCCGGACACCTTCTCGGCGGCGGCCAGCCCCGCAGGCATAGCCTTGAGCACATCGGCGTCCAGCCCCTTCCTTTCGCGTGAGAGACACTCGCCGGCATCCTTGTACTTCCCGGCCAGTATCAACTCGTCGTACTTGGCGAGAATGCGCTCCAGCGCCTTGCGCGCCTCGGCCTGCTTCTGTTTGGCCAGCTTGCCGGCCACATCGGCGCTTTCCTTCTCCAGTCGTGTTGCCAGCGCCGCCAACTTCCCGGCCAGTGCCGCGTACTTCACCGCCTTGACCTTCTCAAGTTCGGCCAGTCCCTTCTCCGGATGGCCGTCCTTGCTGAACCCCTCCGCGGCGGCGATGGCGGCGGTCAGTTTCGCCTCGGCTGTCTCCTTCAGTTTCTTGCGCTCGGCCTCGAAACGGGGCTTGAGCAAGTCGGCGAACTTGGCGGGCGGCTTCCCGAAAACGGCTGTCGCCCCGTCGTAATCCCCGGCTTCGGCCAGATTGCCGGCTTTCTCCTTCAATGGAGCAAAGGCGGCGTCGGCAGCCTTCGAGCGGGCCGTTTCGATCTCGGAAATCGCGTCCCCGGCCTGGAGCTCCCACTTTGTGCCGCTGCCCGACTTGCGCACCCGCTCGAACTTGGCAGTGGCTTCCTTATAGTCCCCGGGGTGCTTCTTCCACCAGCCCTCGGCATATTCGTACATTTCCCGGAGCTTCTTATCGTCCTCCGGCTTGACCGGACCGGCCAGGGCCTTCTCAGCCAGAGCTTTCAGCCGGCCGACCTCCCCGGCTTTCTCGCGCCCGAACTCCGTCTCCCCGTGCCGCGCCGCGAACGCCGCCAGCGCGTCGCGCAGCGCCAGGGCCTCCTCACGGGAGAGCACTTCCTTGGCCCCGGGAAGCACCTTCTCCCGCCAGGCCTTCTCCGCGGCGGCCTCCTTCTGCGCCGCCACCTGCCGGCCGTCAGGCTCGCCATTGCTGCGCATCATCGCCCACATGCCGACGCCCAGGAGGAACAATACGCCCGCGCCTATCGCGTAAAGCACCGGCTTGGGCAGCATCTTCTTCCCGACCGGCTCCAGCAGCCGCCCTGCTGTCCCCGCGTCCTCGCTCATCCGCCGGGGTCGGAGCTGCGGCGCGGGCTTGACATCGGAAGTCCCCCGGCGGCCTATCGAGCTGCGGCCCGCGGCCAGCATCTCGCTCTCCGGGGCCTTGCCGTCTATAACCAGCTCCAGGTCGGTTATGAGCTCGGCGGGGTCGGCGTAGCGGTACTCCCGCTCCTTGGCCATCATCTTTTCTATAAGCCGGCAGACGTTCTCGCTGACTAACGGGTTCACGTCCGCCGGCCAGGGCAGCTCCTCGGTGAGGTGCTTGGTCATGACCACCGCGGCGCTCGACCCCTGGAAGGGCGTCTCCCCTGTAACGAAGTGATAAAGCGTGGCGCCCAGCGAGTAGATGTCTGAGCGAATGTCCACGTCCTTGTCGCCGCGGGCCTGCTCGGGGCTGACGTAATGCGGCGTGCCCATCATGATCCCGGTCTGGGTCATGCGCGTCTCTTCGGCGGTGTGCCGCGCCAGGCCGAAGTCGCAGACCTTGGCGACGTTGTTCTCCGTTACGAGAATATTATCCGGCTTGATGTCCCGGTGGATGATCCCCGCCTTGTGCGCGAAGTCCAGCGCCCGTGTCACCTGCATGGTGATGTGCAGGGCCAGCTCCTCGTCCATGCCCCCGGTGTCGGGCATGAGGTCGTAGGCGCTCTTGCCCTCCACGTACTCCATGGCCATGTAGTGGAAGCCCCCGCCCTCGCCCACGTCGTGGACGCCGACTATGTTCACGTGGTCCAGGCTGCCGGCCAGCTTGGCCTCGCGCTCGAAACGGGTGATGAAGCTCGCGTCCCGGGAGAGGTTCCGGCGCATGATCTTGATGGCCACCAGGCGGTCCATGTTGGCCTGGCGGGCGAGATACGTCGCCGCCATGCCCCCCTCGCCGAGCTTCTTGACCAGTTCATAACCGGGTATGGGCTGCCGGCTTTTCTGCCCCTGACCGCCTGATTCCGGCATATCGCAAGCTCCTTCGCCGCCCTGGCCCAAGCGCGGATCCCGGCCCGCGCGCGAACCGCGGAGCGCATTATGGCGTGCGCCCTCGATGGTGTCAATCCTGACCCCAGGCGGGCCTTATCCCTCCAGCAGCTTCCGGAGGTAGGCCACCGTATCGGCGATGTCCCTGGTCTGCTGCTCGCCCTCCTTGATCTCGCGCTCGATGATGAACTCGCCGGTGAAGCCGACCTCATTCAGGCGCTTCACGAACTCCGGGAAGCGCACCCGGCCCTCGCCGACCTTGACCTCCTGGCCCAGCCTCATGGGGTCGGTGGGGTACAGGCCGTCCTTGGCGTGGACGTTCTTCACGTGCTCGCCGAAGACGTCCAGGGCGTCGATGGGGTTGGCCTTGCCGTAGAGGATCAGGTTGGCGGGATCGAGGTTGACGCCCAGGTTGCCGGTGCCGACCTCTTGAATGAGCCGCAGCATGGTCACCGGGGTCTCCTGGCCGGTCTCGAACCAGAACTCCAGGCCCAGCTCCCTGCAGTGCTCGGCGACCTCGCGCACGGCGGCGGCGACGTCGCCGAAGACCGGGTCCGAGGGGTTCTCGGGGATGAAGCCCAGGTGGGTGATTATCGCGCGCACGCCCAGCGCCTTGGCGAAGTCCGCGCCCCGCATCAGCGCCCCCACGCGCATGGCCCGGTGCTCGGCGGGCACCAGCCCCAGCGTCGCCGGGCCCGCGATGAAGTCCCAGACGCGCGGGCCCGGCCAGCCGGCCCACAGGCCGGAGACGCGCATGTCCAGCCAGGCCGTCTCCCCGCGGAGCCTGGCGGCGGCTTCCTCCGTCCAGTCCTCCGGCTTCCAGCTGACCACCTGGCAGACCTTCAGGCCGAAGTCGGCCACCTTCTGGAGCGTTCCACCCGCGGATTTGAGCGGGGCGATTACCCCGATCTCGTTCTTCATGGCCATGCTACGCCCTCTCCAGCTCCAGGGAGATGTCCAGCGCCGGGGCCGAGTGGGTCAGCGCGCCGACGCTGATCCGGTCGGGCCCCGCCCGGGCCAACCTGCGCACGGTCTTGAGCGTGACCCCTCCGGAAATCTCAATCTCGACCGGCCGGCCCCGCTCCCTGGCCAGCGCGCGCGCCTTCCTGACCGCGGCGGCGGCCCGGGCGGGCTTGAAGTTGTCCAGCATGACTATGTCCGCGCCGGCCGCGAGGGCCTCCTCCAATCCTTTCATGTTGGTAACTTCCACCTCTACTGGTCTCCTGGTGGTCCGCTTCGCCCGGCGGACGGCCTCGCCCAGCGGGCAGCCGGCCAGCGCCAGGTGGTTGTCCTTGATGAGCACCGCGTCGAAGAGCCCGGTCCGGTGGTTGCACCCGCCGCCGGCCGCGACGGCGTACTTCTCCAGCAGGCGCTGGCCCGGCGCGGTCTTGCGCGTGTCGTAGATGCGCGCGCGGGTGCCCCTGGTGAGCTCCACATATTGAGCGGTCAAGCTGGCCACGCCGGAAAGGTGACAGAGCAGGTTGAGGCCCAGCCGCTCGCCGGCGAGTATCGTCCGGGCCGGGCCGCTTATTTTCGCGAGCCGGCGGCCCTTGCGCACGCGCGTCCCGTCCTTCACCAGGGCCTTAACCCTTACGCCGCCGCCGAATGCGCGAAAGGCTCTGCCCAGCACGGGCAGCCCGGCGACAACGCCGTCGGCCTCCGCGACGTAGTCGCCGCGGGCGCGCAAGTTCTTGGGCACCACCGCCTTGGAGGTGAGGTCCCCCTTGCCCAGGTCTTCAAGTACGGCCAGCTTCAGGAGTTGCGCCAGGTGCGACTCATACACCGGTTTTCCCCGCGGGAGGCGCCGGGTTTGAACAGGTTTTCCACGCGGGGAGCGAACCCGCTTTTCTGATGCGGATGCCCGATTCCCGGCGCCTTTTCGCCCGCGCGGTGTTTTTCTCCGACTTGCTGACAAGTTTTCCCCCTCTCTCAACGCCGCCGGAGAGTTATCAACGCCTTTTCAACAGATTCTCCCCCGGCATGTTGAAAGCGCGCGCCTAAGCCACGGAGTGCAGCAGCGATTATACACCGGTTTTCCACGCGGACACCTAACCTCAGCCGAGATTCAGACCTTGACCTCGGCCCGGCCCGCGCGATATCTGGACAGCCGGCGCAGGGCGGGTCCGGCCACGTCTCGCAGGAATTCGGCTACCTGCTCCGGTGCGCGGCCGGTGAAGCGCTCCGGCTCCAGCGCGAGCTTCAGCCGGCCTTTCACCTTCGCGAAGGCCGGGTCGGCGGCCAGGCGCTCGAGGAGGTCGTTGTCCCGGCCCTCGGCCTTGACCCGCCGGGCGGCGCGCTGCGAGTGGCGGCGGATGGCCTCGTGGAGCTCCTGGCGGTCGCCGCCGGCCTGCACGCCGGCCATGAGGATCTCCTCGGTGGCCATGAAGGGCAGCTCGGCGGACAGGTTGCGCCGTATGGTCTTGGGATAAACCACCAGGCCGGAGGCCACGTCGGCCCAGAGGACCGCGATCGCCTCCGCGGCCAGGAAGCCCTCGGGGATGTACAGGCGCCGGGGCGCGCTGTCGTCCAGGGTCCGCTCCATCCACTGGGCCGCGGCGGTCTGGGGAGCTGCCGAGGCCAGCGCCAGCAAGTAGCGGGAAAGGCCGCACATGCGCTCGCTTCTCATGGGGTTGCGCTTGTAGGCCATGGCCGAGCTGCCGATCTGCTTGGCGCGAAAAGGCTCCTCGATCTCCTTGCGGTGGGCGAGGATGCGGACGTCGCTGCCGAACTTGGCGGCGCTCTCGGCCAGGCCGGCCAGGGCCGCGAGCACCTGACTGTCTATCTTGCGGGTGTAGGTCTGACCGGTGACGGGGCATACCCGCTTGAAGCCCATCTTCCTGGCCACGAGCTTTTCCAGGCGCTTGACCTTGGCGCCGCTCTTCAGCAGCTGCAAAAACGTGGCCTGCGTGCCGGTGGCGCCCTTGGCGCCCCGGAAGGGCAGCTCATTGAGCCGCCGCTCGATTTCGGACGCGTCGATGAGCAAGTCCTGTAACCACAGCGAGGCGCGCTTGCCGACAGTAGTAAGCTGCGCGGGCTGCAGGTGGGTCAGGCCCAGGACCGGCAGCTTCTTCCAGCGCCGGCAGAACTTCGCCAGCGCCGAAGCGGCCTCGGAGATGCGTCCCAGCAGCAGGCGCAGCGCCTCGCGCATTATCACCAAGGCCGCG
>CAZONU010000178.1:6106-9969 GCA_964581145.1 uncultured Planctomycetia bacterium
CCCGAAGGCCTTGACGGGGCTCATCACGTCGTGGCGCAGCTTTTTCTCGAACTTTTCGGCCGTCGAGTAGTTGACCTTCTCCGCAAAGCGCTTCATCTCGGCGATTTGCGCCTGGGTAATGCCCAGGCCCAGCTCGCGCCCGGCCTCGGCCAGGGCGATCCACAGCCGGCGCCATGCCCGGAACTTGACGTCGGGGCTGAAGAGCCGGGACATCTCCGGCGAGGCGTAGCGCTCGGTTAGCGGGTTAACGTACCTGTCGCGCTTGGCGGCCAAGGGTTCTCCTTTCCTCAGAGCCGATGCCATTATCCGCGCAGAGTGTGCGGCGGTCAAGCGGAGCCGGCGACGGGCACGGATGGGGACCGCGGATTGGCGCCGCGGTATTCACGCGGAGCGATGTCGCGGGCCCAGGCCCGGGAAAGGACTTGCCTGGAGGCTTCACATGGAGAAGATAGCGAGCGGACAGGACCGGAGAAGCGCAATGGAAGGCTCATCCGGGAAACGCCGGTTCCGTGCGGCCTGTAGTGGTCGAGGGGCGCCGTCGGGGAAAGGGAGGGCCGCATGTCCGGCTCCGGGCACATCGATTTCAGTCTGAAGTTCCTCCACCAGGCCTTCGACCTCGAGTCCCTCCACTTCGGGCTCTTCACTGACGAGTGCCCCCGCACGCTCCGCGGCCTCCGCCAGGCCCAGGCCGAGTACACCCGGACGCTGGTGGGCCTGGTCCCCGAGGGCGCCGGGCCGGTGCTGGACGTGGGCAGCGGCCTGGGCGACGTCTCCAGGGCGCTGGCGGAGGCCGGCTTCGCCGTGGAGGGCCTCAGCCCGGACCCCCACCTCGGGGAGCAGTTCCGCCTCACCTGCGGGCCGGAGGTCCCCTTCCACCTCAGCAAGTTCGAGACCTTCAGCCCGGGCCGGACCTACGGCTGCCTGGTCTTCGGCGAGAGCCCCCAGTACATCGAGAACGAGGCGTTCTTCCCCAAGTGCCGGGAGCTGACCGCGCCCGGGGCGCACCTGGTGGTGGCCGAGGTCTTCCAGATCCAGCCGGGCAGGCCCCAGTCGACCTGCTTCTTCGAGGACGACTTCGTGGCCCGCGCCGAGCGCGCGGGCTTCAGCGTGGCCCACCGCCGGGACATCACCGCGGAGACGCTGCCCACCCTGGAGATCGGCCGGCTCTTCCTGGGGTACGGCCAGCGGCTGTTCGACTTCGGCTGCGACGCCGCGCGGCGCCGGGCGCCGATCCGCTGGAAGCTGGCGCGGGCCCTCTACGGCCGGAAGCTCGACCGGGTCCACGCCCTGCTCCACGAGAAGCTCCCCCGCTGGCTGGACTCCGAGCACTTCACGAGCACCATGCGCTACGTGATGTACCGGCTGACCCGCCCGACGGCGGGGAGGCCATAGAGCCGGACGGGCCCGAAGCGGGACCGCGGCCGGGCGCGGGTTGGCGCTCATGGTCATTGAGTCGGCTGTGATACGAAGCGCCTGCGGGGCTCAAAAACGCCTGATTATGGACCCCGGTCCGGCCGGCGCGCAGGGGGCCAAGAGAGAGCGGGTTAGGAAGCTTGCTGCCATGCAGGTTTTTGGGCCGGCCCCGCAATCAGCGGCGAAGCGGCTAATCCGGGCCGCCGGAAGTCGGTGGATCGCTGTCGTGATGTTCTTTACCGCCGCACAACACTAGTGAAGCGCAGATACTGATTCCAGAAGTTAGTGTCGAGAATAAGACTATGCCATTCCAGACCAACCGGTGGTCATCATTGCTGAAGATGTAACGTACTGGGCCGGGTTCTTGCAGGAACGCCAGCAGCAAGTAACCGCTCCCTAGGCAAGCAACACAACAACCTAGGATCGCCAAGAGACGAAGCTTGCGAGCAGCCAAGGATGCAAGCAGAGCTCCGCAGACTAGCCCTCCCCAACGAGCTGTCAGCAAGAGATTTGAGGAGAATCTCAGTGACACTCTGGAACCGATGAGCGCGCTGGCAACTAGGAGTACCAACGCAATGGCCAAGGCACAGGTCCGCAAGCCTAGTCCTCCGATTCCTCCGCTCGCGTCCCGGATAACCTCATCCTCCTAGAAACCAAAAGCCCCAGGTGATGTGTGCCCAGGGACATCCCACCTGACTCCGGGGCTCACTGTAGCCCTCGATGGTCCGATGAGCGTACGCGGGCCCTCGTACCACTTGACCTGCTCGGCCTCAAGCCAATCGTGTGAGGCCCAGTTGCACTGCCAATCCTTAGGGGCTGCGAACATCTTCGTGCCTATGGCGTTGATGACAGTGGCGACAGCGTTATTTACCTGAGGAATTTCCGGGAATTTCCGGGGGGAATTTCCGGGGACAGTTTACCCATTTCGAATTTCCGGGGACAGTTTACCCATTTCCCACAACCCCCAACTGCTCCCATTTCTCCCGGAATTTCCGAATTTCCGGGGACAGTTTACCCATTTCCCACAACCCCCAACTGCTCCCATTTCTCCCGACCAAGCGTACTCATAGAACCGCCGGAAGTCAACGGCCGGGACTAGCCGTCTCCAGAATTCCCTTTGCACCAAGCGAATGGGCACCACTCAAACTGCCGAAGCTTGTCTTCAAGCGCCTTTCCGCAGTACCGTGCGCGCAATGTGATGATCCAGACATAGCGAACGGCGCAAAAGAGCTTGCAGGCATTCGGCAGCAACAAGTCCCAAGTCCCTTTCAGGGTATCCGTGATCCTGTACCCTTCACGGTGAAGTGTCTTCGTTAACTCCGGCTTGCTGTGCGTGCACAGCGCATGTCGAGTGAGTCTTAGCTCGTCAAGGCGCCTGAAAATCAGCTCTTGCTGGGCGCGGGAAACGAAATCGCGCTTGTCACGGTCACGTCGAACATTGTTGACATATAACTTGAACAAGTCGTGAAGGGGACGATCCTCCGAGTGAAGTAGCTTCACCTTGGCCCGTGAATCACGTCCTATGTCTCGCGACAGCAAGTCAAGAAGACGCTCCTGGGCCGATTCATAAAGGTCACCAACCATGAGTTCCAGTGCTTCATGATAGTTCGGCTGGCTGGCGGAAGAACCCTCTTCAGTAGTGATATCAACACAGTTGCCACGTACAGTATCGGTAGTATCATCTTGCGCGAACGAGGGCTCTGGACAGGAGCCGGTGCTGATATCTTCCGCAAATAAGAAGTCCGGCGAAGCAGGGGGCAGGAACAATGCCTGATTCGCAGCGAACAAGGCCGGGAGGTCTTGCATCAGTTCACGTGCTCGCACATATCGTCTCATAGGTGCGTTGACGGCTATTTTCTCGGCGCTTGCCCCCTGCAAATCCATGGTCGTGTCTACGCTGAATCTAGCTTGACGGCGAAGCATGGGCTTAGGAGATTCCGGGGACGGTGGGCCTGTTGCAGGAGATTCCGGAGGAGATTCCGGGGACGGTTACCGATTTCCAGGAGATTCCGGGGACGGTTACCGATTTCCGGGATCATTCCGATGACGCCCACCATCAATTCCCCCGCCCCGCTGTTCGGGATTCCCTTCTACTAATACAATACCCCCTGCCCCTTTGCCTGTCAAGGGGTCAGTCCGGAGTCCTGAGTCTGGAGTCCGGAGCCGGAAAGCTGAAAAACGGATCCCGAACCAGAAAAACAGCCTTTTCTCAATGCATCAAAAGAGCGTTTTCGGGCCCTTTTTGTCTCGGTGGTGAAGAGCCTTGGTGTCCATGGGCCGAAAAAGTTGGAAAATCTTCTCCTGGAAAACGCGTCGGTTAGGTGTTTCCCGAGCGGCAAAAACCTCCATTTCGTGACTGCCCCTCCCCTTTTATAGTGGAGAGTTTGTATGTTTGGAGTTTCGAGTCACGAGTTGAACACTCCTTGGTGCCCTTGGTGCCTGGCGCGCGA
>CAZONU010000179.1:0-9969 GCA_964581145.1 uncultured Planctomycetia bacterium
GGGCTGTGCTCGCCCGACTCCAGGACCTCGCCCAGGAACTTCAGCGCGCGCGGGTCGGGGCCCAGCTTGCCGAGCAGGGGAACGCCCCGGTAGAGGACCCGCCTGTCCTTCTTCTTCGTGGCCGCCCTGCAAAGCTCGACCAGCGGGCCGGCCGCCGCGCGGCCCTGCCACTCCAAGACCCGAACCGCCTCCCGGGCTATCGGGTAGGTCGAGTACGGACCGCCCTCCATGCCGGAGAGACTGTAGCAGTGGGGGTCGCCCAGGCGTGCGGCCAGGGCCTTGAGAACGATGGGGTTCCTGGTCCTGGACAGGCTGCGCACCGCGCGGGCGCGAACGGCGGGGTGGGGGTCGGCCAGGCGCTTGGCAATCTTGCGAGCTTCGGCCTCGCTTATTTTGGAGAGATCGCGATAGGCATCAACCGGCCCGTAGAGCGCGGCCAGGACGCGGAGGTCCTTCACCAGGGCGGGCTTGAGCTTGGCCTTGAGCAGGTCCCAGGTGGGCGCCCGGAATCTGGCCATGATCGGACCGATGGCGTGGCGCGCAGGCTGCCCCGCCCGCGAGACCCCCTGCGTCCTCTTGACCAGCGGGTCGAGCGTCGGCCACAGGAGCCGCCGGGTCCGGCCGCTGATGTCCGCGGACTTCGAGTCGCAGGCCTTCTCCAGGAGGGGCAGGAGCTCCGGGCAGTTGAGCTTGCTCAACGCCTTGAAGGCCGCGTCGCGCTTCCCGGCCTCCACCGCGCCGAGCCGGGCTATCAGCGGCGCGGCCCGCTTGCGGAGCTTCTCGGGGACGAGAACCGCGGGGTCGGCCGGGGGCTTCTCGCCAACGACTATCTCCAGCGCGTTGGTCTCGGTCTTGCCTACCCAGGCGCAGGGGTCGCCGGGGGCTCTCTTGAGGTCGAAGGTGATCTTCAGGCGATAGCTTCCCGGCTTGAGGTAACGGCCCAGGGCGCACTTGCCGCGGGGAGTGAGGCGCAGCAGCTCCTCGTTGCCGTCCATACCGTAGCCGCCGCTCAGCACATTCAGCTTTACGGGCACCGCCTCGCCCCTGGCGGTCGAAAGCCTTACCTCATAAAGCGGCACCCACCGGCGCTGGAAGCGCAGCAGCGGCGCCTTCCGGGTGGGGTTGAAGCTGCGCAGCTCGACCTCCAGCGGCTGGCCGTAGACCATCTGCGTGCGGGGCATGGAGAGCCCAACTTTTCTTTCGCGGACCGTCTTCCCCCAGGGCAGCGGCCGGCCGAGGGCGTCAAGGGGCTCCTTGGCGGGCGGCTCGCTGGCGAGGGAAAGCGCTCCCCCGGCCAGGAGCAATGCCAGCGCGGTGGTCAGCCTGGGCATGCCGGGACTCCTTCCATGACTCTATGGCCGACGCGCGGGCCGGCCTACTTGCCCTTTCCCTTGAAGCGCTTGCGCCACTTCCCGGCCTCGCGGCGGCGGGCCGCGGCGCCGGAGGCGTCCTCATTGAACTCCACGCCCTTGGGCTTGGCAGAAAACGCGCGCAGCGCGTAGTCCGCCCAGAACCGGACAAACGAGTCCTTGTCCTCCAGGGCATCCAGGACTTGCGGGATGGCCTTCCGATATTCGATCTCGCCGAGCATGCGCACGGCATGGCCTCTGATGAAGGCCGTCTCCTCCTTGGCGGTCAACTCCAGGAAGAGCTCCCCCGCCTCCTTCTTGCGGGCCGCCAGCGAAATCGCGCGCATGGCATCGCAGCGGATGTTCGCCTCGCGACCCATGAGCGCTTGGTTGCGGGCAACGTTCTTCAACTCGGGAATAGCCTTGACAAGGCGCAACGTCCCGGCGGCCACGACGGCGGCCCCCCGGAAGTCGCGGTCCTTGTGACGGAGCAGCTTGAGGAACAGCTCTTCCACCTCCGGTCCCTTGCCGCGCCGGCCCAGCGCTCCGACCGCGAGATGGCGGACGTACTTCGGTCTCTTGGGGTCTTGCGCCACGCCGAGCATCAGGGGCGTCGCCGCCGGGCCGATGCCTTCAAGGGCCCTGATGGCCGCCGGGGGGTACTCCTCGTCGGGCGACTTGAGCATTCCGCCCAGGAACTTCAGCGAGCGCGGGTCGGGGCCCATCCTGCCCAGCAGCCGAACACCCCGATAGACCGCCGGCCAGTCGTCTTTTCTCTTCACGTCAGTCCGGCACAGCTCGATCACCGGATCGATGGCGGGCCTCCCCTGCCAGACCAGCGCCTCGCCGGCCTCGTCGGCCACGGGGTAATCGGGCACGGGAGTTCCAGCGGTGGCCACCGTGTAGGCGAACTCATCTCTCAGGCACCCGGCCAGCGCCTTGAGTATGCGCGGATCGGCGGTCTTCGAGAGCGAGCGTATCGTCCCGATGCGCACCTCGAAGTTCTTGTGCTTCAGCCCCGCGACGATCTTCTTGACCTGGCCGGCGGCGGGCCTGGACAGGCCCCGGTAAGCCGGCAGCGGGCCGTACCGGGCGGCCTTGACCCGCAGCAACCTGTACTCGTAGTCGGTGGCCAGTTCGCGAATGAACCGCCAGGAAGTCGGGCCCAGCATGGCCAGCAGCGGCGCGTCCTCCGGCATGCGCAGGTAGAACTCGTGAGTCTTCGCCGTTGAAAGCGCCAGCAGCCGGCGGCGAATCAGACGGGCGGCGCGCGCGGCGGTTCCGGGGTTCTTCGAGGCGCAGGCCTGCTCGAGCCTGGGCACCAGGCCGAACCCTTCGGTCTCGCGGAGCAGGTGACCTAGCTGGCTTTCGGCCTCGCGGCCGCCCCTGACCCGCAAGAAGTGCTGTCCGCTTTCGACGGAGTGCTCCTTGCCGAGCTCCGCGAACCAGCGTTCCGCACGTTTGCGAAGCTCCTTGGGAGCCAACTCGGCGCGGCTCCGAGGCCTGGGGGCCAGCACTTCGAACTCGACCTTGTTGGAATCTACCGCCCCGACCCACTTGCGCGGGTGACGCGGGTCCCGCGAATCACTCAGCACCGCGTACATCTCGTACTTGTCGGGTTTGAAGTGCCGGCCCAGGGCGCTCTTGCCTCTGGGCAGGAGGCGGCCGAAGGTACCATCGGTTCCCTCGTTGAGCCTGAGGCCGAAGGGCAGCTGATTGCCGGCGGAATCGTACAGATGCAGCTCCACCGAGGGCTTGGAGCCGCGCCAGCGGAGTTGGACGTAAGGCGGCTTATCATGCGGACCCGAGGGTTGCAGCACGAAGGTCACCGGCTCGCCGTAGAGCAGCCGGGTGCGAGCCACGTACAGGCTCAGGCGCTTGCCGCCGCTCGTCTTGCCCCAGGGGATCGGCCGGTCGAGGATGTCCTTGGGCTCGCCGGCGAGGGAAAGCGCTCCCCCGGCCAGGAGCAGAAAAGCCAGTGCGGTCCATATCAGCCTTTTCATCCGAAACCTCCTCCATATCTCTTAGACTGCCGGCCGCCCGCCCGGTTACGGAGAAAAAGCCCGGTCTTCTCCTCGGCGGTGTATGTATAATCGACGGTAACCGAGGCCCGTAGAGCAGCCTGGAGGGGGCGGGGCCGCTGTGAAAAAGAAGCGCAGCCTGATCGGCTTCTACGTCTTCACCGGCGTGGTTCTCTGCGAGGGAACAACAGTTGAGGAAGGCAGCACCTGCCATCTCAGGGAGTCAGGAGCGGCGGAATAATGCGACAGTACGGGGAGCACCTGAGCGACCGACGGCCCTCGAAGGAAGCGGGGACTGACCGGACGGGAGCCCGGGGCTTGTTCAGGACACGACTGGGGGCGCCGATCCTCCTGGCGCTGCTGCTCTGCTCCAGCGGGGGCTTCGCCGCAGAGCAGCCCGAGCGCCCGCGGCTGAATTCCAAGGACGAGATCGCGCAGATCCGCGCCCTGCTCGCGCTGGCGGAAGAGGGGGCCGGGGCGCGCCGGCAAGAGGTCCGGATCGCCGTGCTGATGACCGAGTCGGCTAAGGGCAAGCGCCTTTCGCGATGGTGCTACTTCGCACTGGAGGCAGTGAGCGACGACCCCGGCAAGTACCTCAAGCGCTACATGGAGGTGGCCAGGTGGCAGCCCCGATCCGGGCTGCGTCCCAACGAGATCGCGGTCCGCCACGGGCCGCCCCCCAAGGAGCCGGCCCTCCCGGCCGACCTGCAGGCCGCTTCGAACCGGGCCTGGAAGGTCTGCGTCCGGGCGGTGCTCTCCCGCTGGCGGGGCGAGAAGGACCGGAGGGCACGCGGGCGTCTCAGGCGGTTCCTGCACTGGACGGAGGCCCCGCCGGGAGTGGTCCTGCCGCTGATGACCGGCCTGCTGGGACAGGCGGACGCCTCAGTGGAGGAGAAGTGCGCCGCTGCCGAGCTGGCCGCCAGGCATGGCTTCCGGGCCAAGGTGGAGATCAAGGAGCTCTACGAGTTCCTGGGAAGTAAGGACGCGCGCCTCCGGGCCGCTGGCGCGACGGCCCTGAGCACGCTCTACTACGACAACTGCCCCTCGCTGCCGCCGCCCCATCCTGCACCCGGAAAGGCCATCGACGCTCTGGCCCGGGCCACCGGCGACGCCGACGTCTCGGTTCGCAGCGCGGCCGCCTACGGGCTGCACTGGATGGGCTACCAAGCCCGCTCGGCGGTCCCCGTCCTGGTGGCGCGGCTCGGCAAGGAGCCGATCGCCGCCCAGCGAAGAGCGCTGCTCAGCGCGCTGTCCTTCATCGGCGGGCTCGAGGATGCGGGCCCGGTCATCATCAGGGCCGTCAAGGAAGACCCCGACGCGGTAACGCGGCGGTCCGCTGCCAGGGCGCTCGGCTGGCTGGCCAGCCACCTGCAGGGGCGCAAACAGGATAAGGAGTGGGCGGCCCTCGCCAAGGACGCAGTCCCCCTGCTGATCAAGCAGTTCAAGGACGACCCCAAGATGGGTTGGAACCTTCCGGCGATTCTGGCCGAGTTCGACCAGCACGCGGCCCCGGCGGTCCCCTTCCTCCACGAGCGACTACGGAAGTCGAGCAACGTCAGCGTCAAGGGCAGGTGCGTCTTTGCCCTGGGCAGAATCGGTCCCGCGGCCCGGGCCGCGGTGCCTGACATCCTGAAGTGCATGGCCTTCCGGGAAATACGGTTCGGCGTTTCCTTCGTCCTGGGCAGAATCGGCGTGGGCGGGAAGGACGTTGAAGGCGCACTGCTCGAGCTGGTCAAGTCCCATGACCGCCACACGCGGAGAGAGGCGGCCGAGTCGCTGGGCAAGGTGGCTGAGGAGTCTGCGAAGGTCACCGCCGCCCTGAAGAAGCTGCTGGACGACGGAGACGAGGACGAGGACGTGCGCGCGCAGGCCCGCAAGGCGATCGCGGCGATCCGGGACCGGGCCGAGGCGAAGAAGCAGCCCGAAGTCTTCTGAACGTCCGCCTGAGGCCCGTAGAGTAGCCTGGAGGGGGCAGATGAGGAACTTCCTGAGACTTTCCCTGGCCGTCGCGGCCCTGGTGACATGCGCCGCCCCGCTCTCCGCGCTGGCGCTGGCCGGCGACGCCGACGAGTTCAGGGTCAAGCGCGAGGCGGTCTTCGAGTTCGCGGCCAAGCCCCGGGTGACGCTCCGCGGCGACCGGGCCACCATAAGCTTCGAGACCAAAGGCTTCTGCGACGTCACCATCGCGGTGGAGGACGCCTCCGGCCGGATCGTGCGCCACCTGGCCAGCGGGGTGCTGGGGCCGAACGCGCCGCCGCCTTTTAGAAAGAACGCGAAAAAACAGGCCGTCGTCTGGGACGGCAAGGACGATGCCGGGCGCTACGTGGACGACAAGGCCAGCCACACCGTGCGGGTCTCCCTGGGCTTGAAGCCGCGCTTCGAGCGGACCCTGTTGTGGTCCCCGGAGCGGCGGGTGGGCGCGGCGCCGCCGATCATGCGCGCGGCCAAGGAGGGCGTTTACGTCTCACAGGGCCGGGGGCTCGACCACCTGCGGCTCTTCGATCGCGACGGCAAATACCTGCGCACCGTCTACCCCTTCGCGGCGGACAAAGTCAAGAAGATACGCGGCCTCAAGTGGTTCGACTTCCCCCAGGGATACCGCCTGCCCCTCAAGGTCGGCTCCTACCAGCAGACCCTGCTGACCAGCGGGGACAGCGCCGAGGACAACGGCATGGGCGGCCGGGCGGCCTCGGCAATGGCCGTGCGCGGCGGCCGCCTCGCCCTGGTGCAGCGCCGCCTCAACCGCCTGGCGGCCGACGGGACCAGCGGGGGCATGGAACTGCTGGGCCCCGCGGACCTGACCTTCCCCTACCAGGCCAGCGGCATGAACGCCGACAACAAGGTCCGTCGCGTCGCCCCGACCAGCGCGGCGCTCAGCCCCGACGGCAAGTGGCTGTACCTGGCCGGATACGTCTGGCGCTACACCTGGAGCTTCGACGCCCTGCACGGCGTGGTGCGCGTCCCCTTCACGGGCAAGGGCAAGCCCCGGATTTTCGCCGGGAGCATGAAGCAGAACGACGCAGGAAAAAGCAACGGCCGCTTCAACGCGGCCACCTCGGTGGCGGTGGACGCCAAGGGCCGGGTTTACGTCTCCGACTTCGTGAACGACCGCGTGCAGGTCTTCTCGCCGGCCGGCAAGTTTCTCAAGGCGGTACCCGTCTTCCGGCCGGCGCAGGTGGAGGTCCACCCGCGCACCGGCGAGATATACGTCTTCTCCTGGGCGGTGCTCACTCGTAGCCAGGTGAAGAGCAAGAAGCGCATCGTCCCGGCGCTGACCCGCTTCGGCCCCTTCGAGAACCCCCGCAAGCTGGCCACCTACAAGCTGCCCCTGCCGGTCTACAGGGGGATCCACCAGGAGTGGTGGCCGCTGCCCCCGCTGGTCTACCGCGGCGCGGTGGACGGCTGGAGCGACCCGCCCAGAATATGGATCGCCGGCGGGCAGTTCTCCGGCGGCCGGAAGGGCTGCCTGCCCTGGGAGCAGTACAACATCCGGGTGTTCAAAGAGGAAAAGGGCAAGCTGACGCCGGTCAAGAGCTTCGCGAAGGAGGTCGCCCGTGCGACCGGCCGAGCGCGCTACAATCCCTTCAACTACCAGATGCAGCGGCTCATCGTCAACCACCGCACCGGCCGGCTGTACTTGGCCGAGCCGGACAGCGGCCCGGCCAACAAGGCCTACAAGCAGCTGGTGGAAATCAACCCCGCCACCGGCAGGCACAAGCTGGTGGAGCTGCCCTTCAACGCCGAGGACCTCTGCTTCGACCGCGACGGCCTGATTTACCTGCGCTCCACCGCGGTGGTGGTCCGCTACGACCCGCGCACCTGGCGCGAGGTGCCCTGGGACTACGGCGAGAAGTTCGACGCGGTTACATGTGGAATGTACGGCCGGGCCGCGCCGGCCATCTCCGGGCTGCGCATGCCCGCGACCTCCCCGGTGTGCTTCCACCAGGGGGGCATGTACGTCTCGCTCAAGGGCCACCTGGCGGTCTCCTGCGCCTACCGCTCGCGCAAGAAGCCCCGCCGGGGCGAGGAGAAGCTGGTCCTCCACGGCCGGAAGTACACCCCCAAGCTCTACCCCGGGCGGGTCTTCTCCTCGACGGGGGCCTGCCTGCACGTCTGGGACAAGCACGGCAAGAGCCTGCACCGGGACGCGGTTCCGGGCATGCCCCAGGTCGACGGCATCGGCATGGACCGCGACGACAATCTCTACGTCCTGGCCGTGCCGCCGCGGACGCTGGACGGCAAGCGCTACTTCAACAAGTGCTCCCAGACGCTGGTGAAGTTCCGGCCCGGGGAGGGCAAGTTCATCTCCGAGAGCCCCCGCGCGCCGCTGCCGGTCTCGGGGGCCTCGCGGCCGAAGGGCGCACAGGACCTGGCCGGCTACTGGGTCCCGGGCGCCCGCTGGTTCTACGGGGGGGGCGGCTTCGCGGGCTTCAACGGGCCGGGCTGCGCCTGCTGGCACAGCCGCTTCAGCCTGGACTTCTTCGCGCGCAGTTTCGTCCCGGAGATGGACCAGTACCGCGTGGCCGTGCTGGACTCGGCCGGCAACCTGATTTTGCGTATCGGCCGCTACGGCAACGTCGACGACGGCCGGCCGCTCCTCGCCGCGGGCGGGCCCGCTAAGGCGCGCTCAATCGGCGGGGACGAGGTCAGTCTCTTTTACGGGGCCTTCCTGGCCACCCACACCGACCGGCGCCTGTTCATCGCCGACAGCGGCGCGCAGCGGGTGCTCAGCGTGAAGCTGGGTTACCACACGGAGGCGAGGATTCCGCTGAAGGGCGTGCCCGACCGGCGCTAGGCCGGTCCGCAAGAGTTCTGAGGCCGAAGCCGCGCCCCCGGCCTGGGGGGCGGAGAGCCCCCGCACCGGCCCCCTCACTTTCTCATGAAGGGGGCCGGTGCTTTCCTTGGAGAACATGCAGGCCTCCGGCGGCTGTGCAAACCGGCGTGCGGACGGAGCCGGCGCGCGAGCGAGCCGGCCGCCGCACGAGGGCGCGGCAGCGCCGAAGAGAAACAGCCGGGGGCCGCCCACAACTAGAGAGGGAGGGCGGCCCCCTGCGCCCCGCCTCCGGCCCTCCGGGACATGCCGACTCCTTGAGAACTTCTGCGAAGCGACTTAGGCCTTCTCCGCCTTCCACTCCACCCGCGGGGCGTCGCCCCAGAGGAGCTCCAGGTCGTAGTAGTCGCGGACCTCGGGGGTGAAGGCGTGGACCACCACCGGGCCGTAGTCCAGCAGCGCCCAGCCGCCGGCCGCCACCGCCTCGGCGCGGCCCAGGGGCCGGGCGCCCAGCGCGGCCATGGCCTCCTGCGCGGCCTTGACGATGGCCGAGAGCTGGGCCTCCACCTGCCCGGTCACTATCACGAAAAAGTCCGCGACCTGCGAGCGGCCGCGCAGGTCCAGGACCAGGATGTCCTCGGCCTTCCTGTCGTCGGCGGCGCGGGCCGCGGCGGCGGCCATCTCCTCCGCCGCGGGCAGCTTCCTGCGCGCCGCCGGCCGGGGGGCCTTGCGGCCCTTGGGGCGCTTGCTCTTCTTCTTGGCGGTCTTTGCCAGCTCAGTGCTCTCCGGATGCTTGCGCGCCGGCCTAGTTCTTGAACAGCTCGGCCAGGTGGCGGTTGATCACGTCGCCGTACTTGACCACCAGCCCGGCGGCGACAACGCTGACCATGCTCATCAGCTTGATGAGAATGTTGAGGCTGGGCCCGCTGGTGTCCTTGAAGGGGTCGCCGACGGTGTCGCCGACCACCGCGGCCTTGTGGTTGTCCGAGCCCTTGCCGCCCAGCTTGCCGGTCTCGATGTACTTCTTGGCGTTGTCCCAGGCGCCCCCGGAGTTGGCCATGAAGACCGCCAGGGCGAAGCCGGCCACCAGCCCGCCGGCCAAGAGGCCCAGCACGCCGGCCGCGCCGAGCAGCAGCCCGGCCGCGATGGGGACCACCACCGCCAGCAGGGAGGGCACCATCATCTCCTTCTGGGCGCCGCGGGTGGCGATGTCCACGCAGGTGGCGTAGTCCGCCTGGGCCGTGCCCTCCATCAGCCCGGCGATGGTCCGGAACTGGCGGCGGACCTCCTCGACCATGGCCGCCGCCGCGCGGCCCACCGCCTTCATGGTCATGGAGCAGAACAGGAACGCGGTCATGCTGCCCAGGAACATGCCCACCAGCACGTTGGGGTTCAGCAGCGTGACGTTGTAGTAACTCATGAAATCGGCCAGGCGCATCTGGTCGGTGAAGAGCCACTCCCCCTCGACCAGCACCTGCACCGCCGCCTCGCCGCCGCGCATCACGCCCTTGACGCCCTCGCCCAGGAGCTTGACCCCCTCGGGGCCGGCGGACTTTATCGCACCGGCCGCGGCCGCGCCCAGCTGGTCCAGCCCGCTGCGGAGCTGCTCGATGTAGGCGGCCAGCAGGGCCAGGGCGGTCAGCGCCGCCGAGCCGATGGCGAAGCCCTTGCCGGTCGCCGCGGTGGTGTTGCCCAGCGAGTCCAGCGCGTCGGTGCGCTCGCGGACGAAGCTCTCCTGGCCGGTCATCTCCGCGTTGCCCCCGGCGTTGTCGGCGATGGGGCCGTAGGCGTCGGTGGCCAGGGTGAAACCCAGGGTGCTGAGCATGCC
>CAZONU010000180.1:0-9942 GCA_964581145.1 uncultured Planctomycetia bacterium
GCTCCGTCCCGGCCTTACTTCACGTCCTCGAACTTGGCGGTCTTGGGATCCAGGCGCAGGACCAGCGGCTGGGCGTGACACAGGTTGGCCAGAACCAGCTTGCGTTGGGCGTCGTAGGCCCAGCCGGAGCCGGTGCTCCATCGCCGGCTGTAGCCCTTGCCGAAGTCCGGGGGGATTTCCACCAGGCGCCAGCGATCCCCCGCGATGTCCAGGTAGTGGAACTTGACGGGGCCCTTCCGCGAGAGGGTCAGCACCGCATCGCAGTGTTCGAGGTAAACCGCCTCGCGGTGACCGGCGTTGGTCTTGTCCGATCCGGCAACATTCAGCACCTTGACCTCGCCGGTCTTGAAGTCGTAGGTTTTCACCGTGCATCTGGCCCGGCCCCTTTCGGGCTGGACCCGTATCAGCCGGTCGCGCTTTGAGTCGTAGACCAGCGAGTGCCCGTCGCAGTAGGGATAACCCAGGTTGCCGCCGGTCTGCTTGATCTCGACCCACCCGTCGCCCTTGCCGGTGAACTTCCAGAGCTTGCCGATCCGGTCGCCGCCGCGGGCCAGGGCCACCGCTCCGTGGGGGGTGGCGATCATCATGAATTGCTCGCCGGTGCGGCGATTGGCGTAGTTCTTCGACTCCCAGCGGCGGGTCACCGGGTCATAGACGTAAGTCGCCGGACCGGGGACGTATATCAGCTTCTTGAGCCGGGGATCGTAGGCGTACCAGCGGTAGGGATGCTGGCACATCTTGGGCACGCCCATGAGGTCGCGGCCCCCACCGCCCCCGCCGTTGGAGTGGTTGTATTCCCGGGGAATGGACGGCCGCTGCGCGGTGCTCCAGCGGTTGGTGCGCAGCGACCAGTGGGCCACGTCGTTGCCGCAGTAGGCGCTGTGCCCCCCGGCCCAGAGCAGGAACTGGTCGCCGTGGGGGTCGTACATCACGCTGCCGTAGTCGCTGCGCCGGGGACGCAGCGGGGGCTTGGCCTCGAACCAGCGGTTGGCGGGGATTGCCGCCAGCTTCTTGTCCCAGCCCGGCTCGGGGGCCGGCCCGCCGTCGAACCAGGCCGGGTCGGTACCGCTCTGGTCGCCGACGCGGGTCCCCTCGGCGCCGGGGGCGACCACGAGCTTGGCGGTGCCGGCGGCGTCGACCCTGGAGGGGTCAACCTTGATGGCCCAGGTGCTGGGGGTCACGCTCCAGGTGTTCCCGCCGCGGCCCACGCAAACCACCACGTCGCCGGGCATGGCCGCGGCAGTGGTGTAGCCGCTGCGGCCCATGGCGTGCGGCGGGGCCTCCGGCGGGGTCTTCTTGCGGCGGTCGCCCGGCTTGAAGCTCCTTATGAAGTTCCAGGTGTTCTTGGCGGCGTCGTAGGTCCAGATTTCGCTGTCCAGCTGGCGGTAGCCCTGGCCGGCGAGCTGGTAGCTGTGGCCCACCAGGGCCACGGTCCTGCTCTCCGGCAGGTAGACCAGCGCGTGGCCCGCCCGGGGCGCGGGGCTCCTGGCCGGGCGCAGTTCGGACCAACGCCTCTTCGCGGGGTCGTAGGCCCAGGTGTCGGCCAGGCACATCTGGTCGGCGTCGCCGCCGAAGAGCAACACGCGCTCCCGCGCGGCGTCCCAGACCAGCGGCGAGTGCGCCCGCGGCGGCGGCTCGACGTTCAGATTCCACTTCGCACGGCGGAGATGATCTTTGGCGGACCGGGCGGCGGCAATGCCCGCCGCGTTCGCGCTCCCGGCCTTCCCCAGCGCGGCCCTGGCCATTTCAAGCTCGGCCAGCGCCCGGGCCAGTTGCTTCTTCTCGCAGGCGTCGGCTCCGGCCTTGGCTTTTTCCAACTCGCCGGAAAGAGCCTTGACCTTCCCGGCGAGTTCCCGGGCCGCGGCGGCCAGGTCCCGCTTGGAGTTCTCGGGCCGCTCCACCACGAAATAGCGGTTGCGCAGCGCAGCGAGCCCGTCGTGGGCGGCGGTGCGCAGCTGCTCGACCCCGGCGGCCAGCGGCGGGGTCAGCTTGCCGGCGGGGGCGACCCTGGTCCAGGCGTTGGCGCCGGGCTTGTAGCTCCAGGTGCCGCGGGCCTCGAGCGTGGTCGTGCCCCCGAAGAGCAGGATCTCTTTGGTCGTTGGAACGTAGCACATCGCGCTCCAGTTCAGCGAGCCGGGACCGGCGGCGGGCTTGAGGTACTTCCAGGCCGGGGAGGCCGGGTTGAACGCGACCGTGTTGCCGCGCATGTGCGCGTAGAGCTTCCCGGCATCAGTGTCGTAGGCGAACTGGAAGAAGCACATTGAGCTCCAGCCCGAGTAGGTGTTCATCCGGGGATTGCCCGGCTTGTCTCCGATCCTGAAATGCTCGGTGCCGTGGGTCGGGAACTTGACCGGGCCGGTCTTCTTGGCCCAGGGCTTGCCCGGGGTGCAGAGGTTCTCCCACTTGCCGGCCGCGGGGTCGAAGGCCATGTCCTCGTACATGCGCGGCTCTTTCTTCATGGTCCCGCCGAAGAGCAGGAACTTTCCGGAGTCCGGCATGTAGACGAAGCCCGGCGAGCCGCGGTTGCCGGTGACGGCCTCGTCGATCTTGACCCAGGTGTTGGGCGGCGCGCCCTTGATCTTCGCGCAAAGCTCGCCCGCGCCGGCCGACGAGGTCGAGACCAGCAGCACCGCCAGCCCGAGAACGCTTGACAGGCCGATCAGCTTCTTCATGGTCCCCGTCCTCCCAAGGCGCGCATCACCGCAGACCAAGCACTGCCACTCCAATTTCGAAGCGGTCAGTCCCGCAATTAGAACAACGTAATATAATACAACACTTTAGCCCAATTGTTGCTGATTATGAGGCCAGTCCAATTATTGTTACTGGCTGGGGTACTGAAGCGCCTCAATCGCGCCGGTTAACGCCGCGCGGGAGGCGTCGGCGGACAGGGAACCTGCCTCAGAAGCTCTCGGTCATTATCTCCTCGAGGGTGCTGGTGGCCACGCAGATGGAGGTGTCCGCCGCGCCGTAGTAGACCTTCATGCGGCCCTTCTCGTCGATGACCGCGCCGCAGGCGAAGCACACGTTGAAGATGTCTCCGATGCGCTCGTAGTCCTCTCTCGGGGACAGAATCGGCGCGTCCGAGCGCTTGATCACCTTGCTGGGGTCTTCGAGGTCCAGCAGCGCCGTGCCAATTTTGTAAATGGGCCCCGCGCTGGTCATCTTCACGCCGTGGTAGATCTCCAGCCAGCCCTCGGGGGTCTCGATGGGCGGCACCGAGGCGCCGATGCGGTAGTCGTCCCAGAAGCCCCCCCGCGGGGTCATGACCACCTCGCCCTCGCCCCAGTTCACCAGGTCGGGGGAGTAGGAGACCCAGATGCTGCCCCGGCCGCGGCCGATGGGCCGGTCAAGCCGCGCGTAGCGGCCGTTGATCCTGCGCGGGAAGAGCACCCCGTCCTTGTTGCCGGGCTCGGAGACCAGCCCCAGGCGCTCGTAGCTTTCGAAGTCTTCCGTTCTGGCCAGGGTCACCCGCGGGCCCCAGCTGCCCGCCGCGGTGTAGAGGATGTACCAGGTGTTTTCCAGGTAGGTGGCCCGGGGGTCCTCGATGCCCTTGGACTCGTAGGGTGCGTAGGGCCCCTCGTGCGCGGGCATCATCACCGGGCGGGGGTCGACCTCGAAGTGCAGGCCGTCGCTGCTCCGGGCCAGCGCGAAGAGCGAGTAGCCCTGCTGGCCCTCGACGCGCAGGAGCAGCATCACGTCCCCGTCGGCGGTCACCATGGGCGTGCCGTTGAAGACCGTGTTGGCCCGGAAGGGAACGTCCTCGACGGTCAGCGCGGGGTTGCCCTCCCAGCGGTGCAAGAGGTCGCGGCTGAACTTGCGGGGGGACATCAGAAGGCCTCCTCGCTGGCGACGCAGCGGCCGGACACCTCCTCGACGGTGGTGGTCGCCACGCAGATGCAGCTGTCCGCGGCGCCGTAGTAGACGGTTATCCTGCCGTCCTCGTCGAGCAGCGCGCCGGTGGAGTAGACGATGTTGGTGAGGTCGCCGACGCGCTCGTAGCGCTCGCGGGGCGAGAGGATGGGGATGTTGGTGCGGCCCACTATATGCGTGGGCTCCTGGCGGTCGAGGAGCACCGCGCCCAGCCGGTAGATGGGCCCCGCGGAGGTCCGCTTGGCCCCGTAGTAGATCAGCAGCCAGCCGCTCTCGGTCTCCAGCGGCGGCGCGCCCGGCCCGATCCGGTGGTAGTCCCAGAAGCCGTCGCGGGGGGAGATGACCCGTTCGCCCCCGCCCCAGTGGACCAGGTCGTCGCTGTAGGCAACCCAGATGCTGCGGCCCTCGCCGGGCCTTTCCACGCGCGCGTAGCGGCCCTTGACCCTGGCGGGGAACAGCGCCCCGCCCTTGGTGTCCGGCTCGGAGACCAGGCCGATCCTCTCGACGCTCTCGAAGTCCTTCGTGCGCGCCAGGCCCAGGCGGAAGCCGTGCTCGCCGTAGGCCAGGTAGAAGATGTAGTAGAGCCCGTCGAGCCGAGTCACCCGCGCGTCCATGATGCCCTCGCACTCGTGCTGGCGGTAGCGCGGCTCCTCCGACGGGCGCATGAAGGGCTCAGGCTCCACCTGCCAGCGGCCGCGCCCCGCCTGGCGGGCCAGGTGTAAGCACTGCACGCCGGAAAGGTGCTCGATGGTCACCAGCAGGAGCACCTCGCCGCCGGCGCGGGCCACCCCGGCGTTGCGCACGTCCGAGCACGGGAAGTCCAGGTCGTTGATGGTGATGATCGGGTTGCCCTCGAAGCGGTGCAGCAGGTCCTTGCGCTTGGCCATGGCCGGTTCCTTTCCGGTCAGTCCTCGTACTTGGGCGGCGGCGGCCCCTTGGTGCCCGGGGGCAGCCTGGGCCGGGCGCCGGGCGGGAGCACCTCGGGAGGCTCGCGCAGTCCGGGCCGGGGCGTCTTGCGGCGGCGGGGGGGCGTGGGCGGATCCTTCTGCTCCTCGGCCAGGAACCACAGGAGCTCCTCCCGGCTGATCTCCTTCACCCGGCCGCCCACGAAGAGCACGTTGTGCCGGCCGGCCAGGGCCCCGTGCGCGCCCGCCCCGGGGTCCTCCCAGGCCAGGAGCAGGTGCGGCGGGTCGTTCACCGTGCGCTCGCGCAGGGTCCAGCGGTAGGCGCGGTTGGTGGCCGGGCAGAACTTGAACCTGGGGTGGTGCAGGTAGCGGAGCATGAGCTCGTCGGGGGTCCCGGCCCCGTAGGGGTAGCGGCCCCCGTTGGCGGCGGCGTACTTCTCGGCGGCCCTGCCGAGCTGCTCCAGTCGCTCGCGGCAGTCCCTGGCCAGGCGCCGGTCGGCGGCCAGCCGGCGCTGTCGGGTCCACCACGCGCCGACCAGGACCACGATGGTGAAGGCCGGCAGGCAGACCAGGGCCAGCTTGACGAGCTTGCCGCGGCCGCTGTCCGAAGCCGGCGCCCCGGCGCTCCCGGCGCCCGGGGCCGGGGCGGGCGGGTCGGCGGGCATCTCAGTCCTCCGCATCGCGCAGGCGCGGCAGCTTCACCGTGAAGGTGCTGCCCTCCCCCGGGGAGCTCTCGGCGGAGAGCTCCCCGCCGTGGAGCTCGACCAGGCGCCGGCTGATGGCCAGCCCCAGCCCGGTGCCCTTGCGGCCCGTTTCGGGATGCCTGCCGACCTGCTCGAAGGCCTCGAAGATCAGCGCCAGGTCCTGGGGGGCGATGCCCACCCCGCTGTCGGAGACGGACAGCCGGACCTCCTCCCGGTCCGCGCCGGTGGCCACCTCCACGAAGCCCTCCAGGGTGAACTTGAAGGCGTTGGACAGGAGATTGACCAGCACCTGCTCGAGGCGGTCGCTGTCGGCGCTGACCAGCGCGCCCCCCGATTCGAGCCGCACCTGGAACTCCAGCTTCTTGCGCGCAGCCTCCACCTTGAACCGCCCGGCGACCGAGGCGGTCAGCCCGTCAATGTCCAGGGGCGCCGGGGAGATCTCGATGCGGCCGCTCTCCAGCCGGCTCATGTCCAGGAGCTCCTCGATCAGGCGCACCAGCCAGTCGACGTTGCGCTCGACGATGTGCACCAGTCGGCGGCCCCCTTCGGGCAGCTCGCCGCCGGCGCCCTCGGAGAGCAGGCTGACCGCCTCGCGAACGGTGTGCAGCGGGCTCTTGAGCTCGTGGCTCACCGTGGAGATGAACTCGGTCTTGAGCCGGTCGATCTCCTCCAGGCGCTCCAGGCGCCGGCCGGCGGCCAGGTTGCGGACCACCACCAGCACCGGGGGCCGGGCGTCCCCGGCGGGCAGCTCCCCGGCGCCGGGCACGGCGGTGGCGGCCAGCTCCAGGGGCAGCTTGGCGCCGGCGGTCTCCCACTCGATCTGCCGGGCCAGCGACCGGCCCTTGGCCCGGGCCTCGGCCAGGACCTCGTCCAGCACGCCGCGCAGCCCCTCGGGGACCACCTCCGCCAGGCGGCGGTCGCGGAAGTCCGGCTCGAACAGTCCCAGCAGCAGCTGCGCGTTGCGGTTCATGAACAGCACCCGCCCGCCGCCGTCGACGGCCAGCAGGCCCTCGGCCACCGACTCCAGGAGCTGGCCGGTCAGCGCCGCCTGGCGGGCCAGGCGCATGCGGTCGGCCTCGGCCGCGAGGTAGGCCACCGCGTAGGCGATGCGCTCGCCGAACCAGCCGGCCATGCCCTGGGCGGCGTGCACGGTGGCCAGGCCCAGGCTTTCGGCCTCGATCAGCGTGCGCAGAATCACCAGGCCCAGGGGCTGCTCCAGGCCCCACAGGGGCACGAAGAGGTACACCCGGCGGTCGCCCATGGCCCCCGGCGGGGCCGCCTTGGGCCGCGGGTCGGCCATGGCCCACTCGACCAGCTTGGCGGACAGGCCCACGGCCGGCTCCCCGCCGGCCTGGGTGCGCCAGAAGTTGGCGCACCACTCCAGGCCCCCGCCGGCAGCCAGCATGAAGAAGCTGGCCCGCTCGTAGGGCACGGTCTCGGCCATGGAGGCCAGGAAAGTCTCCAGCGGCGCGCGGACCCCCCGGGCGCCCGAGAGATGCGCGAAGAAGGGGATTACCGCGGCCGGACCGGCGCTCGCGCCGGGCACCGTCCCGCGGCGGGCCCTGCGCCGTTTGGCGGAGGCTCGCTTCTTCAACTCTGCCGGCCTTCTCCTCCGTCGGCCTCGGCGGGGCCCCTGACCAGCTCCATGAAGACCGAGGCCTTGAGCATCTCCTCGTCGAAGGTCTCGATGAAGGCGGGCAGGTCCAGCTCGTCGAGCCTGAGAAGCTCGGACGCGGCCGGCTCCAGCGGCGGGAGGAACTCGTCGCCGCTGGCGCCCACCCCCCGCCCGCGCACGAAGACGTCCGCGAACTGCACCGCGGCGGTGACCTGCGCGGTGGCCCGCCGCGGCCTGATGCGGTGGTGGAAGCCCACCGGCTCGCTGATGCGCTCGGGCAGCTTCCACTGCTCGACCAGCAGCCGCCCCAGCGCCGCGTGGCTGGCGCCCTGGGCGGCCTCGGCCGCGACGAAGGTCTGCTGGTCGTCGCGGCAGGCGCGCAGCACGGCGAGCAGCTCTTCGGCGGTGTGCTCGAGCATGATCAGCTTGCCGATGTCGTGGAGCAGCCCGGCGACGAAGGCCTCCTCGGGGTCGCCCAGCTTGCAGACCCGCGCCAGCGTGCGGCAGGCCACCCCGGCGCCGATGGAGTGCTCCCAGAACTCTGCCACCGGGAAGAGCTCGCCGAGCTCGTCGCCCTCCCCGGGCCGCCCCGGGAAGAGGTTTATCACCGACGCGGAGAGGGCCACGTCGCGCACGCCCCCGAAGCCGAGCATGACCACCGCCTGGCTGACCGAGGCCACCTGGCCGGCGAAGCCGTAGTAGGCGCTGTTGGCCAGCTTGAGCAGCCTGGCGGTCAGGGCCTGGTCCTCGGCCAGCAGCTGGGTGACCCGCTTGACGGAAGTCTCCGGGTCGGCCAGCAGCTTGGCCAGCCGGGCGATGACCACCGGCAGCGTGGGCAGGTTCTTTATGCCCGAGATGAGCTGGCGCATGCGCCCCAGGGTGTCAGGATCCGCCATGGAGCTCCACCAGTTCCCGGACGCGGGCCAGCACCGCCTTCTTCAGCCGGCGGACTGCCGCGTTGCCCTCCGACCTGCTGAAGCGCCTCCCGATCTCGGCCTGGATCTCCTCCCAGGAGCGCCCCTCCACCGGGTAGCCGACCACCGGCGGCGGCGCCTCGGGCTGGTCCTCGCCGCCCTCCACGGCTACGGCCTCGAAGCCCCACTTGCGGATGCGCGAGATGTAGCTCTCGGTGAGCTCGGCGCCCTCCTTGAGCAGGGTCCGCCCGGCCAGGTCCTGGAGCGGCCGGGACAGGACCATCCCGGGCTGCAGTTCACCGGCCCTCATCATCCTCACTTGTCTCTTCTCCTGGTCCCGGGGCCGCGCCTCGGCGCCGGCCGCTCCTCTTCGGGCTTCTTGACGTCGGTCACGTACCACTTGCCCTTGATCCGCTCCCAGACGTACACCTCCAGGGAGTCTTCCTTTCTGGACTGCGGACCGCGGTGGGTAATGTGATACATCACCGGCACCAGCGCCTTGTCGGGCCCCACGAGCTGGGGGCCCTGCACGTCGGAAGCGAACTTCGAGGCCATGCCGATGGCGGCGCGCCGGACCCCCAGCTTGATCCTGATGGGGACCGGGCGGCGGGGATCGCAGAGCTCGTCGACCTTCTTGCGCGCCGCCGGAGTCTTCAGCGGAAGCGCAATCATCAATATGTGCGCGCGGCCGGCGACGTGCGCCTTGGTGCGGATTTCACTGACCCGGCGCCCTCTCCGGGTATCGGCCAACTCAGTGGGGAAGGAAGCGGCCAGCTTCTCCAGCCCCTTCCAGTTCCGCGCCTTGAGCAACTGGTTGGCCCCGTCGCGGTGGCCGGCCCAGGCGGCCTCGGCCCGGGCGACCTTGTGCCTCGCGGCGGCCTGCTTGCCGGCGGTGGTGTCCGCGAACTCGGGCGGGAAGTTGGCCCAGGCGTTGGCCGCGTCCTGCCACTTGCCGGAGTCCTCCAGGGGCTTGGCCCTGGCTTCGACCTCCTCCAGGGCCTCCTGGCTCTCCTCCTGAAAGCGCTCTTCCAGCTTCCCGATGGCCTCGCTGGCCTTGGCGTCCCACTTGGTGCCCTGGAACTTCTCGCGGACCTTCTCGTAGCGCTCGCGGCTGCCGGCGAAGTCCCGCGGGTAGGTGCGCTCGTAGGCGTGCGCCTTGGCCAGCGCCTTGCGCCCCGGGTCGCCCGCCGCGGCCAAAACCGACAGGAAGATCACCACCCCCAGCGTACCCGCCGCGCCCAGCGCCACGAAGGGCCACTTGCGGCCGCCGCCCTTCGGCGCGGCGGCGGCCGGCGCGCCGGGCGCCCGCCGGGCGGGGGCCGGTTTCGCGGAGGGCACCGCCACCGGCAGGGTGGCCACCGCGCTGGAGACCCCGTCGAGGTAGCCCTGCAGCGCGGCGACCACCTCGTCCATGGTCTGGAAGCGCTCGGCGGGGTCCTTGGCCATCATCCGGTTGACCAGGCTTTCGAGGTCCTTGGGCACCTGCCTGTTCCTGGAGGTCAGCGGCGGCAGCGGCTCGCTGATGTGCTTGGTCATGATCGCGAAGGCCGAGGGCCCCTCGAAGGGCGGCCGCGAAAGATCTGGTATGTAGCCCTACTTCTCTGTGATTGACGATGGCACGATCACTATTATGGACGAATTCAATAGGGTCTTCAACCGTTAGGATATGCTCTTTTCTGCTCCTATTGGCTTCA
This sequence comes from uncultured Planctomycetia bacterium, assembly GCA_964581145.1. Classification (GTDB taxonomy): domain Bacteria; phylum Planctomycetota; class SZUA-567; order JAKLDR01; family JAKLDR01; genus CAZONU01. Next base: position 9,703 of record CAZONU010000180.1, read on the forward strand.
TGTATGATCGCGGCCAAGGTCGTGGATTTACCACTTCCCGTTGGCCCCGTAACCAGAACAAGCCCTCTCGGCAGAGTGGCGAGTCTGGCTACTACTGGAGGGAGGCCGAGTTGCTCACAGGTCAGAATTGTTGACGGAATTTCTCGGAATACGGCTCCAACACCGTACTTTTGCTCGAAAAAATTGGCCCTATACCGAGCAAGGTTGGGGATCTCGTAGGCAAAGTCGACATCGCCCGTC
>CAZONU010000181.1:0-1021 GCA_964581145.1 uncultured Planctomycetia bacterium
CCCGCGACCTGTAAGGGGTGAAGCTGCGCGCGCAGCCCGGCGCCGCCAGGCAGAAGAGCGCCGCCGAGAGCAGCCCGGCCGGCGCGAAGGGCGGAATCCAGAACTTGGGGGGAGGTTTCATTCTCGGGGCTCCGGGGCTTTTTGCACGTTTGGCGTGCCGCCCCCCAAAGCCCATAGAAAAAGGAGCTCCGCCGGCCGCTCCCCTCGAACGGGCTCGCTAGAGCCCACACCACGGAGGCAAGCACGGACGACGCTCCCAAATCTGGAACGCCGACCCGGTGCTCTGCCGTCCTGGTCTGTACTCCCCGGCCGAAGCCGGGGCTAGCGATTCGTTCGACGAGACGTCAAAGCTCGAATCGAGCTTCAGTCCTGCGTCTCTTTGGCGGCATTGTCAGCAATCGCGTTTTCAACGGACTGCCAGATATTCCTCGATCATCTCCGCGACCATGCGGCCGATTGCCGGGCTGGCGGTGAGCCCCGGCGACTCGATGCCTGCGAGATTGAAAAAGCCCGGCGCGCCGACGGCGTGCTCGTGCGCAATGTGAAAGTCCCGCGCCGGCTCGCCGCGGCCGGAGAGTTTCGGACGAACGCCGCTCATGTCCGGCTCGAGGTCGGCGGCCTCGATGAAGGGCAGGAAAGCCTGAACGCTCTTGGCAAAAGCCTCCCGGCCGGCGGGGTCAACCTCGTACTCGATCTCATTCACATATTCCGCGTCCGGGCCCAGCTTCAGCCCCCCGCCGAGGTCCACCACGGTGTGAATCCCCAGGCCGGCGAGGTCTTTCTCGGGTGAAGGATAGACCAGGGCCTTGACCCTGCGGCGCTTGCCGCCGCCAATTGAGAAATAGGAGCCCTTGCAGAGGTGAAGCCTGAGGCCCATTGCCTCCGGGTCCAGCCCGGCCAGGCGCATGACCCCCTGCGCGCCCAGGCCCGCGGAGTTGACCACTGCGCGGACGGCGATCCCGTCTTCCTCTTTGGGGTCGCGATAGCGGACCCGCCAGCAGTCCCCGGAATGCTCCAGGCC
>CAZONU010000181.1:1031-9936 GCA_964581145.1 uncultured Planctomycetia bacterium
CGAGTTCAGCCCGACGTTTGAATGCCGCCATCAGGCGGTGGCTGTCGATGATCCCCGTCTCGGGGGAAAAGAGCCCCGCCCGGGCGACGACGTTGGGCTCGCGCGCGCGCACCTCCCCGGCCGAGAGCATGCGCAGCCCTTTTACGTCGTTTTCATCGCCGCGGCGCTTGAGCGCCTTGATGTCGGGAATTTCATCGTCGCTGACCGCGACGATCACCTTCCCGCATTTGCGGAAGGGAATGCCCTGCTCTTCGGCCAGGCGGTAGAGCTCGCGGCGGCCCTCGACGCACAGGCGGGCCTTGAGCGTCCCCTGCGGGTAGTAGAGCCCGGCGTGAACCACCTCGCTGTTCCGGCTGGAGCCCTCGCGCCCGAAGCCATCGTGGCGTTCGAGGAGGACGACCCCCCGGCCCCGCTCCGCCGCCGCCGCGGCGACGGCGAGGCCGACGACCCCCCCGCCGACCACCAGGACGTCGAAATCGGGTTCGCTCATGGCGATGCAATTTAGCCCCGCGCCGCTCGGGCGTCAAGGCTTGACAGCGGGGACTCCCGGCGGATAGTGGACCGTGCAATGCAGAAAGCACGTCGGCTTCCCCAAGTCCCGCCCCCGCCGGAGCCGCGCTGAGATGTGCGGCATCTGCGGGGGGCTGTCGTGGAAACGGCCTCTGGACGCGGAAACTCTCGGGCGCATGCTGGAAACGCTGGTCCACCGCGGGCCGGACGACCAGGGGGTTCACGTCGCGCCGCCGGCCGCGCTGGGCGTCCGGCGCCTGGCGGTGATCGACGTCCAGGGCGGCCGCCAGCCCATGAGCAGCGAGGACGGCTCCGTCCACGTCGTCCAGAACGGCGAGATATACAACCACGTAGAGCTCCGCGAGGAGCTTGAGAAGAACGGGCACCGCTTCCGCACCCGCTGCGACACGGAGGTGCTGGTGCACCTCTACGAGGAGAAGGGCGAGAGCTTTGTCAGTGATTTAGTCGGCATGTTCGCCGTCGCGGTGTGGGACTCGCGCGCGGAGAAGCTGGTCCTGGTCCGCGACCGCCTGGGGCAGAAGCCGCTCTATTACGCCCAGGTTGACGGCGGGCTGCTCTTCGCCTCGGAGATCAAGGCGCTGCTGGCCGCCGGCGGCGTCTCCCGCGAGATGGACCACGCCGCGCTGGGCGAGTACCTCGGCAAGCTCTACGTCGGCGGTGAGGCCACGTTCTATCAACACATTCGCCAGCTCCCCCCCGCCCATCGGCTGGTCGCCGGCCGCGCGGGTCTCTCTACCGAGCGCTACTGGGACCCCTGGGAGGTCCGGCCGCGCGAGGGAGATTGCGACGAGGCCGCGCTGGTCGCCGAGCTCGGCGCGCTGCTCCGCGAGGCGGTGAAGCTGCGCCTGCGCTCGGACGTGCCCCTGGGCTGCTTCCTCTCCGGGGGCATCGACTCGGCGGTGGTGACCGCGCTGGCCTGCGAAGCTTCTTCACACGTTAAAACCTTCACCGTGGGCTTCTCAGGAGAAGGCTACGACGAGTCGGAGAGAGCCGCCGAGCTCGCCCGGCACCTGGGCACCGAGCATCACCAGTACCGCCTGGAGGGCGGCATTGACGCGTCCCGGCTGACCGGGTTCTTCGACCAGCCCTTCGGCGACTCCTCGGCGGTACCCACCTATCGACTGTCAAAGGTTACGCGAGAAGAGGTCACCGTGGCCCTCTCCGGCGACGGCGGCGACGAGGTCTTCGGCGGCTACCAGCGTTACCTGGCCCGGCGGCTGGCCCAGAACTACAACCGCCTGCCGGGCCCGGCGCGCAAGGCGGCCTCCGCGCTGGCCGAGCTGCTGGCCAGGCCCGGCGAGCGCTACGGCGGCGGCTTCGCCGAGCGCCTGCGGCGCTTCGCGGCCTACGCCGGGCAAGTGGAAAGGTGCCCGGAGCTCACCCGGCTGGAGTACTTCACCGCCGGGATGCAGGAGGGGCTGCTGCGGCCCGATGCCCTTGAAGCGGTTCGCGCCGCCGGAGGCGACGAAGGTGATTCCCCGAACTCCGGCCTCGATCCCGCCGAGCGGGCCATGCGCCGGGACCTCGTCGACTACCTGCCCGACGACATCCTGGTCAAGGTCGACCGGGCCAGCATGGCGGTGAGCCTGGAGGCGCGCTCGCCCTTCCTCGACCACCGCGTGGTGGAGTTCATGCTGGCGCTGCCCGCCGAGTGGAAGCTGCGCGGCCTGACCGGCAAGTACCTGCTCAAGCGCTTCGCGGCGGGGATTCTGCCCGCGGAAGTCGTCAACCGTCCCAAGCACGGCTTCGCGGTGCCCCTGGCGGGCTGGTTCCAACCGGGCGGCGAGGGTTGCACACGTTTGGAAGCGCTCTCCCGCGGGCCGCTCGGTCGCCTGGTCAGGAAGGAGGGGGTCGGCGAGCTGCTGGAGCGCCACGCGACCGGCCGCGCGGACCTCGGCGAGCACCTCTGGGCGCTCACCATGCTCGGTATGTGGTTGGAGGGAGAGGGGGGGGTAAACGCCCCAGAGAGGGAAACAGAAAGCCAGGGCGGGGCTTGACTTCCGGGGCCGGGGGAGTTCACTTTCACTCAAGGAAGGAGGGCAAACAGGATGCGTTGGCCAAGAAGAAGAGTAGTGGGGTTGGGAGCTATCTTGGCCATTGCAGCATGCAGCCTGATTGCCTTCCTTGTCTTTCGAAAAGATGAAGGCCAGAGGGCGCTAGAAAGAGGAGTCGAGGCCCTCAGGAGTGGACGCATAGAAGAAGCTACCAGCGAATTCCGGCGTTCGATAGAGTTTGCCCCGCATAGATACAAAGGTCATGCAGGCCTCGGCTTCGCGCTCAGAAAACAAGGCGACATTGAGGGCTCAATTGCCGCGTATCGAACGGCTATCAAGCTCCGGCCGGACAGTGGCAAAGTTCATGCGGGCCTAGGTCTGGGACTCGTGGCGAAGGGAGATCTGGACGGAGCGCTTGCCGCCTTCCGCGAAGCCGTTCGCTTAGCACCGGATCAGCCAGGGGGCTACATCAATCTTGGTGCTGCGCTCAACAAGAAGGGCGATGTCGAAGGAGCCATTGCCGCCCACCGGGAGGCCATCCGCCTCAAACCGACAGCTCCGGAGCCTCATTATAACCTCGGCAACTCGCTCGTGACGAAAGGGGACGTCGACGGGGCAGTCGCCGCGTTCCGCGAATCAATTCGTCTCAAGCCGGCCCTGATGAGAGCCCATTACAACCTTGCCATGGCCCTCAAACGAAAGGGCGACGTCCAGGGCGCTATTCGCGCGCTCCGCGAGACGATCCGCCTGAATCCTGATTTTCCCGAAGCCCACGGCCATCTGGCGAGTCTCCTTTCAAAGAAGGGCAAGATTGACGAGGCAATCGCCGAATATCGCGAGACGATCCGTCTCAAAGCCGATTACGTCGAGGCCCACCACAACCTTGGAGTCGCGCTCGCTGAAAAGGGCGATCTCGACGGAGCAGTTACCAGGCTTGGCGAGGCTGTTCGGCTTCGGCCGGATTTCGCACTTACCCATTATATGCAGGCGTGGGTATTTGGTCTAAAAGGCAACGCTGAACGTGCCGCCGGAAGTCTCCGGCGCGCTATCGAGTTGGACGAAAGCTATCGTCGAAAGGCGCTAATAGACAGCCGATTTGCCACTATTCGCGACCATCCTGCTATAAGCAAACTCCTGAAACAACCGTCCGCCACCGGCCCTGAGGGGAAGTTATGAAGCGGCCCAGGTGGATTTCCGGGATTCCGGGACCAGTCTACACCAATTATCGACTGGTGGTCTGGTAGCCCGGACCGGCGAGTTTCATGGTCCTGGGCCCCGGCTCAGAGGCTCTTTCCCTTGAGGAACCGGGCGATTACCCCGGCTATGCGCCCGGCGGCCCTGCCGTCCCGCAGCGGAATCTTACTGCACGAGGCCCTTCATGTCTGCAATGAGAACCTGCCTGGTCCCATCAACCAGGGCGTTGAACGTAACGTAACGCCCGGCGCGATCCCACGCCGGGTGAGGGTCAATCCGCAGGGCCGAGTCGTCGTGCAGTCGCCGGGTGCTGAAGCGCACGATGGCCTCTTCATGACCGGTGGCAATATCTATCCAGCGCAGGGGGACCGTGCCATCCCCAAAGGCGGCGTTTTCCTTCGTGTAGGTGTCGGTCAACAGGTGCGTGCCGTTGGGACAGATCGTCGGATGGCCGGAGCCGGGGACGTCGTCAAGTATCTTCTGCAGGCCGCTTCCGTCAGCGTTGACCTGGACGAACCTCAGCCCCTGCCGGTCGATGTTCAGGTTCATCGATATCCGCTCCCCGTCGGGGAACCAGGTGGCGTGGTGTCCGCCCTTTTCCCATTGTTCGGGGCCGACAGCGCAGTGCATGTCGCTGCCGTCCAGACGCATCGTGACCCATGCAAACCGCACCGCGTCGTGGCCGGTCGCGAAGAGGTCCCACTGGGGCTCGTCCTTCGCGAGGAACCACCTCAGGCTGAGCATGACGCGATTGCCCTGAGGGTTGAACTTGCTGTGAAACCCGTAGATCTCACAGCTCTGGGGGTCTTCGATTAGAACCGCCGGATCGGCCTCCGTGAGCAGGTCCTTGATGGACACGAGCAGCCGCCGCCTGCCGGTCGACGTATCCGTGACATGGAAGCCGTCGTCATCCGCCGGCCCGATATTGCGCCTGACTCCTTCCCGCGGCACCCGGACGCCATAGCCGGGTTGGGTCTTGCCCATGGTCGCCATGTTCGCGGAAATCAACGTGCGCCCGTCCGGTGACGCGTGGTATACGGTCCCCTCCATTCGCTCGCGCTTCCCGGAAAGAGGGTCCAGCTTCCAGGAAAACGGCCGCCACGCGCCGCAATCCACGTCGTTGAAGAAGAGTTCGCGATCACTGCCTCCCCAGTTGATATTGGCCCCCATCTGGGGTTCCCACCCGCATGTTTCGGACACGACTTCATCCTTGCCGGTCTCCAGGTCCACGACCACGACCGCGCCGGCGTCCCCCGGCTCGGGCCGCCGGTCCTCGAAGGGCATCTGAAATACGGCCAGGTAGCGCCCTGACGGGCTTATCGGCGACGTGTCGAAGAAGCGGTGCATGCAGCCGCGTCTATCCGGCGTGACGCGCCAGACCGGCACTGACGGCGCGAAGTCGGTGTATTTCGGGAAACGGCCCTCTGAAATCACAAGCGGCGGCCCTTGCCCTTGAGGACCCGGGCGATTACGGCGGCTATCCGCCCGGCGGCCCTGCCGTCCCACAGGGGGATTTTGCATTTGCGGGGCTTGGGCCGCTTCAGCGCCCGCCGGACTGCGGCGACTATTTTTTTCGGGTCCGAGCCGACCAGCACGCTGGTGCCCTTCCTCACGGTGACCGGCTGCTCGGTGTTCTCGCGCAGAGTCAGGCAGGGCACGCCCAGCGCGGAGGTCTCGCCCTGCAGCCCGCCACTGTCGGTCAGCGCCATGCGCGAATCACCCAGCAGGGACATGAATTCCAAATAACCTTGTGGAGGCAGGAGCCACAGCCCGTCGGAGCGGTTTGAGCGCGCGGCAGTCAGCTTCTTGAATCGGTTTGTGAGCCGGAAACGCCGCAGGCTCTTGGTGGTCCGGGGGTGGGCGCTGAGCACCACCGGCAGCCGCGCGGAAATCTTTTCCAACGCCTCAACCAGGCTGGCCAAAGTTTCGCGATCGTCAACGTTCGCCGGACGATGCAGGGTGGCCAGCGCGTAGCCGCCGCGCTCCAGTCCGAAGCGCCGGGCCAGGCGCATCCGCCCCGCCCGGGGGCGCAGCCTCAAGAGCGTGTCGATCATCACGTTGCCGCACAAGTGAACGCGCTTCATGTCCGCGCCCTCGCGGCGGAGGTTGCGCACCCCGGCCTGCTCTGTTACGAAAAACAGGTCGGAGAGCGCGTCGGTGACCACCCGGTTGACCTCTTCGGGCATGCGCCGGTCGAAGCTGCGCAGCCCGGCTTCCACGTGGGCCACCGGCACGCCGAGCTTGGCCGCGGCCAGGGCGGCAGCCATGGTGGAGTTGACGTCGCCGACCAACACAAGTAGCGCCGTGCGGGCGGCGAGCAGGGTCTTTTCCACGGCGACCATGGCCCGGGCGGTCTGCCGGGCGTGGCTCCCCGAGCCCACTCCCAAAAAGTATCCGGGCTTGGGCAGGCCCAGCTGCCGGAAGAAGCTGCCGCTCATCTCCCAGTCGTAGTGCTGCCCGGTGTGGCAGAGGACGGTTGACAGACGGCGGGCGCGGAGCGCGCGCAGCAGCGCCGCGGCCTTGACGAAGTTCGGCCGGGCGCCGACCACCAGCATGACGGGCGACTTCATGGGGCGGGAGTCTAACCGGAAGGGGGAATTCCCTCAACCAATTTGGAGCGGTTCCCCGGCGACGCCCCTCACTTCGAGGGTGCCGCCCGGCGCGCGTGGATCTCTCTGAGCCGGCCCTCCGAGATGTCCCGGAAGCGCCGCATTTCCGGGGGGAGCTTCCCCTTCCCCTTGCCGGCGGCAGAGCGCCTGTCCAGCTCGGTGCGGACCTCGCGGTAGAGCCTGGCGGCCTCCCCCTCCTGCCCGGCCACGCGCTTGAGCTCGGCCAGCCGGAAGCGGGCCGCGGGGGCCAGCTCGCTCTTGGGGTGCTTCTTGATGAAGGTCGCGTAGAGGCCGGCGGCCTCCTTGAGCTCCAGCTGGCGGCGGCGGCACTCGGCGGCGCCGAACTCGGCGTCGTCGGCCAGCTTGCTCCTGGGGTACTTCTTGATTATCTCCGCGAAGCTCTTCCCGGCGGCCTTGAACCGGCCCTCCTTGAGGTCGTCCTCGCCCTTGAGGTAGAGCGCCAGGGGCCGGCTGTCCTCCTTCGGCTCGGTGTTCCTGGCGATGAAGCGGAGCATGTGGTCGCTCTGGGCCTCGTAGTAGTTGATGCCCGGCGCCCTCCGGGAGACCCGCTGCTGGCTGGCGTTCATCTGGGCGTCGTTGAAGTACACGACTGCCTTCTTGACCTCCTGCTGCTGCACCGCGACCCGGGCCTGCTGGTACATGGCCTGGCTGGCGGTTTCCCGGTCGCGATACATCTCCGCCAGGCGAGTGTAGGCCGCGGCGGCCCGGGCGGGGTCCTTGAGGTAGTGCTGGTAGATGTAGCCCACCCGGTAGAGGGCGTCGTCGGCGTAGACGTGCTGCGGGTAGCGCCGGACCAGCTCCTCGGAGAGCTCCACGGCCTGCTTGTGCGCGCCGGCCTCCATGTTGAGAAAGCCGCGCTGGAAGAGCGCCCGGCCGATCGAGGGGTCGCCGGGGTCCTTGGGGTTGATCTTCTCCATCTTCTTCTGGGCCGCGGCGAAGGCGGCTTCGGCCCTCTTGGGGCTCTTCATGATGTTCCCGCTGAAGGCCCCGTTGTATATCCTCCTGGTCTGCGCGCGGCGCCTGGCGGTTTCTTCGGCGAGCTTCTCCCGGGGAGTCTTGGCCGTCTCCGACTCGCCGGCGGCGGCGGCCGAGAGCGCTCCGGCCAGGATCAGCACGCAAGTGACAAGCTTCCGCATTTCCTCTCTCCCGGCCTGCTAGTGCGAGGCCCTCAGCGACCTGGTGCGCTCCACCAGGGCGTTGTCCAGCACGAGATTTTGAATTTCCTTGAACTCCTCCGACTCGGAGGGCTCCTGGTTGGCCATGCGCACCAGGACCATCTCCACCGGCCGGGCGGCGGCCAGCGCGGGGTCGGAGACGTCCGCCGAGCGCCGCAGCTCGGCCAGGCGCGCGGGCAGGCCGCTGTCGATCACCGCCGAGCGGATGTCGGCCAGTTCTTCGCGGTCCTCCGGGTCGGCGTTCTTCAGGCGCACCAGGATGCTCTCGGCCGCTGCCAGCAGCCGTTCGAGCTCCTCCCCGCCGTCGGCGGCCAGCACGGGGGAGCCCACGTAATCGTCGCCGTTCCCGGCGACCAGGCCGTTCCCGGTCCCCGGCCCGTCCTCGCCGAGCAGCAGCGGGCGCACCGCCCAGCCGGCCCAGGCCGCGGCCACGAGCGCGGCGGCCGCGACCGCCAGGCGCAGGGTCCGCCTCCAGATGCGCCGCGAGCGCGCCGCCTGCCCTTCGGCCCGGGAGCGCTCGCCCATGGCGATGCGCACCATCAGCCGGCGGTTGAAGTCCGCCCACTCCGCCTCGGGGCGCCCGGCGGCCGGCCGCGCGGCCACCGCGCGGTCCGCGGCGGCCAGGTCCTCGACCAACCCGGCGCAGGCCCCGCACCCGGCCAGGTGCCCGGCGGCGGCCTGCTTCTCCCGGGGGGCCAACTCGCCGTCCAGCCAAGCGGCGGCCGACTCGGTGAATTCCTTGCAGTTCACAGCACGGCCCTCTGCTTCAGCTTCTCGCGCAGGGCGGCGCGGGCCCGCGACAGCCGGCTCATCACCGTGCCCACCGCCGCGCCGGTCGCCCCCGCGATCTCCGCGTAGCTCATCTCCTCCTGCACCCTGAGGACCAGGCAGGTGCGCTGCTCCTCGGGCATCTCCGCCATGGCCTGCTCGACGGCCCGGGCGGTCTCTTCCTCGCCGCCGGTCCCCGACCCGTCCTGCGGCGTCGGCGGGACCTGCCGCGCGGCGGCCTCCATCGCCGCCCGGCGGCGGGCCCGGCCGCGCAGGTGGTTGCGGCCCAGGTTCACCGCGATGCGCCGCAGCAGCCCGTAGAGCGGCTCGGACGCGTCCAGGTCGTCGATGTGCCGCCAGAGCCGCACGAAGCACTCCTGGAGGAGGTCGTCGGCGGCGCTGCGGTCGCCGACCAGCCGGACCAGGAGCACGAACAGCGGCCGCTTGTAGCGGTCGACCAGCGCCTCGAAGGCGCGGGCCTCGCCGGCCCGGAAGCGGCGGACCAGGTCAGAGTCGCTGGGCGGCTGCCTCACCCTCAGACGGCTCCTTTCTGCCCGATACACCCCGCAGGGGACGGGTTATTCCGCCGCTGGTGCGATAACCAGCCTAAGCC
>CAZONU010000182.1:0-1647 GCA_964581145.1 uncultured Planctomycetia bacterium
CCGGGTGTTCTCCACCTCGCTGGGGGCGCTGTGCCTGGAGGTCTACTACAGATACCTGCCGGTGTACGGAAAGTGATATAAACCCCGAAGCCCGCACAAGGAAGCCCCGGACCTACCGGCCCGGGGCTTCCTCCCGCGCCGCCCGGTTCAGTGGACCGGCGCGGCAGGTGCGGCCGCCCGCTGGCGGGGGCCGACCCATGCGGTGCGCGGGGCGGTGCCCCGCAATGGGCGTGTCGCCGCTACTGGTTCTTCTGCTTCTTCCGGATTATCAGCAGGACGATCAGAAGCACCACGAAAACGCCAGCTACAATCAGCCCGATTGTCCAGTCCATGTCCCTCTCCCTTCGCTCTCCATGCCGCGGTCAGATGCCGGTCAACGAGCGCGGCACCCCTACCCGAAAGCCGCCGCGCGCGGCTATTTATAACTCCAACGCCGCAAATGTCAATCGGCTATTCGCGGCGAATTTCGGTGGGCCCGGGAGGACTCGAACCTCCAACCAACGGATTATGAGTCCGCTGCTCTAACCGTTGAGCTACGGGCCCGCGGCTCCAAGATTAGCCGAGGGGGAGCCGTTTGTCAACGGGGCTTCGCGCGCAATCCACTTGATTGTGAGACTTGCAGCAATTTGCCGGCCGGGGGCCGCCCCCGCCTCGCTACCCGAAGACGCCCCGCTCGCGCAGCAGGCCCATTATCCGGTCGACGGCCTCGTCCACGCTGAGCCGGTCGGTCCGGACGCGCAGCTCCGGGTCCCGGGGCGCCTCGTAGGGCGCGGAAACTCCGGTGAACTCGGTTATCTCCCCGGCGCGGGCCCGGCGGTAAAGCCCCTTGGGGTCGCGCGACTCGCAGACCTCCAGGGGCGCGTCGACGAAGACCTCCACGAAGCGCTCCGGGCCGACGATCTCGCGCGCGCCGCGGCGGTCGTCGCGGTAGGGGGAGATGAAGGCGGTGACGGCGATGAGCCCCGCGTCGTTGAAGAGCCGGGCGGTCTCGGCCACCCGCCGGATGTTCTCAGCGCGGTCCTCGGCCGAGAAGCCCAGGTCGCGGCCCAGGCCGTGGCGGACGTTGTCGCCGTCGAGCACGTAGCAGGCCCGGCCCTCGTCCACCAGGCGCCGCTCCAGCGCGAAGGCCAGGGTGCTCTTGCCCGAGCTGCTCAGGCCGGTGAGCCACACGGTGGCCGGGCTCTGGCCCAGGAGCCCCGCGCGGTCCTCGCCGCCCACCAGCCCCCGCTGGCGGGTGATGTTGCGGCTGACCGGCGCGGCGCCCGCGCCGGCGCTCCGTGCCCGGCGACGCTTGGCGCGCTCGATGACGATCCCCGCGGCGGCGGTGGCGTTGCTCTCCGGGTCGATGACGATGAAGCTGCCGGTGGCCCGGTTGCGGGTGTACTCGTCGCAGGCCAGCGGGCGGGGGAGCTCGACGTCCACCCGGCCGATCTCGTTGAGGCCCAGCTCCGCGGCCTCCTCGCGGTGGAGCTCGTCGGGGTCGATGCGGTAGTGAAGCCGCGTGAACTTGCCGCGGACCGTGCCGGCGGCGTGCTTGACCAGGTACTGCCGGCCGGGCCGGAACCTCTCGGCGTCCATCCACACGATGATAGCCTCGATCTCGCCGCGCAGCCCGGGCTGGTTGGCCGGGTGGGCCAGCATGTCGCC
>CAZONU010000182.1:1657-9156 GCA_964581145.1 uncultured Planctomycetia bacterium
GACGGCAACCGACTGCGGTGGGAAGGCGTAGCGAACCTCCCGGCCCGCGGCGGACACCGAGGCTATCCGCGAGGTCCGGCCGGAGGGCAGGGCCACCACCTCGTCGCCGGCGCGCAGCACCCCAGAGGCCACGCGCCCGGCGTAGCCCCGGAAGCCCGGGCCGGGCCGCAGCACCATCTGCACCGGGAAGCGCAGGTCGACCAGGTTGCGGTCGCTGGCCACGTAAACATTTTGCAGGTGATCCAGCAGCGAAGGGCCGCCGTACCAGGGCATCTTCTCGCTGCGGACCACGACGTTGTCGCCCTTGAGGGCGCTGACCGGCACGTAGGTGAGGTCCTTTATGCGCAGCCGCGCGGCGAAGCGGCCGTAGTCGGCCACGATCCTCTCGTAGACCTCCTGGGAGTAGTCGACCAGGTCCATCTTGTTGACGGCCACCACCATGTGGGGCACGCCCAGCAGCGAAGCGATGAAGGCGTGGCGCTTGGACTGGGTCAGGACCCCCAGCCGCGCGTCGATGAGCAGCACGGCCAGTTCCGCGGTGGAGGCCCCGGTGACCATGTTGCGGGTGTACTGCTCGTGGCCGGGGCAGTCGGCGATGATGAAGCGCCGCGCGGGCGTGCGGAAGTGGCGGTAGGCCACGTCGATGGTGATGCCCTGCTCGCGCTCGGCCTTGAGTCCGTCGATCAAGAGGGCCAGGTCGGCTTCCCCACGGCCCATCCGGGCGGAGGCCCCCCGGACGGCGGCCAGCTCGTCCTCCATGATGCCCTGGGACTCGTGCAGCATCCGGCCGATCAGGGTGCTCTTGCCGTCGTCCACGCTGCCCACGGTGACCATGCGCAGGAGGTCGGCCTCCCCGCCGCGGCGGACCGGGTCGGGAGCGGCCATCAGAAGTAGCCCTCCCGCTTCTTCTGCTCCATGGAGCCGTCCTGGTCGTGGTCGATGACCCGGGTGACCCGCTCGGTGTGGCGCGCCCCGATCAGCTCATCGACTATCTCCGGGACAGAGCGCGCGGTTGACTCCACCGCGCCGGTGCAGGGGTAGCAGCCCAGCGTGCGGAAGCGGCAGGTGATCTTCCGCGGGCTCTCGCCCTCGCGGAGCGCAAGCCCCGGGTAGAGGGGGATGAGCTGGCCGTCGCGCTCGACGACCTCGCGCTCGGCCGCGAAGTAAAGCGGGACCACGGGAATTTCTTCCACGTGTATATAGGTCCAGACGTCCAGCTCCGTCCAGTTGGACAGCGGGAAGACCCGGATGCTCTCGCCGGGCTTGACCCGGCAGTTGTAGAGGTTCCACAGCTCGGGGCGCTGGTTCTTGGGGTCCCACTGGCCGGCCGCGTCACGGAACGAGAAAATGCGCTCCTTGGCGCGGCTTCGCTCCTCCTCGCGGCGGGCGCCGCCGAAGGCCGCGTCGTAGCCGCCTTCTTTGAGCGCGTCCAGCAGCCCCCGGGTCTTGAGCCGCGCGCAGCATTCTACAGTACCCAGCTTCTCGGGGCTCGCGCCCGCGTCCAACGCGGTTCGGTTGACGTGGACGCGCAGCTCCGCGCCGATTTTCTTGACGTAAGCATCCCGGAACTCGTACATCTCCGGGAACTTCATGGTGGTGTCCACGTGCAGCAGCGGGAAGGGCAGCCCCCCCGGGGCGAAGGCCTTGCGGGCGAGCGCGAGCATCGCCGAGGAGTCCTTGCCGACGGAGTAGAGCATCACCGGGCGCTCGAACTCGGCGGCCACCTCGCGGATGACGTGGATGCTCTCGGCTTCGAGCTGCTCCAGGCTGGTCAGGCTGTAGCTCTCAGGCATTCCGGTTCCTCTGCGTCCGCGGCGGTCCCGGGAGTATATCGCATCGGGGCGGAGGGGGCAAGTGGGGGCCAGTTCGCAAATGCATACGTGATTTCCGCGGCGCGCATTTCGGGCTCAAGGCCCGGCCGGTTTTTCCCGATTCTATCAGGGAGGGAGGTCAGGTCGTGTCCCGGGAATTCAAGCTGCTGGTGTCCGCGCTGCGCATGGCCCTTAAGAAACCCGCGTCGGTGGGGCAGCGCGGCCTGGCCATGGTGCTGGGCGCCGGCAAGCCGTTTGCTCCTCAGAAGAACAAGTAAGCCCCGCTTCTACTTTTCGATACCCTCCCGCGCCTTGACGCCCTTCTCGTAATAGTGCTTCACTTCGCGCATCTCGGTGACGAGGTCCGCCCGTTCCAACAATTTCGGGTCTGCCCGGCGGCCGGTGACCACCACCTCGACGCCCTCCGGGCGCGAGTCGATGACCTCCAGCAACTCCTCGACGCTGAAGAGCTCGTAGAAGGTGGCGATGTTGGCCTCGTCGAGCACCAGCACGTCGCAGCCCCCGGCGGCCAGTGTTTTCTTCACCTCTTCCAGCCCCGCGCGCGCGGCGGCGACGTCCGCCGCGGTGGGTTCTTTCTTGATGAAGCAATCGCGGCCGTACTGCTTCACGGTGATCAGGTCCTCGAAGCGCTTCAGCGCGTCGAGCTCGCTGTAGTGCATGCCCTTGACGAACTGGGCGATGAAGACGCGCAGCCCGGCGCCGGCGGCGCGCAGGGCCAGGCCCAGCGCGGCGGTGGTCTTGCCCTTGCCGCTCCCGGTGTAGACCTGGAGGTAGCCTTTCTCCAGCGTCAAGCGGCGAGCCCCGCTGCCGGCCGGCAGGCGTCGACCTTTTCGAGCTTCTTGAGGACCGGCGGGTTCTTCTTCTTCTCTGCGGGCGGCTCGGTCATATCCTCCATGAACTTCTTCTCGGCCTTGGCCTTCTCCTCGGGCGTGGCCGGCTTTTTGGGGGGCTCCTTGACCGGGCCGAGGTCTTTCAGGAACTTCTTGACCTCCGGGTGGTCGGGCTCCAGGGCCCCCGCCTCCTCGGCGGCCTTCTTGGCCTCCCACTTGCGGCCCAGCGCGGCCAGCGCGCGGGCCAGGCCCAGCCTGGCCTCGGCGCTGGCGGCGTCGGTTTTGACTGCCAGGCGCCACTCGCGCTCGGCGGTCTTGAAGTCCTTGGTGCCTTCGGCGGCCCGGCCCCAGATGAGGTGGGGGTCGGCCTTGAAGGGGTCGACCCGCACCGCCTGCCAGGCGCTCCAGGCGGCCAGCTTCCAGTCCTTGGCGCCCAGGGCCAGCTTGCCGAGCCTGACCGCCACCTCGTAGCCCTTCTTGTCGACGGCCACCCGCTCGCGCATCACCGCCAGGGCCTTCTTGTCTTCATCCAGGTCGCGGTAGACCTTGTAGAGCTCCTCGTAGGCGTTGAACTTGCCGATGTTGCGGGGCGAGAGCTTCTTGGCCGCCAGCAGGTGCCTGACGGCCAGCTGGCTCTTGCCCTCCTTGCCGGCGCAGACCCCCAGGTACAGGTTCGCCGCGACGTTGCCGGGGTCGAGCTTCACGGCCTTCTCGAAGAGTTCCCGGGCCTTGCGGAATTTCTCCTCCTTCTGGAAGGCGATGAAGCCCAGCACCGCGTAGCCGCGGGCCACGCCCTTGCCCTTCTCGCCCTTGGCCACCGCCTGCCTGGCGTGCTTGGCGGCCGAGGCCCAGTTGGGCCGGCGGCCCTGGAGGTAGGCGGAGGCCAGCGCGGCGAGCTTCTCGGGGTCGTCCGGGTTCTGCTTGGCCTCCAGCTTCAGCTTGGTGAAGGTGGCCCGGTCGGGCGCGCCGGAGATGCGCACCTGCTCGGCGGCGAACTTCTTCTGGTGGGCCAGGACCTGCTTCTCGAACTCCTCCATGGTGCAGCCCAGGGCGTTCTGGATGCAGGCCTCGATCTTGTGCCCGGCCTTGCACTCGGCCAGCAGCTTGGTCATGCCCTCCATGCCGTGCTCGGCGTAGATGAACTCCACGATGCGCCGGGCCTGGTAGTAGGCCAGGAGCGGGTTCATCCGCGCGGTGGGCCGGGTCATCTGGCGGTTAAGCTCGCTGACCTTTATCAGGCGGTTGTTGCGCGCCGCGCTGGCGAACAGGCGGTCCAGCTCGATGCGGGGGACCCGCTCCTCGTAGACGCTGAGCCCCTCGGTGAACCAGCGGGGGATGTGGTAGTTGGTCAACTGAAGACTGAAAACGTGCATCAGTTCGTGTTCGGCGACGGTGGCCCAGTTGAACTTGGGCACGGTGCCGGCCTGCCAGACCCGCGCGCTGTCCAGGGTTACAAGCTTGCCGAAGCAGGCCCCGTCGGCGCCGATCAGCGGCAGCCCGGTGGTCCGCGCCGAGAAGGAGGAATGGCTGCTGAAGATCTCCACCACGGTGGGGTTCTCCGGGGTGAACTTGTACTTGGAGCGGAAGCGCGCGTAGCCCTCCTCCAGGCAGCGGGCGTAGTAGGGCAGCAGGAAGGCGGCGTCCTTCTTGGGCGCCCAGATCACGAAGTGCTTGGTCTTGATGCTGTCGAACTTGCTGGTATAGCCCTTGGGGGGCACCAGCTTGTCGAGCACCACCAGCATGTTGCGGCAGAAGAGGTTGTACTTGTTGAGCTTGAAGGCCTTTTCCAGGAGCTTCTTGCCCTCGACGTCCTCGCCGCGGCGCACCAGGGCCATGCCCGCCCCGTAGTAGCCCCGCCAGTGGGTCGGGTCCAGCTCGATGGACTTCTTGTAGAACTTGTGCGCCTGGGGGAACTGGCGCTTGCGCTCGCAGGCGCCGGCGATGGTGTTGTAGAGTTCCGCGTACCTGGGGTTGAGCTTGAGGACCTTTTCGCAGGTGGCCTTGAACTCCTTCTCCTCGCGGGTGTCGTAGTAGTAGGCCGCCAGGGTGGAGAGGGCCTCGAGATCCTTGGGATTGACTTTGAGAGCTTCGTCCAGCTGCTTCCTGGCCTTCTCGTACTCGTCGTCGAAGAGGTGCAGGTGGGCCATCATCACCCGCGCCGCGATCATGCCGGGGTTGGTCGCCAGCGCCTCCTGGAGGGCCTTCTCGGCGGCCTCGGCGTTCTTCCGGCGGGTCCACTGGTAGTAGGCGGTCCCTAACAGGACGTCGGGGTGCTTCTTGTTGATCCCCGCCGCGCCGCGCAGCTCGCCGGGAGCGTAGCCCCAGGCGTACTTCTCCATGAACAGGAAGAAGGAGCGCGTGTAGGGCTCGACCTCCCCCGAGCCCTTGCCCTTCTGCTGGGCGACGGTCAGCGCGTTGATGGCCCCCTGGGGGTCGACCGGAGCCATGGCCCGGGCCAGGATGACCAGCTCGGCGGGGTCGGTGACCTCCCGGGTCTCGCCCTTCTTGTTCTTGACCCGCCCGTAGCGGATCTTGGAAATCTTCCTGTAGTTCTTGAAGAACCAAGTGCGGGCCAGCTCGGCCTCGTCGCGCCGGCCGGTGAGGGTCCACAAATCGATCAGCTCCACGCGCGCGGCCACCGACTTCTGCTTGCTGTTCGCGAAGGCCTTATCGAAGGCCTCCTCGGCCTGCTTGTAGCGCCCGCGGGCGACGTGCGCGCGGCCGACCAGGACCAGCTCCTCGGGGGTGGGGCTCTTGAGCCCCGCGAAGAGCTTGCCGACCTCGTCGTACCCGCCGGTGATCAGGTACACCCGGGCCAGGAAGCGCCGCGCCCCGGGCTTCTCGGCCTCGGCCTCCCCGGCGAGCACGGCCTTGAGGCTCTTGACCGCGTCGGCGTAGCGGCCGGCCTTGTAGTTCTCCTCGGCCCACTGCATGTCCGTGGATTTGCCCGCCGCCCCGCCCAGCGCGCGCGGCGCCGCGGAGAGCAGCAGCACCGCCAATGTCACCGTAAGATACCTACTTATACGCATTTGCGTTCTCCGATTGCCAGCACCCGCGGCGGCCGCACTCAGCCCCGGAAGGTTAAAACCACTTGCGGGCCGGAAAGTCCAACGAAAACCCCGCACTAATCCAATGTAATAGCCGGGCTCCGCCGGCGCAAGGGCAGGCCGGGGCGCTCAAGAAGCACGGCCCGCGGGGTCCCATTCCCCGCGGGCCGTCGAGCGCTGAAATGACCAGCCGGTCTACTTGAGGTGCTTGTTGACCAGCTTGGTCATCTCGAACATCGACACCTTCCTCTTGCCGCCGAAGACGACCTTGAGCGCCGCGTCGGCGTTGATCATGCGCCGGTTGACCTTATCTTGGAGCTTGTTCTTCTTGATGTAGACCCAGAGCTTCTTGACCACCTGGGTGCGTGGCAGGGGCTTGGCCCCGACCACCTCGGCCAGGGCGGCGCTGGGTTTCATGGCCTTCATGAAGGCCGCGCTGGGCTTGCGCTTGCTCTTCTTCTTTTTCTTCTTGGCCGGCTTCTTCTTGGCAACTTTTTTCTTCTTCTTCGCCTTCTTCTTCTTCGCCATGTCTCTCCTCTTTCTCAAGCTCCTCGCCGGGCACACCCCGGCGGCTTCTTGCTGAAGGGAAGCGTAGCTTTCCGAGAGCGCGGTGTCAAGCGTTTTCCCCCTCAAAACCGGTTTCCCCCGGAAAGTGCCGCCGGGTGCGGCGCCGCGCGAGCGTGGTTGCGCGCGGGGTGCCGTTCGGGTTTAATGGTCCGCTGATGAAAGCGCTGGCCGCCCCCTGCACCTTCAAGGGCTCGCTCTCCGCGCGCGCCGCTGCCGCGGCCATCGCCCGCGGACTGGCCGCCGCGGGTTTTGAGGCCGCCGAGCTGCCGCTCTCCGACGGCGGCGAGGGGCTGGTCGACTGCTTCGCGGGCCTGCCCGGCGCCGGGCGCGTCGAGGCCGAGGTCTCCGGCCCGCTGCCGGGGATGCGCGTCCCGGCGGCCTACGCGCTGCTCGACGGCGGCCGGCTGGCCGCCGTCGAGATGGCCGCCGCCGCGGGCCTGCCGCTGCTCACTGAGGCGCGGCGCAACCCCCTGCTGGCCACCACCCGCGGGGTCGGCGAGCTGATCGCCGACGCCGCCCGCCGCGGGGCGCGCCGTATAATCGTGGGCGTGGGCGGCAGCGCCACGGTGGACGGCGGCGCGGGCATGGCCGCGGCGCTGGGCGTCCGCCTGCTGGACGGCTCAGGGCGGGAGCTCGCCCCCGGCGGCGGGGAGCTCTGCCGCCTGGCGCGCATCGACGCGGAGGAACTTGACCCCGCGCTGAGGGACGTGGAAATCCAGGTGGCCTGCGACGTAGACTCGCCGCTCCTGGGCGCGGGCGGCGCCGCCCGGGTGTTCGGGCCCCAGAAGGGGGCCACTCCGGGGATGGTCGAGGAGCTGGAGGCCGGCCTGGCGCGCCTGGCCGAGCTCCTGGCCCGGGACCTGGGCCGCCGGGTCGCCGCGCTGCCCGGGGCCGGCGCGGCCGGGGGGCTGGGCGCCGGGCTGGCCGGATTTCTGGGCGCGGGGCTCGCGCCCGGGGCCGAACTGGTCATGGACGCGCTGGGCTTTGACGCTAAACTGGAAGAGGCCCGGCTGCTGGTGACCGGGGAGGGCCGGCTCGACGCCCAGAGCCTGCGCGGCAAGGCCCCGGCGGCCGCCGCCGGGCGCGCGCAGCGCCGCGGAATCCCCGCGGCGGCGCTGGCCGGCTCGGTGGAGCTGGGCGCCGCCCAGCTGGAAGCCGCCGGGATCTGCCGCGCCCGGGAGCTGGCTGAGCTGGCTCCCGCGGCCGAGTGTCTGGCCCGCCCC
>CAZONU010000182.1:9166-9908 GCA_964581145.1 uncultured Planctomycetia bacterium
TGAGGCGCATCCGGCTCATAGCTTACATGTGGCTCCGGAAGTTCGTCCGGCTCAACGACTCGCCCGAGTCCATCGCCGCCGGAGCCTCCATCGGCATGTTCGTGGCCATGCTGCCGGTCTACGGCTTCCAGATGATCATCGCCGCGGCGGTGGCCACCGTGGCCCGGGTCAACAAGGTGGCCTCGGTGGTCCCCGTGTGGATCACCAACCCGCTGACCATCCCGCCCATACTCTATCTCCAGTACAAGCTCGGCAAGCTGGCGGTATGGGGAGAAGAGGACCCCGAGATCTGGGGCAAGATACAGAAGCTGGCCAAGGCCGCCGGCGAGGTCAGCATCCTCGAACTCAAGCACAGCGTCGGCCGGGTCTTCGTCGCCGCGCGCGAGCTGGGCTGGGAGGTGCTCTGGCCGGTGATCGTCGGCAGCATCATCTCCGGGCTGCTCCTGGGGCTGGCCACCTACCCGCTGATGCGCCGCGCGACGCTGTGGTACCGCCGCAAGCGCGAGGAGCGCCGCGCCCGGCGCCGCGCGCGGCTGGCCGCCTACCTGGAGGAGAAGGCCGGCGAGGAGGCCGGCGGAGGGGCCGCCACCCCGGGGCCCTAAGGTGTCTCCCGTAATGAATGCAAGATTGAGTTCCAATCGAGGCTGGTCCAGGTCGTGCCCAACTACCCCTGAATCAGGGGCATGCGCCGCACTTCCCGGACGCGTGTCATTCTTGCATTCTTTGTACGAGGCTACTTAGT
>CAZONU010000183.1:0-9827 GCA_964581145.1 uncultured Planctomycetia bacterium
CCGGCCGCCGCACGAGGGCGCAGCAGTGCCGAAGAGAAACAGCCGGGGGCCTCCCTCTACTTGGGAGGGAGGCCCCCGGCGCCCCGGCTCCGGCCCTCCGGGGCACGCGCACTCCTTGAGAACTTCTGCGGCCCCGCTCAGCCGCCGCTAGACGCGCAGCTCGACCACGTCGCCCTCGTGAAGCACGTGGTCGCGGCTCACCGTCTGGCCGTCGTGGACTCCGGTGCCCCACACCCGCGCGCTCTTGAGCTGCCGGCCGAGGTCGCGGTGGACCTCGGCGGCGAAATCCTCGACGGTGCTGCCGCGCTCGAGGGTGAAGGGCGAGCTCAGGTCCGCCTTCTTGCCGGGCGGCTTGGAGTAGACGCGCATGATCTCGAGCATCTCGTAGACCCTGGCGCGAAGCTCGTCCAGATTGCGTCCGGTCCTGGCCGAGACCGGCAGCAGCGGCCAGTCGCCGGCCAGGAGCTCGCAGAAGACCTCGTAGTCGCCGTCGGCCGCCCTGTCGTCGCACTTGTTGACCAGCACCAGCAGCGGCGGGTAGACGGCGCCGCGCTCCGCCTCTTCGGGCCTCAGGTGCCGGGGGACGATCTTGCGCTCGCCGAGCAGCCCGGCGGCGTCCTGGAGCTGCCCGAGGCCGTCGCCCTGGAGGTCGACGACCAGCAGGACCATGTCCGCCCGCCGAATGAGATCAATGAGCTCGGGCTCGAGGTGCTCGCGGGTCAGGGGCGGGGTGTCAACGAGCTGCACCTGGACGTTCTCGAAGTGCATCATGCCCGGCGCGGGCGCGCGCGTGGTGTAGGGATAGTCGGCCACCTCCGGGCGGGCATGAGTGAGCGCGCTCACCAGGGCGGATTTTCCGGCGTTGGGGGGGCCGATCACCGCCACCTGCCCGGCGCCCTCGCGGTCGATGCGCCAGGCCGAGTCGGCCCGGCTGCCGGTCTTTTTCTTTCCGGCCTGGGCCTGTTCCCTGAGCTTGGACAGGCGCTTGCGCAGGCCGGCGCGCAGCTTGTCGGTGCCCTTGTGCTTGGGGATCAGGCTCATGAACTCTTCGAGCCGGGATATCTTCTCGGGGAGGCCGCTGGCCTCCTTGTAGCGCTTCTCGGCCGCAGTGGCCTCGGGGGGCAGGTTGGTGGGCATGGTTGCGCGCTTACTTCCCTTTGGCCCTCGCCCGCTTCTTGAGGCGCTTCGCGTAGGGGTTCCGGCGCTTCTTCATCTTGGAGAGATCGTATTCCCTTTTCACCTTCACTTCTCCATCATGATACCGGCAGAATGGAAGAAGTGAATAAGGTCCTCCGTCGGTTCCGCCGGTTCCGCTTTCATCAGGCCTGCGATCTCCTCTGCAGCGGAGCATGCGTGGGCGTTTACCATCCGCGCAATCTTCCGATACACCGTGATGTCGAGACCGGTTCTCTCACGTACATATTCCAGCGGCAGATTACGAGTGATGTTGCCTTGCTTTTCAGCAGGCCCCAAAACCTTCTCCTTTCTCCTGCTGGTCAGCCCGCCTTCCCCCTTGTGCTTCGCCTAGCCGCCAGCTTGACGACCCGGTGCCCGCAGGACTTCTCCTGCCGGCGGAGGTCCTCGCAGATGGCGCGCAGGTCATTGCCGAACCTGGCCGCGTGCGCCTGCCGGGCCTTGCGCACTTCCTCGACTATCGGGTCCCTCATTTCACCACCACGTTGACCAGCTTGCCGGGCACGACGACGACCTTCTTGACCTCCTTGCCTGAGGTGTGGCGCTGCACGTTCTCCTCGGCCAGGGCCAGCTTCTCGACCTCCTCGCGGCCGGTGCCGGCCGGCACGGTGATTTTGCCGCGCAGCCGGCCGTTGACCTGCACGGGGATCTCCAGCTCCTCCTCGGCGGCGGCGCGGCTGTCGGCCTCCGGCCACCTCTGGGCGAAGATGCTGGGCTCGCCGCCGATGGCCTCCCACAATTCCTCGGCGACGTGGGGAACGAAGGGCGCCAGCAGGAGCAGCATCTTCTCGACGGCCTCGCGGCGCACCGGCGCCGAGGCCTTGGGATTGGCGCGCAGCACGTTGAGCAGCTCCATGACCGCGGCGATGGCGGTGTTGAACTGGAAGCCGTCTTCTATGTCCCGGGTCACGGCGCGGACCGTCTGGTGCAGCTTGCGGCGCACCGCGCGGTCCGAGGCGGTGAGGTCCTTCGATTCGGCCGGGCCGCGGTAGGGCTTGACCGGGGCGAGCTCCCCGGCCCATCCGGTGACCGTGTCCCACAGCCGGTTGATGAAGCGGTAGGCGCCGATGACCCCGGCGTCGGACCACTCCGCGTCCTTCTCCGGCGGGCCGATGAAGAGCGTATAGAGCCGCTGGGTGTCGGCCCCGTAGCGGTCCATGAGCGCGTCGGGCGAGACCACGTTGAGCCAGGACTTCGACATCTTGGCCATCTCGGCCTTGACGAAGGAGCCGCACTTCCGGTGGACCACCGCCTCGCCGTCGGCGGGGTTGCCGTGGACCTCCTCGGCGGCCACCCAGGCGCTGCACTTCGGGCAGCGGAAGGCCCAGCGGGTGATCATCCCCTGGGTGAACAGGGCCCTGAAGGGCTCGATGGCCTCCAGCTCCCCGCAGTCGTGGAGCACCTTGACGATGAAGCGGGTGTAGAGCAGGTGCAGCACGGCGTGCTCCACGCCGCCCACGTACTGGTCCACCGGCATCCACTCCTCGGCGAGCTTGCGGTCGTAGGGCCGGTCGGAGTCGTGCGGGGAGAGGTAGCGCAGGAAGTACCAGCAGGAGCACAGCCACTGGGCGATGGTGTCGGTCTCGCGCTCGGCCGCGCCGCCGCAGGACGGGCACTCGGTCTCGACGAACCCGGGCACCGCGGCCAGCGGGCTCTTGCCCTTGGGCTGGAAGTCGGTGACCTCGGGGAGCAGCACGGGGAGGTCCTTCTCGGGGACGGGGACGGTGCCGCACTTGGCGCAGTGCACGATCGGAATCGGCGCGCCCCAGTACCTCTGGCGGGAGATGACCCAGTCGCGCAGGTGGTAGCTGACCTCCGCGCCGCCCTTGCCCTCCCCGGCCAGCCACTGGGTAATCTCTCCGATGGCCTCCTGGTTGGGCAGCCCGTCGAACTGGGCGCTGCCCGTCTGCACCCCGTCTTCCTCGTAGGCCTCGGTCATGGTCGCGGAGTCGAGGTCCCGGTCGGGGGGCTTGATGACTACTCTTATGGGCAGGCCGTACTTTTTCGCGAACAGGAAATCGCGCTGGTCGTGGGCGGGCACGCCCATCACCGCGCCGGTGCCGTACTCCATCAGCGCGTAGTTGGCCACCAGCAGGGGCGCCTTCTCGCCGTTGGCGGGGTTGACCACGTGCCGGCCGAGCAGCACGCCGAGCTTCTCGGTGTTGGGGTTGGTGCGCTCGGCGGCGCCCAGTTCGCTCATCTGCCGCGCGGCGGCCAGCACGGTCTTCTTCTGAGGGGTGCCCTCCAGGAGCCTCTCGACCAGGGGGTGCTCGGGGGCCAGGACCATGAAGGTGACCCCGAAGAGCGTGTCCGGCCGGGTGGTGAAGACGGAGATGACCTCCTCGGGCTTCTCGGCCACCTGGAAGTCGATGCGCGCGCCCTCCGAGCGGCCGATCCAGTTGGCCTGCATGCGCCGGACCTTCTCGGGCCACTCGCCGAGCAGCTTCAAGTCGTCCAGCAGCCGGTCGGCGTACTCGGTTATCCGGAAGTACCACTGCGGCAGCTGGCGCCTCTCGACCTCCGCGCCGCAGCGGTCGCAGAGCCCGTCGACCACCTCCTCGTTGGCCAGACCGGTGTTGCATTTGGTGCACCAGTTGACCGGGGAGTCCTTCTTGTAGGCCAGGCCGCGCTCGAAGACCTTGAGGAAGACCCACTGGGTCCACTTGTAGTACTCCGGCTCGCAGGTGGAGATTTCCCGCTCCCAGTCGTAGCCCAGGCCCCAGCGCACCAGCTGCCCGCGGATGCTCTCGATGTTCCGGCGGGTGCTTTCCGCCGGCGGGGTGCCGGTCCTGATGGCCGCGTTCTCGGCGGGCAGCCCGAAGGCGTCGTAGCCCATGGGGCTGAGGACGTTGAATCCCCCCATCAGCCTGTAGCGGGCCAGCACGTCGCCCAGGATGTAGTTCCGCCCGTGGCCCACGTGCAGCACGCTGGAAGGGTAGGGGAACATGCACAGGCAGTAGCACTTGGGCCGGGGGTCGGCCGGGTCCATCCGGAATATCCCGGCCTCCTCCCAGTGCTTCTGCCACTTGGCTTCGACCTCGGCGGGCTTGTAGGCGGCCATCTCCGGCTCCGGACCTAGAGGCTCCGCGGGCGCTCCCCGGCGGAGGAAAACCTGATTCTATGGAGGAGAGGCCCCCGCGCAAGGGCACGAGAAAGGCCGGCGGGAGGTCCTTTCTCGACTTGACGGTCCGGCCGAGGCCCGGATAATCGCCCGCCTAAGCGCCGGCAACACTGTATTTCGGGTTTAACAGGGGGGGGCGCGAAACCATGGCCTTGTTCGGGGGCGGCAAGGAGAAGCGCTGGCGGGAGCGCGTCGCCCAGGAGCTCTCCAAGAACCTGGCCTGGGGCCAGTACCTCTTCGGGAAGAACTGGCTCTGCCCCTACTGCGGCAAGGTCGGCGTAGAGAACGGCAAGGACCACCCCGAGCTCTTCGACAAGGTCCTGGACCACCTCAAGTCCTGCCCCCCGTGGCGGGAGTTCGAGGGCCAACAGCTCACCGCCGGCCACCTGGCCGGCAGCATCCAGAAGACCGAGATCACCCAGCAGATGCGCAGCAACCCGGCCTGGCGGGTGCGCGACTCGGAGGGCAGCTGGTACTGCCCCTTCTGCACCCGGCCCACCGAGGTGGTCTTCTCCTCCAACAAGCTGACCCGCGAGACCCTCGAGGCCATCATCAAGCACCTGGGCAAGTGCTTCGGCTACGACCACGGCAAGGGCCAGCCCCAGACCCTCCAGTACCTCCAGGGCCTGGTGGCCGGCGCCGAGCGGATCAAGCGCCTGACCGGCACCGTAGCCGAGAAGACCGCCTCCGACCCCCTGTGGCGCTGCAAGAACGACAAGCACCGCTGGGCCTGCCCCTACTGCAAGCGGATCGTCGACTCGGTGGACATGTCCAGCGAGTTCCTGACCAAGTCGGTGGCCCCCCGGGCTATCGCCAAGCACCTGGTGGATTCCTGCCCCGGCTACCAGGGGGGCAAGGGCAAGCTGGTCGCGGCCGCCGAGCTCGAGGAGCTGACCTCCGGCGGGGCCAAGAAGGCCGCAGTGGTCACCCGCCCGGCGGGCGAGCAGGACAGCGTCATGTTCGAGGCCATCCGCGCGGAGCTCGACCAGGTCCGCGAGGCCATGACCCAGTCCCGGGAGGTTGACGAGCAGCAGAAGGAGCTGATGCGCTCGCTGGAGAAGGCCGGCAAGCAGCAGAAGATGATGCTGCCGGACAGCCCCGAGGTGCCCGGCTTCCAGTTCCACGTGCTCTATCGCCCGATGTCCACCGTCTCCGGGGACTTCTACGACTTCGTCAAGGTCAGCGGAAACGAGATCGGCCTGGTGGTGGGGGACGTCTCCGGGCACGGCATGGAGGCCGCCCTGGTGATGAGCATGGTCAAGAAGAGCCTCAAGATCCACGGCAAGGGCCTGTCCAGCTCCGCCGAGGCCCTGCGGCTGACCAACGCGGACGTCCACGAGGACCTGGCCCAGAGCACCTTCGCCAGCGTCTTCTACGGCGTGCTGGACATCGCGGCCAAGATCCTCAAGTTCAGCCGCGCGGGGCACAGCCCCCTGGTGCTCTACAACCCCGCGCGCAAGCCCAGCCTCTACCCCCTGGAGCCCAAGGGCATCGCCGTGGGCATCGACAAGGGGCCGGTCTTCAACCGCACCCTCGAGGAGATGGAGCTCCAGCTGGCCTCCGGGGACATGCTGGTGCAGTTCACCGACGGGGTGGTCGAGGCCAACAACAGGAAGAAGGAGGAGTTCGGCACCGACCGCCTCTACGCGACCGTCGAAGAGTACGGCAAGCACGAGCCCAAGTACCTGGCGCACATGATCGAGATAACCCTGAAGGAGTTCCAGGGCGACGTGCCCGACGAGGACGACGTCACGGTCATGTGCATCAAGGTGTTGTGAGGAGCGCCATGGAAACCGAAAGCATCGATCGCGAAGGGGTCCGCGTCCTGAAGCTCTCCGGGCACATTTCCAGCTCGGAGAGGGACGACCTGGTCGCCGAGCTCGGCAGGTTCAAGGACACGCCCGGCTCGCGGGTGGTGCTGGACATGGCCGTCCTCAAGAACCTGCCCACCGCAGTGGTGGGCGCGCTGATCGACCTGATCCGTTACCTGGAGAACGCCGGCGGGCGGCTGGTGCTGGCCGCGCCCGACGCGGGCGTCCGGCTGGTCCTCGACCGCCTGGGGGTGGCCCCCATGGTGGCTATCACCGAGTCGGTGGACGAGGCCGTGGAGATGCTCAAGGGCCAGGAGCCCGCCGGCTAGAGCGCCAGCTTACTACTTTCTGCCAACCCGCTTGGCCAGTTCGGCCCGATCAATGAGAAAGGACGTCGGCCGGCCGTGGGGGCAGGTGTGCAGCGGCCCGGCGGGCCGCTGCGCCAATCCGCGCTTCAGCAGATCTTCGGCCGCCCGCGGGCTCAAGCGCTCGCCGGCCTTGACCGCCGCCTTGCAGGCCACCGCGGCCAGCACCCGCTCGCGCCTCTGCTCGTCCGAACGGGGCGCTTCGCCCTCGGCCAGCTCCTCGGCCAGCTCGACGAGGCAGCCGCCGAGGTCGGAGAGCTCCACCGCTGCGGGCACCGCGCGGACCAGGAAGCTGGTGCCCCCGAACTCCTCGATGTCAAAACCCAGCGCCCCCAACTCGTCAAGCGAGGAGCGCAGCACCTCGGCGCTCCGGCGGCCGGCCTGGACGGTCTGGGGAATGATCAGCCCCTGGCTGGGCGCGCCCTTCTCCGCGCGGGCCGCGCGCAGCTCCTCGTAAATCAGGCGCTCGTGCAAGGCGTGCTGGTCGACCACCAGGACGCCGTCCGCGCGCTCGGCCAGCAGGAAGCCGTCCAGCGCCTGGCCGATGTAGCGCCAGGCGCCTCCTCCGGGGACAGGATGCGCAAGTCCGGCGTCAGCCGGAAGCTTGCCCGTCGTGGCGGGCGCATCCCCTCCCGCGAGCGAGCGGGCTTCTGTTCCGGGGACATGGACCGTTCCTGCTCGCTGCGCTGCGCGGGCTTCCGGTCCCTGTCCCCGCCAGAGGTCGAACTGGGGCTGCTCCACGCGGGGGCGGGGATGCGCGCGCGGGCTGGTGAACCTGGGGCGCGAGGCTCCCGGCGGCGCGGCGGGCGCGCGCATCGCCGCGGGGGGGTCAGCCGCGCGCCGGGCGGCGGGCTCCCGGGGCTCGGCCGGGCTGTACTCCGCCCCGCCGGCCGCGGCCAGCTCGGCGCGGGAGACCGCCCCGCGCACCGCCCGCTCCACGAGCGCGAAGACCTCGCCGGGCTTGGCGAACCTGACTTCCGCCTTGGTGGGGTGCACGTTGACGTCCACGCGCCCGGGGGGGAAGTCCAGGAAGAGGAAGACCACCGGGTAGCGCCTGAGCGGCAGGAGGCCGGTGTAGGCCGCGTTGACCGCCGCCGCCGCGGTGCGGTCGCGGATCGGCCGGCCGCCGACGAACAGGTGGATCTCCGAGCCGTTCGGCCGGTGCTCGACGGGCAGGCCCACCAGGCCCCGGACCCGCGCGCCGGAGCCCAGCTTCGCCTCGGCCTCGACCAGGTTCTCGACCAGGTCCGGCGCATACAGCGCCGCGACCCGGTCGGCCAGGCGCTCGGCGGCGGGGAGGTCCAGCAGCGAGCGCCCGTCGTGCTCCAGCGCGAAGGCGGCGTCAAAGCGGGCCAGGGCCAGGTTGGCGACCGCGGCCATCGAGCGATTGAGCTCGGTGCGCGCCGACTTCAGGAACTTCTGCCGCGCGGGCACGTTGTAAAAGAGGTCGCGGACCTCGACGACGGTGCCCGGCGCGCCGGCGGCCGGCTCGGGCTCGCCTTTCTCTCCCCCCTCGACGGCCAGCCGCCAGGCGGAGTCGGCCCCCCGCGCGCGCGAGGTGATCGCCAGGCGGCTCACCGAGGCCACCGCGGGCAAGGCCTCGCCGCGGAAGCCCAGGGTCCCGATGGCGGTCAGCTCGCCGGCGCCCGAGAGCTTGCTGGTCGCGAAGCGCTCGACCGATAGCGCCAGGTCCGCCCGGTCCATGCCGCAGCCGTCGTCGGCCACGCGCACCAGCCGGCGGCCGCCGGCCTCGAGCTCCACGGAGATGCGGCGCGCCCCGGCGTCCAGGGCGTTCTCGACCAGCTCCTTGACCGCCGAGCTGGGCCGCTCGACCACCTCGCCGGCGGCGATCTGGTCGCGTACCCGGGGATCGAGGACCTTGATGCTCATCGCGCGGACATTCTAGCGGGCGGCGCCCCCCGCTTCACCTCACAAAACGGGCGCCCCGGCCTCGGCGGCGACCAGGACGATGCGCGCGCAGGCCTCCGCGTCGCTCAGCGCCCGGTGGTGGTCGAGCTCGATGCCCAGGTGCTCCGAGACGGCGGACAGCGTGTTGGCGGGCAGGCGCCAGACCCGGCGGGCGAGGTTCAGCGTGCAGACGAAGGGCGGGGCGGGGACGGCCAGCCCGGCGGCCGCGCAGCAGGCCCCCAGCACCCGGCGGTCAAAGGGCGCGTTGTGCGCGGCGATGAAGCGCGCGCCGGAGAGCACCGGCTCCAGCTCCGGCCAGAGCTCGCCGAAGGCGGGCTCGCCGGCCACGTCCTCCCAGGAAATCCCGTGAAGGTGGGTGAACCAGAAGCTCCGCCGCGGCGGGCGGATCAGGCGGCAGGCGCGCTCGACGATGCGCCCGCCGGAGACCTTCACCAGGCCACCGCGCAGGCGCTGTCGGCGCGGTAGTCGGCGGTCTCGAAGTCGAGAGCCGCGAAGTCGGGAACCACGCTCAGCCCGCCTCTATTACCTGTACCCCCGCGCGGCGCAGCGCGGCGGCCGCGACCCCCCAGCCGGGGACGACCCGGCCGCCCGCGTGGGTGCGGCCCGCGCCGCAGGAGGGGCTCTTTGACTTGAGACACGCCAGGGCGATACCGCGCTCCCGGGCCAGGCTGGCGACGATTTCCGCCCCGCGCAGGAAGGCCCCGGTGACGTCCGTGCCGTCCCCGCACAGGACGCGCGCGCCGCCGTCCAGGACCGTCTCGCCGTCGGCGCCGGCCTCGATGTCCGCGGGGGGCCGGGGGGCAGCCAGCCCGGCGAGCTCCTCGGGGCAGACCGGCAGCAGCGCCTGCCCGGCGATCTCTTCCGGAAAAGAACGGAGCGGCTCGGCCGCTCCGTCGTATCTGCATCTCACGCCCAGCAGGCAGGCGCTGATGATGATCACGGCTCTTCCCGCCCGCGCCCTCCTAGAAAGTCGCCACCGCGGCGGCCTCGTCGTCGGCCAGCTTGAATATCTGGGTGAGCCCCAGCAGCTCGAAGACCTCCTTGACGCCCTCGGTGGGATTGAGCAGCACCACATCGCCGCCGTTCTCCTGGCTCTCCGAGCGGGCCCCGATGAACACCCCCGCGCCGGCGCTGGAGATGTAGTCCACCCTGGCCAGGTCCACCACCAGCTTGAAGCAGCCCTCGTCGTAGACCTCGCGGATGGCTTCCTCCAGCTGCTCGAAGGTGTGGGCGTCGAGGAAGCCCTGGACGCGGATCATGGCCACCCCGTTCTTGTCCTCGCGGCTGATACTGAAATCGGACATGACCGATGCTCCTCCCGGCCGCCTAGTGCCGTGCTGGGCAGATTCCGGAACAGTTCCGGCTGCGGAGCTGCCCAACCCGGCACTTCCACGGGGGCTTCGCCCC
>CAZONU010000184.1:0-9742 GCA_964581145.1 uncultured Planctomycetia bacterium
CCAGGCGGCGGTAGAGGCCGGCGAGCGGGCCGAGGATGCCGGGCACGGGCTCCCCCGGCCGGTCCGGCGCGAAGGGCCGGCCCTGGAACCAGAAGCAGTTGCTGCTGGCTATTCGCAGCGTGCTCACGACTTCGAAGCATAGAGCGAAAAGTCATTTGACGCAAGCAACAGGAAGGTTAACCTAACGCTTGAAGGTTCTCAAGTGGGGAGTCGCTTGAAGCAGAAGCGAACAGCGACGTTCTCTCACCGCTTCCCGCCCGCTCGGGTCAGGAAGTCGCCCGCGGGTTTTTCAGCCGATTGCGTAATCGGAAGGCGGATGTCGGTCCGCCACCTGGAGGATGCTCAATGAGCGGAACCAAGGAATACCCAGTCGTCTGGCTGCAGTGCGCCGGCTGCTCGGGCTGCTCGGTGTCGCTGCTCAACTCCGCGGCGGTCACCGCGCGTCAGGTGGTGCTCGACCAGATCGTGCCCGGCAAGCACGTCAACCTGCGCTTTCATCCCACGATCATGGCTTCCAGCGGCGAGATGGCCGTGGAGGTGATGCTCGGGGCCAAGGAGGAGAAGGGCTACCTGCTGGTCGTGGAGGGCGCGGTGCCGACCGCGGAGGGCGGCCGCTTCGGCGGCGACGGCGAGAAGGGCGGCCAGCACCTTTACATGGCCGAGGCGGTGGCCGACCTGGCCGCGAGCTCCCTGGCGGTGGTGGCCCTGGGCACCTGCTCCTCCTTCGGGGGCATCCCCTCGACGGGCCCCAACCCCACCGGTGCCGTGGGCGTGCGCGAGCTCCTCAAGGAGAGGGGCATCGACAAGCCGGTGATCAACATTCCCGGCTGCCCGCCGCATCCCGACTGGTTCGTGGGCACCGTGGCCCGGATCATGCTGAGCGGCCTGCCCGTGCCGGAGGAGCTCGACGAGCTCGGCCGGCCGCTGGTCTACTTCGGCAAGCTGGTCCACGAGACCTGCCCGCGCCGGGCGGACTTCGAGGCGGGGCGCTTCGCCAGGAACCTCGGCGAAGAGGGCTGCATGTACAAGCTGGGCTGCAAGGGGCCGACGACCAACGCCGACTGCCCCACCCGCCTGTGGAACAACGGCACCAACTGGTGCGTGGGCGCGGGCTCCCCCTGCCACGGCTGCGTGGAGCCCGAGTTCGTAGGCGGCTACGGCCCAATGTACGAGAAGATCGACGAGGAGCGACTGGCCCGGTTCCGGGTAACCAAGGACTAGCTCCCCGCGAAGGAAGGATCGTCCGATGAGCAAGATCGTCATTGACCCGGTAAACCGCATCGAGGGCCACCTCAAGATAGAGGCGACCGTTGACGGTGGCGAGGTCAAGGAGGCCCGCTCCAGTGGCACGCTCTTCCGCGGCTTCGAGATATTCCTGCAGGGCCGCAGCCCGCTGGACGCCCAGCGCATCACCCAGCGGGTCTGCGGGGTCTGCCCCACGGCCCACGCCACCGCCTCCAGCCGCGCGCTGGACGACGCCTTCGGCGTCAAGGGCGCGATCCCCGAGAACGGGAGGCTCCTCCGCAACCTGATGCTCGGGTGCAACTACATCCAGTCGCACGTGCTGCACTTCTACCACCTGGCGGCCCTCGACTTCGTGGACGTGGCCGCCGCGGCCAACTACGCCGGCGAGGATCACGACCTGAGCGCCATCAGGGACTTCATCGCCCGCGGGGAACTCGGCCCCTTCCTGCCTCGCTACGAGACTGACTTCCGGCTCTCGACGGAGGACAACCAGCGTCTGGCAGCCCACTACGTGGAGGCCCTTAAGATCCGGCGGGTGGCCCATGAGATGCTGGCGATCTGGGGCGGCAAGATGCCCCACAGCGTGGGGATCGTCCCCGGCGGCGTGACTCAGGGCCCCACCACCGACCGCATCGCCAACTTCCTGGGCAAGCTGCAGACCGTCCGGGAGTTCATCGACAAGCGTTACATCCCGGACATCCTGACCGCCGCGGGGGCCTACCCGGACTACTTCGAAATCGGCTCCGGCTGCGGCAAGCACCTGGCCTACGGGGCACTGGACGCCGGCGGCGGGGAGATGTGCCTGCCCGGCGGGGTGACCGACACCTCGCTCAAGGTCGGCGAGGCGGACACCGGCAAGATCAAGGAGTCGGTGGCCCACTCCTGGCTCGGGGGCGGGGAGCTGCACCCGACCGAGGGCCGCACCGAGCCGGCGGTCGGCAAGGAGGGAGCTTACTCCTTCATCAAGTCCCCGCGCTACGACGGTGCGACCCACGAGGTCGGCCCGCTCTCTCGCGCGCTGGTGGCCTACGCCCGGGGCGCCGAACCGGTCAAGGGCCTGGTCGACGGGGTCCTCTCCGGGCTGGGCGCCGAGCCCAAGGCGCTCTTCTCGGTGCTGGGCCGGCACGCGGCCCGCGCGCTGGAGACCAAGGTGGTGGCCGACTCCATGGTCGCGTGGCTCACCGGGCTGAAGCCCGGCGAGCCGCACTGCGCCGAGTTCAAGATTCCCGAGGAGTCGGTGGGCGTGGGCCTCACCGGCGCGCCGCGCGGCGCGCTGGGGCACTGGATCAAGATCGAGGGCCAGAAGATCGCCAACTACCAGTTGGTTGTACCTACCAGCTGGAACGCCTCGCCCAAGGACGAGAGGGGCCAGCCCGGCCCCATCGAGCAGGCCCTGATCGGCACCAAGATCAAGAGCGAGGCCAACCCCATCGAGGTCGCGCGCATCGTGCGCTCTTTCGATCCCTGCCTGGCCTGCGCGGTCCACGCGGTGAACGCCAGGGGCCGGGAGCTTGCGGAGTACACAGTTGCCTGAGACGCGCGTTCTGGTGCTGGGCGTCGGCAACGTCCTGGAGGGGGACGACGGCGTCGGCATCGCCGCGGTGGGGCGCCTGGCTGAGGGCTGCCTGCCCGAGGGGGTCCGGGCCTACGACATGGGCACCGCGCTGCTGGACCTGCCCTCGGAGGTCAGCGGCGCGGGCCGGGTGGTCGTCATCGACGCGGTCCAGACCGGCGGACGGCCGGGCACGGTCTACCGCGCGGAGCTTGACGGCCTGGAGGAAGAAGCCGGGGGAGAACCGCTCTCCCTGCACCAGGTGGGCGTCGGCCAGATGCTGGCCATGGCCCGGCTCTCCGGACTGGAGCTGGGACCGGCGGTGCTGGTCGGGGTGGAGGCCGAAGACATCTCCCTGCGCGAGGGGCTCAGCGAAAGCGTCGAGCGGGCGCTGCCCCGCGTGCTGGAAATCGTCACCGAGGAAATCGAGGCGGCGCTGGCGCCGTCCGAGGAGGTCAGGGCATGATCGTCACCGAGATGAAGCCCGCCGAGGAGATCACGAAGTCGCTCGCGGGGCGCAAGTGCGTCTTCATCCTCTGCTGCGGGGGCTGCCCGGAAGGCTACGAGTCTGGCGGGCTGGCCAGGGGGCGGGAGCTGGGCGAAACGCTCAGGGCCGCCGGCAAGCAGGTCGCCGGGGTGGCCGAGATCGAGTTCCTCTGCAACAAGGCGCTGAGCGGCATCAAGCTGGGCCGCCAGGCGGCGCTGGCCGACGCCGACGCGATCCTGGTCGTCTCCTGCGGGATCGGGGTGCAGGCGGTGAGCGCCATGAGCGACGTCCCCGCGCTGCCGGCCATGAACACCATCTCCATGGGCGCGCGCCAGGGGCTGTGGCCCAGCGGGGAGCGCTGCGGGCAGTGCGGCGACTGCCTTTTGGCCCAGACCGGGGGCATCTGCCCGATAACCAGCTGCTCCAAGAGCCTGGTCAACGGCACCTGCGGGGGCACCAACGACGGCAAGTGCGAGGTGGACCCCGGCAAGCCCTGCGGCTGGCTGGAGATCTACAAGCGCCTGAAGGCCCAGGGCCGCACCGACGAGCTCCGCAAGCTGAACCCCGCGCGCGACTACCGCAACTACGCGTTCCCCGAGGCCAAGCGCGGCACGATCCTCTACGCCCTGGAGGTCGCCGAGAAGGAAGAAGAGGCCGAGTCTGAAGGAACCCCGAAATGAGCAAGCTGAGCGAGGCACTGGCTTCCGGCAAGTTCACCTTCACCGGCGAGATCGGCCCGCCCAAGGGCACCAACATCAAGCCGGCCATCGACGAGGCCGAGGAGTACCTCAAGGGCTGCTGCGCGGCGGTCAACGTCACCGACATCCAGACCGCGGTGATGCGCATGAGCTCGATGGTGCCCTGCAAGCTGCTCCTGGACCGCGGGGTGGAACCCGTGCTGCAGATGGTCTGCCGCGACCGCAACCGCCTGGCGCTGCAGTCCGACCTCTTGGGCGCCGCGGCCCTGGGCATCGAGAACGTCCTGGCCCTCACCGGCGACCACATCGTGATGGGCGACCACCACGAAGCCATGCCGGTCTACGATCTCGACTCCGTGGGGCTGGTCCAGGCCATGTCCAATCTCGAGAAGGGCACCGACATGGGCAAGACCATGAAGGGCGAGGCCAACCAGCTCGACGGCGTCCCCCAGTTCTTCAAGGGCTGCGTGGTCACCCCCTGCACCGAGGAGGTCGAACCCCAGATCATCAAGCTGGAGAAGAAGGTGGCCGTCGGTGCCCAGTTCGTGCAGACCCAGGCGGTCTACGACCCGGCGGCCTTCGAGGCCTTCATGAAGAAGATCGAGCGCGTCAAGGTCCCGGTGCTGGTGGGCATCGTGCTGCTCAAGAACGCGGGGATGGCCAAGTACATGAACAACTTCGTGCCCGGCGTCCAGGTGCCCAAGAAGATCATCCAGCGCCTGGCCGCGGCCGACAAGAAGGAGCGCCGCAAGGTCAGCGTCCAGATCGCCGGCGAGTTGATCCGCGACATGAAGGACATGTGCGCCGGCGCGCACATCATGCCCCTGGGCTGGGACAAGGAGATCCCCAGGGTCATCGAGGCCACCGGGATCAACTGAGGCGCCGCCGGGCGAGGCGCAGCCGGAAAAGGCATTACTTACTAACGGGCTTCTTCAGCTCCTTCGCCACCTTGGCGATCTCGACGAGGAACAGCCGGCGTATCGCGTCATAGCCCCGGTCGTTGGGGTCCTCGAAGTTCGTGTAGTACCAGTGGTAGGGGTCTTCCGGACGGTAGTGCTCGCGCCAGAAGTGCCGGAAGTGGATGCCGTGGCCCAGGAACTCCTTGTGTATCGAAACCAGGTGCGCGTCGGCCCGCCGCTCGCAGGTCCGGCGGATGACGTCGTTGTACGAGGAGAGCACGGTCAGGCCCTCGGGCCAGGCGGGCAGTCCCGCGGTGGCGGCGCTGCCCACCCCGTCGGTGGGGTCGTAGATGTCCGCCAGGAAGACGTGGCAGCCGCCGGGGAAGCGCGCGTCCAGGAGGTCGAGCATCTCGGCGAGGCGCTTCTCGAAATTGGCGATCCAGGGGCCGGCCTGCTCCAGGGTGGCCCCGTACATGGCGCCCTCTTTGGGGGGATTCTGCCCGTAGCTGTGGATGATGTCGTTGCCGCCGGTGGTCATCACCACGAGGCCCAAGACGTCGGCCGGCTGCCTCTCCATTTCCCTGACGTGCTCGAGGTGCTCCAGCGAGGTGCTGCCCGAGACGGCCAGGTTCTTCGCCTTGAGCCCGGGCAGCACCGCGGAGAGGCAGACGCCCCTCATGTCCTCGAACTCGCCGGGCGGGTTGCGCACCAGCCGCGCGAAGTAGGAGAGCCCCGGCGAGGCCCCATACCCATCAGTAATGCTGTCGCCGACGCCGAGCAGGACCACCTCCCGCTCGCTCCAGACCCCCGAGAAGGCCGCGCGGGGAGCCGCCGGGCCGGCCGGGCCCGAGCCCATGGGCCTTTCCAGGTAGTAGTGGCGGAAGGCCCAGCCGGCGGCGATCAGCAGCAGGCCGACGGCGGCCATGATTATCAGCCGGCGGTGCCGGCGCGGGTTCTTTATTGCTATCTTGGGCGCTTCCTCGGGCATGGGCGTCCTCCCCAATCACTCCCCGCCGCGCGGGCCATTGTCCCCGAAGCCCGCCCTCCCCGCAAGAGGCCGTTCGCCGGCGTTTGACAGCCGCTCCGCCGCCGGAATATAATGCCCCCGAAACCGCTGGGCATGGAGGTAAAGCGCCGTGGCGTCCCGCTTACCCGTGTACATCACCCGCAAGATCCCCGGCCGGGGGATGGAGATGCTGCGCCGCGAGTTCGGCGCGGTGGACATCAACGAGCTGGACCGCCCGCTGGCCCCCGAGGAGCTGGAAGCCGAGGTCGCCGGCCGGCGCGCGGTGCTGTGCATGCTCCACGACCGGATCGACGGGCACCTGCTGGCCGCCGCCGCCGACTGCCAGATCTTCGCCAACTACGCGGTGGGCTGCGACAACATCGACGTGGCCAAGGCCACCCGCCGGGGCATCCTGGTCTCCAACACCCCGGGCGTGCTCACCGACGCCACCGCCGACC
This sequence comes from uncultured Planctomycetia bacterium, assembly GCA_964581145.1. GTDB lineage: Bacteria > Planctomycetota > SZUA-567 > JAKLDR01 > JAKLDR01 > CAZONU01. The sequence continues at coordinate 6,346 of CAZONU010000184.1, forward strand.
TGGCCTGGACGCTGCTGATGGCCGCCGCCCGGCGGGTGCTGGAGGGCGACACCCTGGTGCGCTCCGGGCGCTGGCGGGGCTGGAAGCCCACCCAGATGCTGGGCGCGGACCTCTTCGGCCAGACCCTGGGCATCGTCGGCGCGGGCCGCATCGGCACCGCGGTGGCCATGCGCTCGCGCGGCTGGGACATGAACGTGCTCTACGTGGACGAGCAGCCCAACCGCAAGCTGGAGGCCGAGCTGGGCGCCACCAAGGTGAGCCTGGACATACTCCTGCGCCAGAGCGACTTCGTCTCCATGCACGTGCCGCTCACCGGGAAGACCCGGGAGATGATCGGCGTCGAGGAGTTCGCGGCCATGAAGGAGTCGGCCATCTTCGTCAACACCAGCCGCGGGGCGGTCCTCGACGAGAACGCCCTGGTGGACGCGCTCCGCAACGGCGATATCGCCGGCGCGGGGCTGGACGTCTACGCCCAGGAGCCGCGCCTGGCCCCGGCCCTGGCCGAGATGGAGAACGCCGTGCTCCTGCCTCACCTGGGCTCGGCCACGGTGCGCTCCCGGGGGCGGATGTCCGAGCTGGCCGCCGGGGCCATCGTGAGCGCGCTCAGGGGCGACATCGCCGCCAACGTTATCAACCCCGAGGCCTGGACCAAACGGCCCAAGTGATCGACTTCTCTTCACCACCAAGACACGAAGACACCAAGCTGGGGTTTCCCTCGCGGAGTTGCTCTCCCCCGCGAGCCCGGGTTGCCACCGCGTTCCAGGCATTCATTCCTTGGTGCTCTTGGTGACTTGGTGGTTGACAGCGCCCCCGACAAACGGCCTCCCCGCCCGCTCGGCGCCGCCGTCCTGGGCGTCGCCCTGCTGCTGGGCGGGGCCGCCTTCCTGGCCAACGCGGCCCGGGCGGTGGCCAGCGATCCGGGAGCTTTCTCCCGGGCGCCGGTCATGTCCGTCATCGTGCTGCTGGCCGCGGGGATTCTGCCCGCGGTCTGGCTGGGCGCAACGGGAACAGGCCTGATTCGCGGTGCCAGCTGGGCGCGAGCCTCCTTCTTCGCGATTGCCGCGCTGGCCCTGGTGGTCGCCGCCGGGCTGGCCAGCCGCAAGCTGGAAGGCCCGGAGGATTACCAGCGCCTGGGAGCGGCCATCTCCGTGGCCCTGGTCGCCGGCGGGGGCGTCTGGTACCTGCTGCGCGAGAACGTGAAGGGGTGGTTCCGGTGAGGGGAGGATATCCCGCCGTCTACATTTGGGCGGTGGCCAGGCCTGTCGGCTCCGGCTTCTCGCCCAGCGCGTAGTGGTCGAAGTTGCGGGCCACGCGCCAAAGCATCCACCCGCCCGCCAGGAAACGCAGCAGCATAGCGGCAGTCCCCAGAAAGCCATAGAACATGAATGTTGCATTGGTGAGAGCCCCGTCCCCCCGCATCATTCCAGACTCAATTACTGCTGCGAAGAACCACCATCCCGGATATGCCACGGTGAAGAGCACACCAACGACAACCAGGTAGCCTATGACCAGGGCCCTGCCGACGGTCCGGCACTTGGCAGATATGTAGTAAGCCAGGCCAGCCGCCAGCCAGAGGACCGAGAATTCGCTGATCAGGCGCAAGAGCACCAGCAGCAATCCTTTGCCTGTGAACGCGAACCTGTCGCCAAGCCACTTCGCCGCGGTGGATTCGCAAGCCGCGGCCACCGGCCCGGGAGCAAAGACGAAGGGGATCGCCCCCTGCCAGAAGCTGTCCGTTGCGACACCGTTGTATCGGACAATCGCATCAATGCGGGCTCCGGAAAGGATCACCTGGAGCGGCAGCAAGTACAATATGAACCTCACCCAAGGAAAGAACAAGCACCAGAAGCGGGCACGCGCAAGGCGGGAGCCGTCCTGAGAGGTCAGCAGCAGACCTTCCATTGTTCCGCGTTGGTGTTCATAGGCCAGTGTCGCAGCCAGAATGCCGATGGGAACCAACATCAAGAAGAGCCCGCCCACCCCGTAAGCGGCAGCCGTGGCCCGGACCAACCGCGCCAGAAACTTGTCCCAAGAATCTAGCGGGACCAGGCGCCCGCGGTAGAACAGGATCAAATACAGAAAGAGAACATACACTGCTCCCGCGCACCATTCCGCGGGAAAGCGCCGCCAGATGCTACGCCGCCCAGGTGGGCGGGCCAGCGGGGTACGCATGAGTTCGCGTATGTGAGAAATGGGCATCGCCCGCCATTCTACCGCCCCGCCGCGCCGCCGCCAGGCGGGAAGCGCCATGCGGTTACAGACTACCGCGCGGATTGTAATGGCCGGCGGGCCTCGCGGAACTGTTAACTATGTATGGAGGGAAGAATGCGCATAGAGTGTCCACACTGCGAAAAATCGCTGGACGCGCCCCCGGGGCGCCCGGGAGCATTGATGAAATGCCCGGGCTGCGGCGGCCGGATGCAGCTTCCCGGGGACGGGGAGGCATCCGAGTCCAGGACGCCCCCGCCGCGGACCGGCCGGAAGAAGGTGGTCGGGCGCAGCCTGCATCCTCGCACCCGCCGGCGGAACCTGCGCGGGCGCGGCCCCCGGGTGCAGAGCGCGGCCGGCACCGGCGTCAAGGCGCTGGTCTTCGGGATACTGGGGCTGACCTTCTGCGCGCCGATCTTCGGGCCCATGGCCATGGTCTACGGCAAGCGCGCGCAGAGGAACGAGGGGGAGAAGGCCCTGGGCACGGTCGGCTACTGGCTGGGCGTCGTCTGCCTGTTGGAAATACTGGTGGGCCTCGTCTGGGTCCTTATCAACATGGGGTGGTTCTTCGCCGGAGGGGCGGGGTAGGGCCCCGGGCGCGGCCGGGCATCGGGGAAATCGAGGGCTCGCGCAGGGATCGGCATTACTTTTCCCCGGTTTCAGCCTGGGACCGCGCCCGGGAGAGGAGGTCTTCCAGGCCGGCCTCTTTGGCCTTGGCGGCGAGGTACTCCTGATCCAGTTTGGAGCCCTGGACCTTGATGACCCCGAGCACGTCCCGCCACTGGCGTTCCGAGGTCTCATCCCCTTTTCGATACCACAGGAGCTTCTGGAGGATCACGTCCTCCGGACTGGCCACGGCAATGGATCGTCCGGGCATCCCCGGCAGGGGGAAAGTCTGCCTCCTGGCGAGTTCGTCGCGAACCAGGGGGGCCTCTCCCGGCGCGAACACGTCCACCTTGAACATGGTGGCGAGGTGGATCACGTTGAAGCAGCTCCCCCGGCGGACCGCGGCCGTGATCGCCTCGGCGTCCACGTAGAAGTCGGTCCTCAGGGCGTCGGCCAGGGCTGGGGCGTGTTCCTCCCGGAGGTCGGCCACCAGGTCCGCGTCCTGCGTCGCCCGGGGAATGCCGTGCAGCGAACTGGCCAGCGACCCGCCAACCACGTAGGTTACGCCGAGGGCCTCCAGGGC
>CAZONU010000185.1:0-9588 GCA_964581145.1 uncultured Planctomycetia bacterium
GCGGTCGCGCATGCTTGGCCGCTCGCTGATGGGGAAGCCGAAGGCCACGTAGCCCCGGTCCTTGGCCTTCTTCTCGCCGATGTCCACCTGGAACGAGGCCGAGCATTCCCGGCCGTAGCGCAGCTTCTTGGCGACGATGACCATGCACTCCCCGGCAGGCACCTCGACCCGCAGCCGGCCGCGGCCCAGGCCCACCGGGCTTCCCCGGGAATCGGGGTTACGGGTCATTTTGTTGAGGTCGAAGTCGCCCACGAACTCCTTGACCGCGGCCTGGCTGTCCAGCGCGTAGACCCTGGCGTCCCGGGGCAGGAGGGCCGCCAGGGCGCGCTTCTTTATTCGCGGGGAGCGGAAGGTGACGGTCAGCTTGGGGCGCAGCGCCGCCTCGCTCTCCCGGCTGCGCAGGCTGGCCAGGCCCCCGCTGTCCGCGAACAGATAAAAGCCGTGGTTCTGCCTGGCGCCCGAGACCCAGGCGGCCACCAGCCGGGTGATGTCGCACTCCGACCACCGCCCGGGGGCGCAGGTGAACTCACCGGCCTTGCCGTTCCGGCCCAGGCCCCAGTTGGTGGTGGTGTCGCGGTCCTTGCGGCCGCCCCTCTCGGTCCAGAGCAGCTCCTGGCCCGGCGCCTTGAAGCGGTAGCTCAGGCTGGCGCTTCTCTCGTCCCAGGAGGTCTTCATGGCGTAGACCTGGATCTTGGCGGAGTTCGGCTTGAAAGCGTAGGCCAGGCTCGCGCAGTGGATCTCCAGCTTGGCCTGCTCGACGCGCGCCTCCCTGGGGATGCCCGCCAGGTCGAAGCGCATCAGCGGAGCCTGGCGGCCGCGGCTGAAGGCCTTGAGGATCGGGCTGCGCCCCACCGGGTACCGGTCGCCGCTGACCCCGCAGAGGTAGGTGTCGGCCGTGCCCCGGTAGGAGGGCAGCCCCAGCACGGGGGCGCCCTTGCCGTCCTGGAGCACGACCGTGTAGCGCACCAGCGGGCTGATGGCGTCCTCGGCCTTCTCCAGCATCTCCCTGACCTTGGCGAGGCGCGGCTTGAGGAAGGCGGTGCCGGCGTAGTCGGCCAGCAGCCCCTTGCCCAGCGCCACGCAGTCCTTCCACTTCTTCTCGGCCAGGCGCTGCTCCAGCCGGCGGAACTTCTCCTCGGCGAGGACCTCGGTCTCGCCCCGCTGGCGGACCGCCAGGGCCCGCTCCAGGCCGGCGCTTATCGCCCCGCCGGCCCGGGCCCTGTCGAGATAGGGCCCGGCGCGCTCGAAGGTGCTGGCCGAGACCAGGAAGCAGCCGGCGGCCCGGGCCTCCTGCGGCCGGATGAGCTTGGAGTTCTCCCAGCCGGCCAGGGCCAGGAGCTCGTCGACCGGCAGCCCGCCCAGCTTGGCCTTGCCGGTCAGGCTGCCGCGCACGGCGCGGAGCCTCTTGGTGACCACCAGCTCGTCGGTCTTGGGGTCGTAAGACGTTATCCTGCCCCTGATGTTCTGGGCGGTGAGCTGCAGGCCGCGCGGGGGGCGCTTGGCGCGCGCGCGGCAGCGGGTCATGAAGGCCGCCGCCCCGGCCAGGAGCTCGCGCTCGGGCCCGACCATCGCCTCCGAGCCGGCGGGCAGCCCCTTGGCGGCTCCCTCCAGCCTGCCGAGCGCCTCGGCGAATTTGCGCTCCTTGACCAGGCCCTTCAGCCCGGCGATGACCTCCCGGAAGCGCTCCAGGGCCCGGCGCTCCTCCTCGCGGCGCAGCCCGGCCTCGGCGTCGTTGACCCTGGCCAGGTACTTGTCGCGGACCGGCAGCGCCTTGGGCAGGCCGTAGGTGCCGATCTCCGCCAGCGCCTCGCGGGCCCCGTCGAACTTGCCGGCCTTGGTCAGCTCGGCGGAGCGGTTGATGGCCTCGGCCACCGCCTTCTGGGCCGCGCCGCGGATCTTCCCGTCGAGGGCGGCCAATCGCCGGTCGGCCTCGGGCAGCGCGCCGAAGTCCCGGGGGAAGGCCTTGAGCTTGGCCATGGCCGCCCCGAACTGCTTCCCGGAAATCAGCCCGCCGACGCTCTTCTCCAGGCCGGCGACCTTCTTCAGAACCTCCCGCTTCCTGGCGCGGGCGATCTCCCGGCGGCGGCCGGAGATCTTGCCGAGCTCGTCCATGGCCAGCAGCGAGTACTTGGTGCCCCTGCCGGCCTCGCGCAGCGCCGTCCAGCGCTTCTCCAGGAGGTCCAGGTTGTCGGGCTCCCTGGCGGCGGTCTTCTGGATGTGCGCGTGCATCTCCTCCAGCTGGGCCAGGCGGGCCTGGGGATTGGCCGGATCGGGGTCGGGCGCCGGATCGGGCTCGGGCCCGGGGCCGGCCGCCGGTGGGGGCTCGACCGGCTCGGGCCCGGTGAGGGCCCGCTTGACTCCCCAGGTGCCCAGCGCCGCGACCAGCAGCACCGCCGCGGCCAGCGCGATCCGCACCGGCCGGCGCGAGAGCGCGCCCGGCGGGGCCGCTGTCTGCTCGGGACCCAGGTCGATTCCGTCGGGCAGGTCGGGGGTGTCCATCCGGCCGGCGACCGGCGCGTGCATGCGGGTGTCGCGCTTGCGCACCGGGGCGGCCTGGGCGGTGATGTGCCCCCGCCCCGCCGCGCCGGCGATGGCCGGCGGCCGGCCGGCCTTCAGGTCGGCGATGTCCTTGATGAGCTCGGCCGCCGAGGCGTAGCGGTCGGCGCGGTCCTTGGCCATCAGCTTGGCGATGACCGCCTCGGCGCCGCGGGATGCCCGGGGCTGGGCCGCCGTGAGCCGGGGCACCAGCTCGGTGAGGTGCTTGGTGACCACCGCCAGGGCGTTGTCCGCGGTGTAGGGCGGGCGGGCGGCCTGCATGTGGAACCAGGTGGCCCCCAGCGAGTAGAGGTCGGCGCGGGCGTCGAGGTCGCTCTCCCCGCGGGCCTGCTCGGGGGAGATGTAGTGGGGGGTGCCCAGGGCCACGCCGGTCTGGGTCAGCGAGGAGTCGTCGTGGGTCTGGCGGGCCAGACCCAGGTCGCAGACCTTGGCCACGCCGCCGGTGTCGATGAGCACGTTGTCGGGCTTGATGTCGCGGTGCACCAGCCCGTGGTCGTGGGCGTGGCCCAGGCCCTTGGCCACCTGCTCGACGATGTCCAGGGCCTCCTTCTCCGGCAGGGCGCCGCGCTCGTCGATCAGGTCGCGCAGGCTGTGGCCCTCCACGAACTCCATGGCGAAGTAGAAGTAGCCGGAGGCCTCGCCCACGTCGATGCCCTGGACGATGTTGGGATGGTTGAGCTGGGCCACCGCGCGGGCCTCGCGGTAGAAGCGCTGGATGAAGGTGCTGTCCCTGGCCAGCTTGGGGGGCAGCACCTTGAGGGCCACGACGCGGTCCAGGGACTTCTGGCGGGCCTTGTAGACCGCGCCCATGCCCCCGGCGCCCAGCCGGCTGATGAGCTCGAACCCGCCCAGCTCCCTGGTGACCTGGCGCGTCTGGGTCTTGAGCAGCTCGTGCAGCGCGGCGCGGTCGACCAGCCCGCGCTCCAGCAGGATCTCGCCGAGCTGCATGGTGCGGCCGGTGGCCGCGCGGACCTCCTCCTGGGCCTTGAGCACCTCGATGAGCTGGGAGGCGTTGATCAGCCCCTTCCTGACGGCCAGCTGGCCGAGCATGCTGTCCCGCGCGTCGGCCATCAGTCGGGCTCCTCGGGGGCCGGCCGGGGCCGGACCGGCCCCAGGCGGAGGCCGCGCACCCTTCCGGGGGGCGGCTTGGGGCCCTTGGCGGCGGGGGTCACCAGTATCCGCACCGGGCGGGCCGCGGCGGCGCGCTCGTCGCGGGGCGAAAGGCCGGCCTCGATCAGGCAGCGGCCGCCGGACTCCAGGCGCAGGCGCGGGCCCTGCTTGATGAAGCGCAGCTCGTAGCGCCCGTCGTCCGCGAAATACAGCGCCTTCTCCTTGGGGAGAAGAATGTGCGTGGAGGTGCCCAGGCTGCCGGGGACCCGGCTCGTATAGCCCGGGCCCTTCCGGAAACTCGCGCGGATTGTCGTGTTCGACTTCGCGGCCGCGAAGTGGAGGTAGCGTCCGCCCGAGCCGGGCAGCGGCGTGTTGAAGTCCACCGCCACCGAGCCTCCCTGGGGCAGGGTGACGCTGACGGCGACCTCCTGCTCCCAGCCCCACTTGCGCTTGCCCGCCAGGCAGAAGTCCGTGGCTCTCCTGCTGTAGAGCTGCAGCACGCCGCCCCTGACCAGCGCGCCCCGCGCCCGCTTGCCGCCGGAGCCCCGCAGCACGCTGAACTCCTTGAAGAACGCGTTCTCCTGCTCCCGGGTCCCGAACCCGTAGGTGGTCTCCGCGACCCGCGGCCAGACCAGGGCCGGCCTGGAGCGCAGGCCGGTGACCGTGAGCGTCAGGCGCGGGCGGCGGTCGGTGTGCTCGCCCATCGCGTTCCGCGAGACGAAATACCAGAGGGTGCTGTCCCTGCTGTCCTTTCGGCCCCCGTTGAGCATGAAGCCGCAGTTGCTGCGCCTGCCGGAGAGGAAGTCCTGCACCGGGCGGGTGACGTCCAGTCTGGCCCACTGGCCGGCGGCGGGGTCGTCTATCTCGTCGACGATACCCGGACCGCGGCCGTAGTCCGTGGCCGTGTCGATGTCGCCGCCCGGCGTCTTCCAGGTGAGCTCCTCCCCCGCGCCCTTGATGCGGTACGACCAGGTGGCCCCGTCGATGTTGGCGCCCTGAGCGTGGGCGCGCGGCCCCTCCTTCCAGTGGCTGGTCAGGCAGTGGACCCGCAGCTTGGAGCCCGCCTTGGCGTAGCTTCTCGACAGGCAGTAGAGCTCCAGCCGGGCCGATTCCACCTTGACGCCCTTGGGGACGGCCGAGAGGTCGAAGCGCAGCAGGCAGCGCTGCCGATCCGCTCTGAAAACGCTCATCTTGGGGGCTCCGCCCAGAGAAACCTCCCCGCTGCTCCCGGGCTGCCAGATGCCGGTGTCGGCGGTGCCCCGGTAGTAGCCGATGCCCAGGGCGGCGACCGGCCCGCCGCCCTGCAGGACGATGGTCTGGCGGGTCTTGGCGGCGATTTCCTCCCTGGCCAGGGCCAGGAAGCCGGCGATCTCCTTGCGGCGCCTGGCCAGCGTGGGGGTCTTCGCGTAGGCGGCGCCGAGCAGCGCCTCGGCGGCGCTGATCGCCCGGCTCCAGCTCTTGGCCCTGATCAGCGCGGCCAGTTCGTCGGCCCTGGCGGCCGCCTGGCGGTCCAGCCTGGCGACCTCCAGCTTCCCCGCCCGCCCGGCGTAGCGCGAGGGGTCGATGCCCTTGAGACGGGCCAGGCCCACGACCTCTTTGATTTCCTCGGGAGTGGCCGCCCCGTCCAGCGCGGTGAAGATCAGCACCTTGCGAACGCCCTCGGCGCTGGTGACCCGGCCGCCCAGCCCGGCCAGGCCGAGCACCTCCTGCACGTCGAACCTGGCTACCTCGAAGGGCACCAGGGCCTGGCCCCGGGCGCCGCTGACCCTGCGCCACAGCGACACGGTCTTGCCGTCGAACCTTCCGAAGCGGCCGGCGAGGTACTTGCCTTGCCCGTCCTTGAAGCCGAAGCGCTCCCCCTTCCGGGCGTTTCTCAGCCGGGCCATGGCCGCGCCGTGCACCGCCCGGACCGCGGCCAGGTCCCCGCGCTCGGGGGCCAGCCGGGCGGCGACCTCGGCGGGCAGCTTCTTGGCGGTGGCCTCCAGCTCCGCCGCGGCGCGGTCGTAGTCGCGCCGGGCGATCAGGGCGCGGAAGCGGGGCAGGAACTCCCGGTACTGCTTCTCGCCGATTTCCAGGGCCCGTTTGCGGGCCAGGGCTTGGGCTTTCCCCAGGGCGGCCAGCTTGGCGGTGAGCCGGGCGGTGACTTTGGGCAGGCCGAAGTTCCGGGCGGGCTTCAGCACCCCCCGGGCCCCGGCGAAGTCGCCCCTGGCGGCCAGCTTGTCGCAACTGGCCGCCACCCGTTTCCACTCGGTCAGACCCTTGGCGCGGATGCTACTGGCCTCCGCGGCCGCCTTGGAAGTCGCCGCGGGCTCGCCGCGGTACTTGAGGTCCGCGGGCAGGTCGGTGAAGAGCTTCGCCGCCGCGCCGTACTTCTTCTCGGCGACCAGGGTCTTGGCCCGGCTGCGGAGCGGGGCGAGCTCCCCGTCGATGGCCGCGGAGAGCTTCCCGCGGGCGAGCGCGGCGAAGCGCCCGGACCGGCGCCCCCAGATGCTCTCCGCGCCGGCCTCGTTCAGCACCGCCTCGAAGCGGTTGACCTGCCCGCGGTAGGCCTCGGGGTTGTCCTTGGCGAACTTCTTGGCCGCCTCGAAGAGCGCCGCCAGCTTCGCGTTCCGGTCGGAGCCCCCGCCCGGACGCCCCGGCGCGGTCAGGTCCGGACCTCCGGGAGTGCCGGGCTCCTCCCCCGGTTGGCCGGGGTCCCCGGAGCCTGCCCCTCCGCTCAGTGACCAGTAGACGACCGCGCCGGTCAGCAGCAGCAGCCCGCCCACCAGCAGGCCGACCAGGACGTGCTGCGGCCGCTTCCGGCGGCCGGCCACCGCGCGGATCACCCGGGTGTTTATCTTGCGCGTCGGGGGGCGGTGCGGCGGGGCGTCCCCGGCGGGGTGGCTCTGGGCGACGGCGATTCCCGGCGCGGGCGCGTGGACGGGCTCGTCGCCCGCGGCGACCAGGTCGAGGTCCTCGATCACCGGGTCCATGGACTCGTAGCGGTCCGCGGGGCGCTTGGCGAGCATGTGGTTGATGACCGCCGAGAGCTCCGGCGAGACCGTGGGGGCGACGTCCGAGGCCAGCGCCGGCGGGTCCTCCAGGTGCTTGGTCATGATCTGGAGGGCGTTGTCGCCGGTGAAGACCGGCCGCCCGGTGACCAGGTGGAAGAGCGTGGCCCCCAGGGAGTAGATGTCCGCGCGCCCGTCGACGTCCTGCCGCCCGCGGGCCTGCTCCGGGGAGATGTAGTGCGGCGTGCCCACGGCCATGCCCACCAGGGTCAGGGCGGCGTCGTCCTCCTTGCTGGCCGAGCGGGCCAGGCCCAGGTCGCAGAGCTTGGCCACCCCCTCCCTGGATATGAGGATGTTCTCCGGCTTGATGTCCCGGTGGATGATGTCGTTCTCGTGGGCGTGCTGGAGCGCCTTGCCGATCTGGACGGCGATGTCCAGGACCTTCCCGGCGGGCACTCCCGCGGGGTACTCGGCCAGGAGGTCCGCGGCGCTGTTGCCCTCCACGAACTCCATGGCCAGGTAGTGATAGCCGTCGGCCTCGCCGACGTCGAAGCCGCTGACGATGTTGGGGTGGCTGAAGCGGGCCACCGCGCGGGCCTCGCGGTAGAAGCGGGTGATGAAGTCCTTGTCGCGGGCCAGCCGCTGGGGCAGGATCTTGAGGGCCACCATGCGGTTGAGGGAGACCTGCCGGGCCTTGTAGACCGCGCCCATGCCCCCGGAGCCCACCCGCTCCAGGAGCTCGTAGCCGCCGAGCTTCTTGCCGCCCTGCGCGCCGGATTGCTCGGCGACCAGCTGCTGGATCTGCTTCTCGGTGATCAGCCCCATGGTCACCAGGACCTCGCCGAGGCGCGGGGCCACGCCCTCGGCCAGCCGGCGCTGCTCCTGGTACTTCAGAGCCACGCCCAGCTCCTCGCGCGTGACGTAGCTGTGCGCCAGCGCCAAGCGGCCGAACTGGATGTCCTCGGAACTGGGCATCGGCAAGGCCCCGGAGGCTGCACCACTGAAACCGCGCTGCACCAAGTGCAGAGCTCATTATCATTGTACACCGGGGGAGCGAGTTCGTCAAGAACATTCCTGCACGTTGCGGCGCACCTGGTGCGATAGTGTCCGAAATCTGCTATTGCACATGTGCATTAACGATTTTAATGGAGAAACCATCTGAGAGGCCTGAAACAGGCTCACTTGCCAGGAATGCGGCCGGTCCGTAAAATGACCCGGCTGTCACGGACCGGAGGACAGGTCATGAAATCGTGCGAAGGGAGGATCGGCCGGGCGTTCGTGCTGCGCCTGGAGGACGGCGACGGGGTGCCCGGCTGCATAGAGAGCTTCGCCGCCGAGAACGGGATTTCCGTCGCCAGCGTGATCATGCTGGGCAGCGTGGCGGGCGGCCAGGTGGTGGTCGGCTCGCGCGACTCGGCGGCCATGCCCCCCGATCCCATGCTCCTGCCGGTGGACGGCGCCCACGAGGTTGCCGCCGTGGGGGTGATCGCTCCGGTGGAGGGCAAGCCGGTGCTGCACATCCACGCCGCGCTGGGCCGCTCGGGCCAGACCATGACCGGGTGCCTGCGTCCGGGGGTGAACGTGCGCATGCTCGGCGAGGTCATTGTCCAGGAGATACTGGGCACCGGCGCGGCGCGAATCTGGGACGAGAAGAGCCGGCACAACCTGCTTGAGCCGGGAGAGCCCGCCGGCTGAGCTGCTTCCCGCTTCCAGAGGCTTGGCCCCCGCGCGCTGAGGCCTGTTCCCGGGGCTATTTGTCCTCCCGGCTGATGCTCTCGTAATAGCGCTTGACCAGCTCCTCGTAGCCGGCGGGCACGCCGCCGTCCATGGCGTCGAAGAGCTCGTCGCGCAGGCGCTTGGGCAGCGCCCGGCTGTTTTCCTTCTGGACCCGGCTGGTGGCCGCGGCGAAGTCGCGGGTGGTCTTGAGCCCCTTGAGCAGCACGTTGCGCTTGCGGCTGATGTTCTTGTAGCGGCCGTCCTTGATGTCGCTCCGGACGCCCTTCATCAAAGCGATGACCCGGTCGATGTCCGCGGTGGGGTGGTTGCGGAGCTTGAGTTCCAGGCGGATGCGCTCGGCGCGGCTGAGTATCTGGGCCTGCTTGCCGGCCAGGCGGCCGACGTCGGCCTTGGTCTCCGGCGGCGGCGGGCCCTCCAGGCCCTCCCCGCCGGCACCGCCGACCTTGCCCCCGCCGGTCGAGCCCCCGCTTGCTTCCTTGCTCTTGTCGTCGATCTGGCCCTTGAGGAACTGGTCGGGGGTCAGCCGCGTGGGGGTCTTGCGGCCGCCCTTGCCGGTGGCGGTCTTCTCAACGAATTCGCCGGCGGCCTTGCCGGTGCGGCCCTCGCCGCTGCGGCCGGAGATCTCCGAGCTGTTGGGCAGGCGGTTGCCGGTCACCCCCTGGGCGCTCATGTTGCTTATGGGCCCGTCCATGGCGTCCCAGCCGGCGCCCTTGTCCAGCGAGTCGGTCCAGGAGCTGGTGGTGTCCTCCATCTCCTCGAAGACGTCCTCCTGCTCCTCCATGAGGTCGCCGATGAGGTCCTCCAGCTCGTCGGGCAGCTCGGCCATGGGCGTCTGGTTCTCGGTGAGCGGCTCCTCCATCTTCCACTGGTCGCGGTCGGGAGTGTCGGGCAGCCACTTCTCGATGTGCGTGACGAGTTCCTCGGCGTTCTCGACGCCCGCCTGCTCCAGGGGCACCGCGATCTCGACCTCCTTGCGCGTGAGCGCGTCGGCCGCCTTCTCGACGTCCGACTGCACCTCCAACAGTTCCTTCAGCAGAGACGGGTTCGAGAAGTCCTGGTTCGGGAGTTTCGACAGGTCCTTGTGCAGCTCCTTCATGAACTTCGACCACTCGTCCTCGACCGCGGCCAGCTCCTTGAGTTTGTCCTCGTCCTCTGTCGTGAAGTCGTCCACCGGCTTCTTGGCGAGGTCCTCCGA
>CAZONU010000186.1:0-9552 GCA_964581145.1 uncultured Planctomycetia bacterium
AACCCGAACCGTCAAAATCCACCTCCAACGGCGCGGAGCCCGATGTGGGTGTGGCCGAGACCGAAGCGCTGGGCGGCTGGTTGCCCCCGCCACCGGTCCGCTTGATGTAGACGGCCAGTTCGTTGCCGATGCCGGCAGGCTTCGCCCAGGTCCGATCGCCGGCCGAGACCGAGACATTCGTCTGTTCGACGCTGGTCCCCGTGGCGCAGTCCAGCCACTTGAAGTAGTAGGTGCCGGCGGTCATGCCCTTGAGGCCGATGTTCCCCGAGAGCGCCGAAGCGTAGGCGACGTAGGCCTCGCCGGGCTTGGCCAGCACGTACTCGGTACCGCCGTTCTTGAGCTCGTCGTGCGGGGCCATCTCGTTAACGTTCGTCGACTCCATGAAGGCCGCCAGCCGGCCGCAGTCCTGGAGGTCGCCGATCGCTGTGGAGGCGATGTCCATGCCCAGGCGCATGACGTAGGCCCCGCCCAGGGCGGAGGCCCAGTCCTTCTTGCGAGCGGTCGCCCCGGTGCCGTGGCCGGCGGCCTCGGACATGTTCAGGTTGTACTTGCCGGCGGCGTTGTTCCAGGCGGTGACCATGCCGCTGTGCAGCGCCGAGGCGCTGCTCTGGTTGTACTGGATGGCGAACTGGTCGATGTTGGGGTCGTCGGCGAACTCGCTGAAGGTCAGGCCGCTGAGCTTGTGCACGGCGATGACGTGGTCGTGGTCGTCGGCCGCGCGGATCTCCGCGGCGATGTTCTTGACCCGCGTCGCGGTGAAGCGCTCCTGATACTCCTCGGCGACGCACCAGATCAGGTTCTTGTGGTGCTCGAACTTGTCCACCAGTCCCTGAATAAAGGCCTTCTCGGCCGCGCCCACCGAGTCCCCGGTGTTCCAGATGCGCGCGCTGTCGTCGTAGAAGAAGAAGAATATCACGACGCCGTTGTTGTCCATTTCGGTGAACCAGGTCTCCCACTGATTGAGAATGTCCTGGTCCAGGCCCTTGGCCGCGTCGGAGCCCACGAAGGGGTTATGGTCGCTCCCCCCGTCGCCGCCATGAGAGCGCACCGCCTGGAAGTAGATGCAGTTGGCCCCGGTGCCTTTCATCTTGTTAATCAGCGTCATCTGGTCGCCGCTGCGGGTGCCGTCGGCGTTGCGGGTCCCGCGGTAGAGGAAACCCTCGGGGTCTCCCGGACCGCACATGAAGAAGGGGTCCAGCTTGCCGCTGCCGTCGCCGTCCCGGTTGTAGACCAGCCAGCGGGGGGTCTTGGGGTCCACGATGATCTGGCCGGGGAGCGGCCCCGACACCACCGACAAGGGCAGCGTCTCGTAGATGATGGTCTCGTTCTGTCCGTAGTTGCCCGCGCCGGCCTCGGAGATCATCTTGCCGTCGGGACCGACGAAGCCGCTGTTTCCTCCAGTGGCCCCGGCGGACCCGGCGTAGTTGACGCCGATGCCGTAGCACTTGGCCTTGGCACAGCCGGCGTCCACCTTCACCCAGCCCCTGTTGTTGTCCTTGTTGATGCCTATGAACAGGTCGATGTTGGTGGGCATGGAGTTGACGTAGCCGTCGCCGTCCATGTCCTTGCAGACCTGCATCCAGACCTTGCCGTAGGGCGTGTCGAAGGGCGTCCAGTCGTTGCCGCCGGACTTGGTGTAGCCGATCTCCGCGCTGGAGGGGACGCGCTTCCGGTAGGTCTTGAGCAGCTTCCCGTCGTGGTCGATGAAAACCGCGCTCTGGTAGGTGGGCTTCTGGGCATCGCCGGAGGGCTCGCGCAGGCCGAAGACCAGGCAGACCTTGAGCTCCTTGGCCAGCGCCGAGAACCGGGTAACCAAGGTGCCATACTGGTTGGCCAGCTGCAGCGCGGTCACCCCGTTCTGCTCCCAGGGAGAGTAGCGGTAGAGGCAGTTCTCCGGCGCGACGATGAGCTTGGCCCCACCCGCGGCGGCCTGGCGCACGAAGGCCTCCAGGCGGTCGGCGTCTTTGGGCACTTCGTCCGGGTTCTTGTCGCTGAACTGGATGATGGCCGCCTTTACCCCGGCGGCACGGGCCGGAGTCGCCAGGGCTCCCACCAGGAGCACCAGCCCGGCAACCAGTCCGCGGAGCGCGTTCCTACGAGTCATCACCCACCTCTCTTGAGCCAGTCCGATCCTTGTCAGCGGTCCCGCGCTGCACCCACGCATTCGCGTTGCACAGGTGCACAACGCCTTCGAAAAGTAAATGCGCCTTCCTCGCGCGTCCATGGATTCGGTCCTGATTCGCCTTGACATCTCGCTCCTCCACGTAAAATTAGAGAGAGCCGGGGTCGTGGCTGGAGCCCGCCCAGCGGGTTCCTTGCCTCTGTCCGTCCGGTCCCCGGAACCCGCCCCCAGGCCGCCAAACCGACGGGCGGGTTCCTTTTCTTCGGCTCGCTAGCGCGCTCCTTTCGTCACGGGCACGTCTCCCCCGCCCGGACCACTAGTCGGTCACCCGGAGCTTCACAGTCATCCGTCCGCCGGCCTTGCCGGTGCCGCCGCGTTTGCCGGCGGCGGGGGGGCCGCTCCAGGGGATCACCTCCAGCGTGTACTTGCCGGGGAGGGGCACCCAGGGCTTGCAGCCGTCCTTTCCGTAGCCCACGGCCAGCGTGTAGGGCCAGCCCCGCTCGGTGTTGAAGTGCTTCCGGTTCAGCCGGAACTCCACCGAGCCTACCCGTCCCGCGACTCTGGCCGTCACGTTCAGGTTGCGACCGGGCAGCGTGGCCAGGCTGATGACCGCCCCGTCGGTCAGCGGATCGAATCCGCGGACAGGCCGGCCGGTGTCAGCGTCCAGGAGGGTAAGACTGGTTACTTCGGGATCGTCGGTCGCGGGAATCGCCAGGTTTTCCACGCGAATGTTATCGAACTCCACGGAGCGGGCCTGGGCGCTGTACTTCAGCCCCGCGTACAGGCCCAGCTTCATGCGCCTGAAGCCGGCGATCTTGTGGGGTCCGTTGTAGATCTGCCGTCCGCCCGCGAAGGCCACGACGTGCCAGCTGTTCACGAGGAGCTCGAAGTCCAGCCAGCGGCCCGCCGCGCAGGCGGAGTTCTCGTTGATTTTCACGGCCACTATGTTCTTGCTGTTCTTGGAGCCCGCACCCTCGTACCTAATCGTTCGGAGGGAAAGGGTTCCGTTGCGGAGGTAGAGCTCAATGTGGTCGTGGTCGCCCCGGCCGTTGTCGGCCTCGTCGTAGAGGCTGACTGCCCCGCACAGGCTCCCGAAGTCATGTGAGTAGCGCAGCTTGCCGGTCACCCGCAGCCAGCCTACCTCGAAGCTCTGCCGGGTGACCGCGTACCAGTTGTGCCACCCGCCGGCGGCGTTCTTCGGGGTCATGCGCAGGACTCCGCCGGTGACCTCGGTGGCGTCGGCCGGGCCGCTGGTGAAGGTCAGCCAGCGCGCCCGGGCCGCACGGGGGCCCTCGAAGTCCTCGAAGAAGAGCGCCCCTCCGGCCGCCACCGGGGTCCCGCCGGAGATCGGCAGCCTGGTCAGCGCCACGCCCTCCGCGACCACCGCGCAGTATCCGCCGGGCACATCGACGTGCTTCTTGTCCTGAAGTCGCGTCAACCGGATCTCGCCCTCCGCGACCTCCAGCCGCGTCCTCGCCGGAGCGGCCGAGAGGGTGAAGCGCGTGCCGATGATCTCCGCGCGGGCGTTGGCCGTGCCCAGGATCATGGGCGCGTCAGGTTTCTGTTTGGTGACGTCGGCGGTGAGCTCGCCTTTGTCCAGCTTGATGCGCTTGGCCTTCTCGTGTTCGAGGAGAGAGGCCGCGCTGTTCTTCTTGATTTCCAGCGTGCTGCTGTCCGGGTAGCGCAGCTTCACGTAGCCGTCCGCGCCGGTGGCGACCTTGCCGCCGGGCCTGACTGTCCCGCCGCGCTTGACGGCCGTCCCGTCCCTGTTGACGAGTCTGGCGGCGCCGCGGACCTCGATGACCGTGGCGCAGAGCTCCTCCTGGGCGGTGGCGATGGTGTGGCGATTGTAGAGGTGCGCGGCGAGAAGCACGGCCGCGGCGGCGGCCAGGGGGGCGACGCCGTAGCGCAGCCAGGCGCGGGTCTTGCTGGTTCTCTTCCGCCGCCGGGAGCTGGTCCGCCTTTTCCGCGCCGCCGCGCGGATGCCTGCAGCACTGGGGTGGGCTCTGCCGGGCCCCTCCTGGGCGTGTTCGGCTCCAGCCACCCTCGTGCGCACGTCGCTGATAGCTTCTTGGAGCAGCCCATCCATGGCCAACTGTCGACCGTACTCGCGGAGCGCCTCCTCGTCGTCGCCGGACGGTCGCTGGATTCTTTCCTCTTCCCAGGTCACGGGTGGCTCTCCTCGACGAGACGTGAGGTCATGCATTCCCTCAGAAGTTCCCGCGCTCGGTGCAGTCGCTGGGCGACAACGGCAAAGGAAGTGTTCAAGTTCACTGCCGCCTCCCGCAAGCTGACGCCCTTCCGGTAGACCTCCAGGACCGCGGCGCGCAACTTGTCGCTCAGCCGCGCCACACAATCGTGCAGCTTGGCCAGCCGTTCGCTCCAGGTCGGTGCATCCGCGCGCGGCGCGTCCAGAACGCGGTATACGTCTTCCATCCCTTCGACGATTCGGCTGTCTGCCACGATGTGCCGCCGGGCCGATATCCGGCGACTCTGCAAGGCCTTGTTGCGGGCGATGCCTCGAAGCCATGCACCGAAGTCAGCACCCTTGCGGAAGCCCGATAGACGACGGTAGGCGGCCATTAGCGCTTCCTGGGTAAGATCCTCTGCGAGATCCCGGTCACGGACCAGCGACTTCAGATAGGCCACCAGCATGGGCCGGTACTGTTCAGCGAGGATGTCAAATGCATCGACCATGGGGCGCTCCCTTTACCTCCTGTTCGCCGCCCAGTGCCCAGAGTTGACATTTTGTTCGGCGCTTTTGTAAGTGTCCTGCACACTGGAGCTTAACGCCGATGCCACCGCTGACTCAAGTGCAAAACCTTGCCGTTCTGGTCCCACAGGGGTGGTCAAGGCTCTGGCTGGGCGCTGGCTGGCTGCTGACCACCGGCGCCAGAAGGGATGCCAGGATGGCTCCTGAGTGTCACCAGGACAGCCACCTGTTCCCCGGCGGTCTCGGGGCGCGGTCGCTGTCCGACTTCGCCCGCGAGAACTACGGCGTCAACATCGCGCTGACAATAGCCGGGCAATGAGCATAAGTATGTCAATTAGCGGGAGTTAAGTGAAGACAACGAGGTGCAAGACATTGCTGGACCACCCCAGAGCGGCTCAGATCGGCGAAAAATCGGCGACACCTGCTCATCTAGGGTGTAATGTATGACAGATGGGAGCCAGTAAGGATGTCAGTATGACTCGTGCAACCGCCAGGGGGAACGGTCGATCAGGCGCCAAGCTGCGTGCGACGCTGCGCGAACAGATCCTCTCTGGGGAGTTCCCGGGCGCGGACTACCTGCCGTCGGTGCGGCAACTGGGCGAGGAGTACGGGGTCACCCGCAAGACCGCCAACCGCGCGCTCAAGGCGCTGGAGGCCGAGGGCCTGATCGCCGCCGAGCCGCGCCGCGGGTACCGCGTGCTGCCCGGCGCGGGCGATCCTGACCGGGGCTGCCCGGTGGCCTTCGTCGATCAGTTGGAGGAGGGAATGCAGGACTGGGAAGCCGCGCAGCAGGGCTTCCTGAAGCCCTTCCAGGCAGCGGCGGGCAGGCACGGCTGGTCTCTCCTGGCGATCGAGGCGACCGGGCGGAGCCCCCAGGACGTCATGCGCCAGCTGAACACGGCGCGCGCCTGCGGGGTTGTGCTTGGCGCGGTTACCCCGGACGTGGCGGCGCTCGTCCAGGAGTCGGGGCTGCCCGCGGTGGTGGTCGACTGGTGGTTCGACGACCTGACCATCGACTCCGTTCTACAAGACAATTTCCAGGGCGGCGTGCTGGCCGCCAGACACCTCCTCGAGCGCGGGCACAGGCGGATCGCCTGGCTGGGCGCCACCACGGCCACGAGCCACAGCATGTCCCGGCTGGGCGGCGCGGTCATGGAGCTGCAGCGCGCCGGCGAGGGACTGGCCCCGAGTCTCTGCGTGCCATGCAGGGCCGGCAGCGCGGCTCGCGAGGCCAGGAAGCTGCTGTCGAGGAAGAACCGCCCCGACGCCGTGCTGGCCATGTGGATGGGCGTCGCGCTCGAACTGGTGGGCGCGGCGCGTGAGCTGGGGCTGCGTCCCGGCAAGGACTTCGAGATGGTCGGCTGGGCGCGCGAGGAGGAGTACGAGAACTCCTACAAGCCGGCCTTCAACGGTGAGGCGCTGCAGCCCGCGGTGGTCTGGAGCCCGCGGCAGATGGCCGAGCTGGCCGTGGAGCGCCTGGCCACCCGCAGGAGAAACCCTGATCTCGCGCCAGTGAAGATCAGCGTCCCGGTGTCGCTGAGACTCCCGAAAGCAGAGACTTAAGGAGAAGCAGCCATGAAACGCAACTCTTTGATCCCGAGCTTGGTTTTCCTGGCCTTCGCAGGATCGATCCCGGCCGCGGCAGGAACCAACCCGTTCAAGGGTCGCCAGCAGCGCGTCGAGAAGTTCGAGTTTGCGACCAAGCCCCAGGTCAGGAAGCAGGGCAAAGGATACGTTATTTCCTTCGCCGCCAAGGCCGCCTGCGACGCGACAGTGGCGATTGTGGACTCCAAGGGCAGGGTCGTGCGCCACCTGGCCTCCGGCGTCCTGGGCAAGAACGCCCCCTGGCCGTTCAAGCAGAACTCGCTGCAGCAGACTCTCGAGTGGGACGGCAAGGACGACCGCGGCAAGCCCGCGCCGGCCGGCTGCAGGGTCAAGGTGTCCCTGGGACTGAAGGCGAATCTGGACCGCTTCCTGAGCTGGTCGCCGGAGGTCATGCCCATCAAGAGCCTGGCGGGGATCGCATCCGGCCCCGGCGGGGAAGTGTACCTGATAACCGAAGCGCACGAGGGCTCTGGCCTGCAGTCCACGACCATCAACGTCTACCTCTTCGGGAGAGACGGGAAGTATGTGCGCAGGCTTCTGCCACCCCCGAGTCACCTGCCACCGGAGAAGTCGACGCTTCTCTCCTGGGCCAAGACGACCTGGGGCGCGGACGTGCCGGTGCGGTGCCACTCCTACATCATGCACAGCGTGGTTCGCGTCCCGACCTGGGCTAACGTGCCCCTGCAGACGCCGGCGGTCACGCCCGACGGCAGGCTGCTCTTCCTGGTTCCCAACGGTCGGGGCAGGGGCCAGAGCCTGGTGGCCGTGAACGTCAAAGACGGATCCACCCCGCCGGGCAGCATCGTCCCGGTCAAGCTGGGAGGCAAGCTGGGTTTTCCGCTCATGGAGACCGCGGTTTCGCCCGACGGCAAGTGGCTGTACCTGACCGCCGGCTTTGATTACCACAAGAACAAGCTGAACAAGCACGCCGTATGGCGCATGTCTTTGGGCAAGCCCGGCGCGCCGGAAGTCTTCCTGGGCAAGCCGTCCAAGGCGGGCTCGGACGGCGAGCACTTTAACGGCGCCTGCGGCATCGCCTTTGACCGGGACGGCAACCTCTACGTTGCGGACCGGGGGAACGACCGGGTCCAGGTTTTCAAGCCCGACGGCAAACTGCTGAAGAGCATCCCCTCGAAGGAGCCCCATCGGCTGGCTGTCAGCCGCAAGACCGGAGAGATCTACGTGCTGCAGAAGCGGGGCTCGGAACTGGTGAAGCTCGGTGGCCTGGAGGACCCGGCGGTCAAGGCCCGAATGACCACCGGGGGCCGGATGAAGCACGCCCACCACATACCGCGCATCGCCCTGGACGAGGGCACCTCCCCCGCGTCGATCTGGATAGCGACCGGGGCGGTACGCCGCTACGAGGAGAAGGGCGGCAAGTTCGAGAGCGTCGCGACCGCCGGCATTGGAAAGCCCAAGGGCTGGGCCAAATGGGCACCTTGGACACCTGCTCCCTACGTTGTGGCCGACCCCTTTCGAGAGGAGTTGTACATCCGCTTCAAAGGAATGTGCTATGCCGGCGAGGGGTTCCGGGTCGACGGGCGCACCGGGAAGGTCATCGAGACGTTCCCCTTCATGATAGGGAAGAGACGCGTGGGCAACAGTCGGTCCGGCGCCTTCGAGGAGTGCGTCGTCGGCCGGGACGGGCTGGTCTACATGCGCCTGACCAACAACGGCAACTGGATCGCACGCTACGACCCCGACAAGCGCGAGTTCGTGACTCGTCCGGGAGACAAGCACGCTGCCAAGCTGACCCTGAGGGGCAAGCCGGTGATGGGCTTCAAGGCCCCGCACAAGGGTACGGGCTTCAACTTTGCCTACCCCATGGGCATCGCGCCAAACGGTGACCTCTACGTGCCCTGCAGGCCGACCGAGGAGTTCCCCGAGCGCCAGGGCATCGAGGGCTGGCACAGCGGCAAGAAGGACAACGTCTTCTACCGGCAGCTGCGGGTCTACTCTTCGGACGGCAAGCTCAAGTGCCAGAACGCGCTGCCCGGCCTGGGCGTTACCGACGGGGTGCGCATCGGCCGGAGCGGCGCGGTGTACATCGTCATGTCCTGCCAGCCGCTGAAGAACAAGGTGCCGGAGGGTATCGCCGCCAAGAGTTTCCCCACCAGCGTGTGGGGGACTCTGGTGAAGTTCGATGGCGCGTTCAACAAGTACCCCGTCGGCAAGGTCGTCGTCGACAAGGCCAAAGGCACGCACAGGTGGGGACGGCTCGGTCCCCGCGGCAACGTCCGCATGGAGGGCATGGCCTGGGACTTCGGCGGCGTGGGGCCGGTGCCCTACACCCACTGCCACTGCTGGAAGTCGACGTTCGACCTGGATCCCTTCGAGCGGGTCTGGCTGCCGGCGGCACCGACCTGCACGGTGAACGTCCTCGACGCCAACGGGAACATCGTAACCCGCCTCGGCGGCTACGGCAACGCCGACTGCATGGGAAAGGACAGCCCGGTCCCGGACCCCAAGACCGGCGAGCTCCGCCCGCGGCGCAAGGACGACCCGCCGGATCTCAAGAGCCCGCTGGCCGAGCCCGAATTGGGCTTCCTGGATCCCTCCTTCGTGACGGTTACCGACGAGGCGGTATACGTGCACGACCGCGGCAATGAGCGCATCGTGCGCGCGAAGTTGGGCTATCACGCCGAGGAAGCAGTCCCGGTGCCCTGAGCACCGGAAGGGAGGCGCCATGCCGACCAGGCTCCTTGTCCCGATTGCAGTGCTCCTGGCGATTGCCGCACCGGCCGCGGGCGCGGCCCAAGTCCCCGAGGAGTTCCGGGTCAAGCGCAAGGGGTTCTTCGAGTTCGCGAAGAAGCCGGAGGCCTCCCGGCGCGGCGACCGGATCACAATCAAGTTCGCCGCCAAGGACTATTGCGACGTCACCGTGGCGATCGAGAACCCAGCGGGCAGAATCGTCCGCCACCTGGCCAGCGGGGTGCTGGGGCCGAACGCGCCGCCGCCCTTCGAGAAGAGCTCGCTGCAGCAGTCGGTCGTCTGGGACGGCAAGGACGACCGCGGCCGCTACATCGACGACAAGGAAAGCCAAACCGTCCGCGTCTCACTCGGCCTCAGGGCGCGGTTCGAGCGGCATTTCCTGTGGAGTCCCCATCGGCGG
>CAZONU010000187.1:0-6536 GCA_964581145.1 uncultured Planctomycetia bacterium
CCGCAGATAGGCGCAGATACACGGGGATGGACCGCGGGGAAGCGCGTCAGGTCATGCCCGCGACTCCCGCCGCGGAAAACCATCAGCGTTCATCAGCGTCCATCTGCGGTTCCATTGGCGCGTTTCGGCGGTGGACCTTCGCGAAATATCCGGGCTGGGCTTACTTGGCGGCGGCGGGAGGCTCCTCGCCCAGGCGGATCACCACCAGGACGTAGCGCTTGCCGCCCTTGGCGGCCCCCGGGGGGGCGGGTATCAGGTTGGTCTTGTCGGCCTTGAGGCAGCCCCGGGCCCGGAGTTCTTCGAGCACGCCCTTCCGGCCCTTGAGCTTCCCGCCCTTCCCGCCGGCGGCGCCGCTCCACTCGGCCAGCGCGCGGGCGAAGGTCTCCCACTGGTCCTCGGGCAGGTAGAGCATCAGGGTGCGGCCGGCGCCGGCGGGCCCCGCATCGACGCCCCGCCTGTGTACGGCCGGCTTGGGAGCCGCCGGGCTCCTGCCGGGGTCGACCTTCATTATCCCGAAGCCCGGCGCCTCGGGGGACTCCTTGCCCGCCGCGACCGTGGGCCCGCCGGCCGGCTTCCTGACGCCGGCCGCTGGCCGCGGGGCGCGGATGTCAATGCGCCCGCCGCCCAGGCTGCCGGCCATGCGCGCCAGGCGAACCTCCGCGCTGGCCGCCGACTCGCTGGGCAGCACCAGCGCGCGGCGGCGCGCGCTGCGCTCGCCCCCGCCGGCGCCCGGGGCGGGCGGCTTCATGGCCCGCTCGCAGGTTGCGATCCTCTTGCGCAGGGCCAGCAGCCGGTCCTCGGCCGCTCTGCTTCCGCCGCCGGCCTCGGGGGGCCGCTTAAGCGCCTTCCGGTAATCCGCCAGCGCTCTCTGGTAATCCGCGAGGGCCTTCCTGGTCGGCTGGGGTTCTCCGCCGCCGGCCTGCAGGAAGTAGACCCGCACGCCGCGCTGCTTTCCGGCGAGGGGCTTGTCCGCGCCGCCCGGGGCCGCGCCGACGATCTTGGGGGCCTTGGAGGGCCCGGGTGGGACCCTGGTGCGCGTCGGCGGCGGTGTCGGGCTGGGGTCCACGCGCGCCGGCAGGGGAACCGGGGTCGGGGGCAGCGCCTTGGACGGAGGAGGCGGCGGCGGCGCGACCACGGGCCGCGGCGCTCCGGACGGGCCCCCGATAGAGGGCCTTCCACCCGCCCCGCCCTTGCTCCTGGTGGTCTTCTTCGGTGCGGGCGGGTGGCCCTCGGCCGCGGGCGGTTCCTTTTTCTCGGCGGACCGCTTGGGCGGGGCCTCGCCCTCGCCCTTGGTCCCGGCCCCGTCATCGGCCTCGCCGGCGGCCCCGGGGGCCTGGCTCTCGGCGTCCATCGCCCTGTGGGGCGCGAGCGCGGCGGGAAGCATGACCGCGGCGATCAGCAGGGCCGCGGCGGCCGCGGCGGCGCTGCCGGCCATCCAGGCCAGGCGCCGGCGCATGCGCGGCCGGTGAGGGCGGGCCATCGCCGGCTCGGCCTGGCGCGCGGCGCGGAAGCGCTCCGCGAACCCCGCGGGGGCCTTGACCCCCGGGAGGCGCTTGACCGCCAGGGCCACCCCGCGGCGCTCGGCCAGGGCCTGGCGGCAGGCGGGGCATTCCTCGACGTGACGGGCGACCTCGGCGGCGCGCTCCTCCTCGAGCTCGCCGTCGAGGTAGGCGTCCAGCTCGGCGCTCAGGTCCTTACACCGCAGCATAGCCCATCCCTCTCAGCCGCGCGGCCAGCTCTCCGCGGGCCCGGTGCAGCCGGCTCTTGACCGCCTCGCGGGTGGCCCCGATGAGCTGCCCGATCTGGTCGTAGTCCAGGCCCTCGATGTCCCGGAGCACGACCACCTCGCGGTGCTCGTGGCTCAGCTCTTCGACCGCCCCCTGGACCTTGGTAATCATCTCCTGGCGGTGGGCCAGCTCCTCGGGGGAATCCTGGACCGCGGCGGCCTCGATGCGGGCATCCGGCTCGCCGCCGTCCTCGTCCGCGCGTCTGGCCACCACCGCCGCCATGGGAACCTCCACCTCTCGGCGCCTCTGCTTGGACCGGCCGCTGGAGCGGGCCAGGTTCAGCGCGATGCGGTACAGCCAGGTGTAGAAGGCTGAACCGCCGCGGAACGAGGCCAGGCTGCGGTAGGCACGCAGGAAGCACTCCTGGGCCAGGTCCTCGGCGTCCTCCACCGAGCCGGTGAGTCTGACCAGCAGGCCGTAGATGCGATCCGAGTACAGGCCCACCAGCTCGTCGAAGGCTTCGCCGCTGCCGGCGCGCGCCAGGGCCAGCAACCTGGCCTCCTCACGCGCTTTACTGCCGGCTGCCTTCATGGGCTTAGACTCCGAGACGCGGCCCCGGTTTCGGGAAAACCCCGTTTTTCGCAAACGACCTGAAAAGGCCGTGTTAGGGGCCTAACCGGCGACCGGGCCGGCTGGTCACTCCCCCTCCAGGGCCTTGACAGGTAACCGCGCAAGGTCATTTCCCGTCCTTGAGGATGCGTTCGTACAGCCTCTTGAGCGCGAGACCGGTCCCCTCCCCCTCCGCCGTCCGCCACTCCGCGATCGCCTTCCGCTGGGCGGCCAGCCGCCTCTGGAACTCCTGCTCGCACCCAGTCGGGTAGTAGGCTCCCCATCCGTTGATATAGGCGACGTGCCGGCCAGGGTCCCCGGGGCCATGATGGTCCCGAGGGGTCTTGTCGTAAGCCAGGATGAACTCGCCGGGCATGTCCGCCCGCAGGCCGCGTTCGTAGGCGTAGTCGGTGCTCTTCTCCGACACGGTGCCGCCGCGGAAGTCCAGGTAGCGGGCGGTCCCCCCAAACGGGCACTTGAACACCTTGGCGTTGTCGATGTACGTGGGCACCAGCAGCTGCAGGCTGGTCGGCCCGTCCGCAGCCGCCGGGAACCGGCCGTCATTGTCCTCAGCGTATGCTTTGCAGGCCAGGGCAATCTGGCGGAGGTTGCACCAGCACGCTTTGCGGTACTTTCCCGCCCCGCACCTTCGATCGTATTCCTTCCAGGGAATCGGCCTTGGGTGCAAGAACAGAAAATAGATCCCCACCAGCGCCGCAAGCGCGGCCACTGCGACGGACCAGGCGATCAGCTTCCGCCGCCGGCTGCGCACTTCTTCACCTGACATTCCCCAAACGACTCCTTTATGAAGGCCCTAGTTTCCGCCCGGGGGGCGGGGTTGGCAAGTATTAATTTCTTGAGCCCCGCGAGCGCCGCGGGTAAGCTTGCCGCCATGGCCCTGCTCAGCCCCAGGCAGAAGCGCATCCGCCGCGCGCTCTGCGTCTTCGCCGCGCTTTTTCTCCTCGTTTTCGGGTGGTACGCGCTGAGCCGGCTGGCCAGCCCCTTCCGGGCGGTCAAGCTCTTCAGCGCCTCGACGGCGGAAGCGGCCAAGGCCGCGCCGCTCACCGAGCTGCGCGTGATCGTTTACAACATCGCCCACGGGCGCGGGCTGGCCGCGGGCAACTGGTCCGGGGGCGGCAGGGACGTGAAGCTGGCCCGGCTGCGGGAGATCGCCGCGCTGCTGGCCGCCGAGAAGCCCGACGTGGTGGTGCTCAACGAAGTGGACTTCGACTGCACCTGGTCGGGGGGCGTTAACCAGGCGGAGGTGATCGCCCGGGAGGCGGGGCTCCCCAACCGCGCCGAGGGGCGCAACATCGACGCCTCCCTGCCGTTTTTCACGGCGCGCTGCGGCAACGCGGTGCTCAGCCGCTTTCCGATCACTGACGCTCGCCTCGTCAAGTTCCCGGGATACTCGGCGCTGGAGACGCTCTGCGCCGGGCGCAAGAAGGGCCTCGTCTGCACGCTGCTGCTGCCGGGAGGCAGGCAGGTCAGGCTGCTGGCCGTGCACCTCGAACACCGCAGCGAGGAGGTGCGCATCGCCGGAGCTCTGGTGATTCAGGAGCTGGCCGCCGGGGAGGGCCCGCCGCTTCTCGCCGCGGGGGACTTCAACTCGACGCCTAAGAGCTACCCGGGGGCGGCGCCGGACGCCAGCGGCCGGACCGCGCTCTCGCTGCTGCTCGATGGCGGCGCTTTCAAGGCGGCCCTCAGGAAGGCGCCCCAGAGCGCGGACTTCACCTTTCCGTCGAGCGCGCCCGACCGGGCCATCGACTGGGTGCTGGCGCCGGCCGCCTGGCGCGTCGCCGAGCACCGGGCGGTCGACTCCACGCTCTCGGACCATCGGCCGGTGAGCGCCAGAATAGTAATGGAGTGAAAGAACCGGCCCCTTGCGGGGCCGGTCGGGGAGGGGGAGGGGGATTTTCTCCCCCGGGGTGTGGACTTAAGTCAGCACGGCCCACAGCGGGCCGGCGGCGGCGAGCGCCAGCATCACCAGCGCCCAGAAGGCCGCGGGGAGGTAGTCGCGCCAGTTGCGAAGCTCGCTCAGGATGGCTCTCATCTCGGGTCCTCCCCCGCGGTCGCTGATGCTCTTCTCTGCTGTTTAGACGGGCCCGGGGGGCGGGAGTTTCAGGAAAATATCGGGAAAGTGGCGCGCGTCCGTAAGCGGCTATTCTTCGAGGCTTATGATTATCCGCGCGGAGCCTTCTTCGCGTCCCCCGGTCGCCTTGAAAGGCGCTTTGAACTGGTAGCAGGGGATGGCCTTGCCGCCCTTCGCGTAGGTGCCGCGCAGTACCTGCACCTGGGGGTCGCTGCCGGGCTCGGGCATGCCCTTGAGGGCCGTGGGCCTCGAAGACGAAGAAGCAATCAGCACGCTGCCGTAGAGCACCACCGCGTCCTCAATGGCCAGTGTGCCGTCGGGGTCCAGCTCTCCGGGCTTGAGTTTCCTGGGCGGCCACAGCTTGTCCGGGTTGGCGCTCTTGAACTTGAGGTACTCCTCGACCATGGCCCGGCCCTGCCCGGCCAGGGCCAGCGCCGCCTCCGCGCCGGCCTTCTTGCGCGCCTCCCGGCGGCCGACGGCGCGCTGCCGCATGAAAAGGACGACCATCGCGATGGCCGCGAAGCCGCCAATCACAATCAGCACGACGATAATGCCGGCGGCCCGGCCGCCGCCGGAGGGCCTTCTTTCCTCGCGTTCGTAGGTCATGCCTAGTCCTCCAGCCTCACAACCACCCGCGCGTAGCCTTTCGTTGAGGAACCGGGGCTGTCAATACCCGCCTCAAACGTGAAACAGGGAAAACTGATGCTTCCCTTGGTGTACCGGCCGCGACAGACCTTCACGCCGGGATAGGGACTTTCTTCGGGGCTCCCTTTGAAAGCCCCGGGGGCGGGCGAGGACGAGGCCAGCAGCACCGAGCCGAAGTGGACGGTCAGCTCCACGACCTCTCCCGGGCCCGGCGCGTCCCTGGTCACGGGGAGAGTCCTGTCCAGTTTGAACATTGCCCACTTGTGCGTCGGGTTATCGGCTGACCATTGTAGGTAGCTGGCTATGAGTTGCCTGCCGTGCTCGGCGAGAATCAGCGCCGCCTGGGCGCCGTTGCGCTTGATGGCTTCCCGGCGGCTCCGCTCGGCTTGCGCCTGAACCGCCCACGCGGTGGCCACGACGGCCAGAAGGATGCAGACCACGCCCGCGACCGCGAAGGTGGCGACGATCCAGCCGCCTCTGGAGGGCTTCTTGTCCTCGCGCTCGTAGGTCATGCCGATTCCTCCAAGGTCATCCCCCGGCCGGCGCGGAGAGCTGCCGCATCATGGAAACCATCGGCAGGTAGAGGCCCAGAATGTAGAGCAGCCCGAAGGCCAGCAGGCCGATGCCGACGACCACGTTGATCCCCAGGGTCAGCTTCTTATTTCGCAGGAAGAACTCCTTGCCAATGAGCAGCGCGGCCAGCGTCCCGAAGCCCAGGGCGTAGATTCCCCCGGGCACGGCGAGGAACAGCTCGGTCAATGCGGGCAGGCCCTCCTTGAGCTGCATTTCCCTGAACATGTTCTTGAAGCGGTTCACCGTCGGGGGCACGCCCAGGGCCAGCAGCATGCTGAGCGCCGCGTCGATAATCGCCAGCGCCCAGCTGAGAATTCCGATTCCGCGCGAGGCCCCGCGCTGCTCGGCGGCGGCCAGCGCCTCATGGAGCCGGACGGCGTCCGCCTCGCTTATCCGCCCCTCGGCGGCCAGCCGCTCGATGCGCTGGCTCTCGTCGTCCACGGCGCTTTTCCCCCGACCTCAGGTCGCCTCGGAGAGCTGCTGCATTATGGAGAACATCGGCAGGAAGAGGGCCCAGGCGCAGAACAGCTTGAACAGCAACAGCCCCACCAGGACCACCGTGTTCACCACCAGGGTCACGGCCTTGCACTTCACGAGCAGCTCCTTGACTATCATGATCGCCGCCAGCAGGGAGAACAAGGCCACGTATCCCCAGCCCGGCAGGGAAAGGAGGAGCTGCGTGAGGGGCGGCAGCCCCTCCTTGAGCTGCATCTCCCTGAACATCACTTCGAAGTAGTGCGGGCCGAAGAAGGGCAGGGCTGCGGCGAGCCCCAGGAGGAAGGCGACGTCCAGCCCCAGCAGCGTCCAGCTGAGGACCATTCCTCCCCGCGCCGCGCCGCGCTGCTCGGCGGCGGCCAGCGCCTCATGGAGCCGGACGGCGTCCGCCTCGC
>CAZONU010000187.1:6636-9533 GCA_964581145.1 uncultured Planctomycetia bacterium
TTATCCGCCCCTCGGCGGCCAGCCGCTCAATGCGCTCGCTCTCGTCGGGCATTTTGCTCCTTCCCCATAAGCCCGGCCCGAGGGCATTATGTGAGCGCAAGTCCCAAAAGGCAAGTCATTTATGCGCCGCAGCCGGCCCCGCCGCCGCGGGTCCCGGCGGTCCCCGCCGGATTTTTCGGCTTAAAACCCCCCGCGATTGCGTCATGATATATAGGGAGAGGTGTCTCGTGCCCGGATTCCGGAGGTGCGTCATGCGCGCTGCAGTGATTGCTCTGGCCTTGGCCGGCCTGGCGGCCTCCGCCGCCCTGGCCGACGTGGTCACTCTCAAGGACGGCTCCAAGCGCGAGGGCAAGGTCGTCAAGCAGGACGCCGAGGAGGTGGTCCTGGAGGTCTCCCAGGGCCGGCTCAAGGCCCAGATCACCTTCAAGCGCTCCGAGGTGGTCAAGATCGAGAAGGGCAGGACCGCCAACGAAAGGCTGCTCGCCGAACTCGCCGCGCGCCGCAGGAAGCTCCGCTCCCGGGACGCGGCGGGCTGGCTGGCCTTCGCCCGGTGGCTGGAGCGGCAGAACGGCTTCAGCAAGGACGCCCGCGCCGCCTATGAGAAAGTGATCTCCATCGACAAGAACAACGCGGTCGCCCGCCGCAAGCTCGGCTACGAGAAGGTCGCCGGCCAGTGGCTCACCCGAGAGGAGATCATGATCGCCAAGGGCTACGTGCGCCACGCCGGCCGGTGGGTCACCCCCGAGGAGAGGGCCAAGGAGGGGAAGAAGATCGAGAACGTCAAGATCGCCCTGGCCGAGGAGGTCAGGAAGCAGCAGGAGCAGAAGGTCGACGCCGACGCCAAGGCCCGCGCCAAGTGGCTCAGGGAAATGCAGGCGCTGGCCGACCAGAAGGCCGCCCGCTACCAGGCCGGGAGCGTGGTCGGTTCCGGCGGAGTGGTGCTGGGTCGCTACGGCTACGGCTACTACGGGGTGCGCACCGCCACCGGCGAGTACATCCCCTACGTGCAGGCCTCCCCCGGCGTGGTCTACTACACCACCGGCGCCTACCTGGGCGCCTACCCCTACACCGTCCAGCGGCGCACCTACGTGACCACCCCGATCACCTGGGGCGTGCGCTGGGGAGACAAGCACTGGGACGTCAACCTCTCCAGCGGCGGCTCGGCGAGCATCAGGTTCGTGAAGAAGAAAAAGTAGCCGCGGCCATTTCACACCACCAAGACACCAAGGACACCAAGAAGCTCACGAGAATGAACTTGACGCCTTGATATTTCGGGCGGGCTTGATGCCAGCCCTTACAACGCTCTTGCCCACCACCATGTCAAGCCGGAGTCCTGTGCTCAGCCGAGTGTTGTCGTAAACAACGGGCAGTGTGACCTGGCGCTCCAGTTCCAGGCCGCGCTTGACCAATTCGTGCGTCAAGCAGGCCTCGTACACGCTTTCCACCAGACCAGGGCCCAGTGTGCTGTGAACCGCATAGGCGGCGTCCACAATCTCCTTGGCCACGCGATCGGTATCCGGTGGAATAGGCTCTCTTGGTTCCTTGGTGTTCTTTGTGCCTTGGTGGTTCATAGGCCCGTCCTCAGTACCTGCCGTAGGTGCGCGCGGTCTCGACCATGGCGCGGAGGTTCTCGTCGGGGGTGTCCCGCCCGCACTGGTCGCCGGTGGAGAGGATGAAGCGCCCGCCCGCGGCCGCGTCGTCGATGGCCCGTTTGCTGGCGGCGACCACGTCTCGGGCGCTGCCCTTGAGCATCACGTCGGTGGTGTGCAGGTTGCCCTTGAGGGTGATCTTCCCTCCGTGGAGGCGCTTGAGTTCGGCCAGGTCGCAGTCGCCCATGGGCGGCACCTCCAGCGGGTCGATGACGGTGAGGCCGGTCTCCTCGGCAAGTATTTTTACGAGTTCCCTCTCCGGCCCGCAGGAGTGGAAGTGGGTGGGGATGCCCGCGGCGGTGGCCAGCTCGATGCCGCGCTCGACCGCCGGGAGGGCCAGCTGCCGGAAGATCTCCAGCGTCTGGAAGACCAGCGTCCCCGAGCCGCCCACGCAGAGGAAGTCGGGCTTCTCGTCCAGAGAGGTGATGCGCGCGAAGCGCCGCTCGGCGGCCTCGACGCGCGCGGCGGCCCGCTGCTCGTGCTTCTCGGGGTGGTCGTAGTAGTCGTATATGGCCGCCTCGCTCGAAAGAGCGCAGCTCCCGGCCAGCCAGGCCCCGACCAGGCCGCCCTCGCCCATCAGGCGCTTGACGCGCCTGAAGCCCTCCGGCCCGGTGTCGACCTCCTTCACGCCTTCCAGCGGCTCGGGCTTCCGGGGGACCTCGGGCAGCCCGACCTTGGCGAGGGGCAGGCCCCGGGTGGGCGGGTCGGCGACGTAGTAGACGTCGACCGTCTTCGACCAGACCCTCCGGCCGTTCTCGAGGCGAGAGGCCTGGGTGACGATGCGCCCGGGGTCGCGATGCACTATGAAGCGCTCCGGCGCGGGGCCGGCGGGCCTCTCTTCGTCGAAGGTCAGCGGGGAGTAGCCGTCCATGACGGAATCAATGTCGAAGTGCTTCGCGCAGGCGATGTAGGCCTCCCAGATGGGCGGGTCATTGTAGAGGTAGAGGTCCCAGAAGGGCTTGCCGGTCAGCCGCGCGGGGATCATGTTGCTGAAGTCCGGCGCGACCGGCACGCAGTCGGGCACCCGGCCGGCCAGAACGGTCAGCAGCCTCTCGCGCGGCGTCATCGTCAAGTCCCCCGCCCCGGCCCCATCCTAAGCGGGGCCGCAGAAGTTCTCAAGGAGTGCGCATGTCCCCGGAGGGCCGGAGGCGGGGCGCAGGGAGCCTCCCCTCTCAAGCAGAGGACGGCCCCCTGCTGTTTCTCTTCGGCGCTGCCGCGCCCTCGTGCGGCGGCCGGCCCGCTCGCGCG
>CAZONU010000188.1:0-7823 GCA_964581145.1 uncultured Planctomycetia bacterium
GGAAGGCTGGCGTGAAACTCAGGACAGACCGTTTACACAGTTTACTTGACAGAACTCGTTCCGTACGCGCGCGAAGGAGTGGGCGAAGCAAGAAGAGAACCCGCTCAGGCTTGACATTGACTTCGCAAACCCCAGCAAGAGGGATTTCCGCAAGTATTCAGGAGTCGCCCCGTTTGCACCCAAACTGGCGAAGCCGACAAACATTGTCTTTGGCACGGAGACTACACATGTGTTGAACCTCCAAGCGTGCTGCGTGAAGTTCTTCAAGGTGAATGATTGCTGGGTGTCGCTTGATGTTTACGGGTATAGCACCAAGAGCGCTATGTTCCTTGCCCATGCGCAAGGGAGTGCATTGCTCAAAACGCCGAGTGGCATCAGCATGGGAACACGTTATGTCTTGGGGGGAGCCACGATTCCGCTCGCGGGCATCGACTACGGATTCGTCACGTACTCGGTGGTGTGCTCCAAGGTCAGCACTGGCGGTGGGGGGGTCGGAGAGTTGCAGGAGTGTGAGAGGAAGAAGTTCATACGTGGCTGAAACGGGGTCCCTGATGCAGAGCGGCGACAAGGGGAATCGGGCCAGAGCATCGTGGCACAGGGCAGTCGTGGTCGGCATCTTAATGGCGTCCGTTCTATTTCTTCTGTGGTTCACCGCCTGTGTAGTCTTGCCGGCAGTTCAGGTTCGCAACTCAGTT
Organism: uncultured Planctomycetia bacterium; assembly: GCA_964581145.1. Taxonomy (GTDB): domain Bacteria; phylum Planctomycetota; class SZUA-567; order JAKLDR01; family JAKLDR01; genus CAZONU01. The sequence continues at coordinate 696 of CAZONU010000188.1, forward strand.
GAGCGGTGTTCTCTCGATGCCAAGTATGGGCCAACCGTCAGGAAGTTGTGGACGGAGATCGAGAACTTGGGTGGCCAAGATACTGCTGCGCGGAAGGTACGAACATATCTGCGCCTGCCTGATTCGCTGGCGCCTCGCAAAGAACTGGCTGTGGCGATTGCGAGGGAATGTGGCACAGCTGGCGTTCCTGTGCTAGTAGGGGCCTTACAGCATCATGATGAGCGCGTGCGCTTCGCGGCCGCCGACGCACTTGGAAGGCCCGAAGCCTCCGGCGCGATTCCCCATCTCATTGCGGTGTTGCGAGATTCCAACGAGGAAGACCGGGTCCGAGGTGCTGCAGCGGGTGCATTGGTTGAAATCGGAGATCCAGCTGTTGACCCCCTGGCTATGATACTTGAAGATGAAAACGTTCGCGTTCGCAGGGTCGCGGTCTGGGCCATAAGGGAAATAGGCAAGCCTCCATCCGCAGGTGGCTTCCGCGCACTAGAAAAGGCTTTGAAGGATCGGGACGATGGCGTGCGCAAGCTGGCGCGTGAGGCAATTGAGAAGATCCAAGGAAACTGATACCGGTGACGGTCCAGCGGACTGTGACGGTGATTTCAAGGAGGGATGAGGGGCTAGTGCTAGTCCAATAACCCTCCTTCGTGGATGCTCCCAGCCCGCTCTCTGGCAGCCCCCTGCGCGGCGGCCGAACCGGGTTCCATAATCAGGTGTTTTTGAGCCTCACCGCCGCCCATTTTTCCGCCCCGGGCGCTTGACTTTTGCGTCCGGACGCGCTATAATACACTGGAGTATTGAGCGGACTGGAGAGCCATTTACCGCAGAGCGCGCCAGGAAGCGCAGAGGAGCTGTCTTGACCTCTCTCGCGGACAGCGACGTCCTGAAGTCCAAGGCCGGCCCGCCGCGGGCCAAGCCCAAAGGCACCCCGCGCGCCTCTGCGCTCTCCGCGGTGAAACTCCCGTTCGCGCGCGGGAAACTTTTTTTCGGGCGTCGCAAGTCACTGGCGTTCAAGGACTCAGGTATGTTCAGGACGGGGGTTTCCGGAGATGAGCTTGGCCGGCGGATTCAAGCCCATACTTTTTTTCGGGCGGCGCAAGTCACTGGAGTTCAAGGAGTCAGGTGCGTCCAAGACGGGGAGCGAAGAAACGTGCGCCCTTATTTTTTTCCGGGCGTCCTAACCCACTGAACGGGAGGGACTCAGGTATGTTCAAGGGACCGGGATCAGCGGGCCGGGCCGGGCTTGGGGGCGGCCTTCGGCGGCCGGTAGGCGTCCGCACCGTAGCCCTTGAGCCGGGGTTCGGTGGCTTTCATGTCCGCCGTGCCCGGTTTTTCGAGCTTGGGGTCGAGGCCGTAAACGCCGTCCTTCTCGGCAGCTGGCAGGCGCGGCCGGCGCTTGCCGCCGACCTCGAACCAGGCATTTTCGCGGAAAGTGAAGCTCTTCGGCGCGGTGTTCGGCCCGACGTTCACGAAGGTCCGGACTTTCTTGTCGAAGACAATCAGGTTCCGCTCGAAGACCCCGCCGCCGCAGGGCTTGAACTTGTCTCCCCGCTGCTCCTGGAGAATGCGCAGGACCCACTTGTCCGGCAGATAGATAGTATTGTGATGCACGCGCCCGCCCTGTGCGGTGGCCCAGGCCACCGGCGCGAGGCTCCCGGCGAAGCGGTTGCCGGCGATAGTTATCCCCCTGGCCTCGAAGCCTTCTACCTTGGGTCGGAAGAACTTGAGGCCGGTGCTCCCGCCCAGGTTGATGGAGCGCTGGCCGACGTCCTTGAAGAAGTTCAGGTGCACCAGCATCCCGCTGGTGCCGCCCTTCATCTGTATGGCGTTCGACTGGCTGAAGCCCTTCCGGCCCTCGAAGCGGCACTTCTCGATTACGCCGCGATGGCAGCCGACCATGTCGATGCCCGAGCCGCCCCAGCCCGCGAAGGTGCAGCCGCGCACGGCGAAGTCATCCACCCCGGACATCTTCAGCGCGTCGCGGTTGCCCTTGGGGCCGGTGTCGAAAACGCGCACGTTCTCGACCACGATGCCCCGCGAGGGGGTCGCGATCGAGCCGCCGTCGTCGATGTTGATGCCGTTACTCGGGAAACCGCGGGCCTCGATGTTAGCGAGCGTGAAATAATTGCAGTCGACCAGGTGAATGGCCTGCCCGCCTCCCGAGAAGACCGGGGGCTTGGCCGGGTCGGCGCCCCTGACGACGATGCGCGCCTTCTCCGTGCCGCTGGCGCCGGAGACGTACAGCCCGCCGCGGTACTTGCCGGGGGCGATGAGCACGGTGGTCCCGGGTTTGAGCCTCTTGAGCGCGGCGCGCAGCCCGGCGTCGTCGGCGACCTTGATCTCGCCGGCGCGCGCGGCGGCGGACAGCAACGTGGCGGCGCAGAGGAAGAGGCGGGTTCCGGTCATGGGGGGACTCCTTCTCCGGCCGCGGGGCTAGACTCCCTTGGCCAGCCGGTCGGCGAGGATGTCGTCGAGGTCGCCCGCCGCGCGGATCTTCCGGGCGGTGGTCTGGACGTCGTAGGGCACGCGGAAGAAGCGCCAGCCCTCCTCGTCCAGGATCACGTAGCAGGCCCGGGGGTCCTTGTCCCGGGGCTGGCCCACCGAGCCCACGTTGACGATGGCCCGGCCGTCGCGGAAGAGGTACTTCTTGCCGTACTCCGGGTTGCTCAGGCCCGCCTCGGTGATGACCTTGGGGACGTGGGAGTGGCCGATGAAGAAGACCTTGACCTTGCGGTCGGCGGCGAAGATCTTGCGGGCGTCGGTCATCTTGCGCACGTATCCGCAGGAGCCCGGCGCCGCGGGGGTGTCGTGCACGAAGAAGAGCTCGCCCAGGCGCCGCGCGGGGCGCAGGGAGAGCAGGAACTTCCAGGCCTCCAGCCGCCGGATGTACTCGGTGCGGCGCAGGAACTTGAGCCTGAGCTCGTAGGGCGAAACCTGCCGGCGGGTCCAGGCCACCGCGCGCTGGGCCGCGGCGTTGAAGTAGCTGGGCGCGCCTTTAAGCACTGCGAGATCGTGGTTGCCCAGCAGGCAGAACTCGAAGTGCTTGAGGAAGTCGATGACCCTGCCGGGGTCCGGGCCGTAGCCGATGAGGTCGCCCAGGAAGAAGATGCGCTTCACCCGCCGCTTGCGGAGGTGCTCGAAGACCGCCAGCAGGGCCTCGAGGTTGCCGTGAATGTCGGAGATGACGGCGATCAAGCTGCGGGCACCTTTCCCCGGCGGGGTCTCCCTTTCCGGGAGAGTCTAAGCCGCCCACGGGAGTCAGTCAAGCGCGGCAGGCTCCCGGGCGCGCCCCCTTCCCCCCCGCTCCCGCGCGCGCCACGCGGAGGGGCTCAGGCCGGTCTCCTTCCTGAACTGCACCGCGAAGTGCTGGCTGGAGGGATAGCCCAACTCATAGGCTATGGCGGTCACCGCCAGGCGCGTGCCGGAGAGCAGCCGCCGGGCCTCGCGGACCCGCGCGCGGATCTGGTACTGCTTGGGCGAGACGTCGAACGTGGCGCGGAAGTGGCGCGAGAGCTGGCGGTAGCTCATGCCCAGCGCGGCCAGCACCTCGCGCGCGCCCCGGCCGGTGGTCAGGGTGGCCTCCAGCGCGCCGCGCGCGGTCTCGGCCCAGTGCCGGGCGGCGTTGTCCGGGTCGGGCCCTGTGCTGAGGCGGACCGAGCGCCAGGCCAGCGCCCGGCCGAGCCCGGCGAGCACCTCCTCGGAGCCCGTCCGCGGCGAGGCGATCTCCCGGTCCATCATCTCGGCGAGGGCCAGGGTTTCGGGGTCCACGGTGAGCACCTCTGCCGGCCCGCGGTACGCCGGTCGATCCTCGTCGGTGGCTATGAAGTATACGCCCTGGTACCCGACGCGCCCGGTGTGCAGCCGGAAGGCGCTGCCCAGGCGCAGCAGAACGATCATTCCCGGGGCGAGGGGTATCTCTTCCCCGCGACGCTCGAAGAAGAGCCTGCCGCGCAGGACGCAAATGACCTGGAAGATGTCGTAGTCCAGGCTTTCGTAACGGTAATGCGGCGGCTGGGACTTCTGGCCGGCGCTGTGGCGGCCGAAGGGCGGCCTGAATTGGCGTCTCATTCACGTACATCATATGGCGCCTTTGCGGACGATGTCAAGGGGTAAACGGGGTATTCTAGAGTAGATGCAGGTCTGACTTACACACAGGGGGAGAATCCACATGAGCGTCGCCACCAGCAGCATGACCGCCCGCCAGCGCTACCTCGAGACCCTCACGTTCGGAACCCCGGACCGCGTGCCCTTCTCGCCGGGGGGCGCGCGCAAGAGCACCCGGGAGACCTGGCACAAGCAGGGCCTGCCGGAGGGCCGCGACTACATGGACGTCGTTTACGAAAAACTGGGCATCGCCAGGCCGCCCGCGGGGGAGCGCGTCGGGCCCGGCGTGGACTTCCGGATGATGCCCACCTTCGAGGAGAAGGTCCTGGAGCACAAGAACGGCCACTACGTCGTCCAGGACTGGATGGGCAACGTCACCGAAATCTCCGACGAGTACGACTACACCTACATCCGCAACGCCATCGACTTCGTGACCCGCAAGTGGCATTCCTTCCCGGTCCAGACTCCCGAGGACTTCGAGAGGAAGATGAAGTGGCGCTACGACCCGGAGGCCCCCGGGCGCTTCCCGGAGGACTTCGCCGAGCGCTGCGGGCGGATGCGCGAGCGCGATTACGTGGTCGGGATCCGCTTCAGCGGGCCCTTCTGGCAGCTCCGCGAGTGGTGCGGCTTCGAGCCGCTGTGCATGATGTTCATCGAGCAGCCCGGCTTCATCGAGGAGATGATCTCCTTCTGGACCGAGTTCGTCTCCCGGACCATGGCGCCCATTTTGGAAGCCGGTGTGGTCGACACCATCGGCTTCAACGAGGACATGGCCTATAAAGAAAAGAGCATGATCTCCCCGGCGATGGCCCGCCGGTTCCTCAAGCCCGCCTACGACCGCTGGGTCTCGGAGGTCCGCGCGGCCGGCGTGCCGCTCATCGACATGGACTCCGACGGCAAGGTCGACGAGCTCATCCCCATCTGGATCGAGGCGGGCATCAACGTCTGCGACCCGATGGAGGTCGCCGCCGGCAACGACATCAACGCGTACCGGCGCAGGTGGGGCAGGAAGATGGCCTACACCGGCGGCGTCGACAAGCGCTGCATGGCCAAGGGCGGCAAGGTGATCGAGGACGAGCTGGCCCGGGTCGAGCCGGTGCTCCGCGACGGCGGCTACATCCCCGGCTGCGACCACGGCGTGCCCCCGGACATCTCCTGGCCGGACTTCCTGCACTACTCGCGGCTGCTCGCCGAGATGACCGGCTGGCTGTAGGGCCTGCCCGGCAGGCGGTTGCCGCCGCCGCCGGGCGAGCCCTAATGCTCTGTTGAAGGAGTTCTGCAGTAGAGCACCGCCGGGGGTTTGGGGGCGCGGCGTGGCGCCCTCAAGGGGTGACAGCGCAGCGGCCTGAACTGGCGCTTTCTCCGCGCAGCGCCAGAGGGGCGGAGCGCTATTCCGGCTTTCTCTTTGCGGTCCTCAGGAACTTTTCGAGATACTTGAGCTGCCGCTCCGGCGCGCCCGCCGCGCGCCGGCGCCTGACCAGTTCCGGCAGGAACTTGCGGGCATCTTTCCCCGCCACCCCGGTGAGCAGCTCGGCGAGGACCAGCGAGGCCTGCCAGTCGGTCTTGGGGTCCAGCTTCTCCCCGCGCGCCACCAGCAGCTTCTCGACCTCGCGCTTCTCGGCCTCCTTCAGCCGCGGTAAGAAGTGCGTGGCCAGCTCTTCGACGAAGCGCGGCTTGTGATCGCTGTCCGGCAGATCCGGGTGATCAAACGGCTTGCCCGATATCAGTGAGCGGACCGTCTTTTTGACGTCCTTCAGGCGCTCCTTTTCATTGCCCCAAATCTTTTCCAGGGCTTGGCAGAGGCCGAGGTCCCGGTTGATTCTCTTGACCTCGGACTCGCTGAACTCATAGCTGAGCACCAGCTTCTGATGCGGGGCGACCGCATCGAGGATCTTGCGCATTCCGTCGTAGTCGTGCGCGGCGGCGCGTTTCTTGAACTCAGCCTTGAGCCGCTTCAGCTCGGCCTCTGCCGCGGCGAAGTCGCGCCCGAGCTTATCGACCTCCGCGCCGCCTATGGATTTCAGGAGCTTCAGGGCGACGTCCCTCTGGTGGCGGTAGGTGAGCTTCTTCCAGGCCTTGACCGCGACCGGGGCTACCCGCAGGCGGGTCTTCTCCGGCCACTTCTCGATGGCGGCCTCGACCTCCGCGCGGCCCTGCTTCTGCCGGTCCCAGGGCCAGTCCGAGGCCCCCGCCCGGCAGAGGGCGCAGGCGACCTTCACCAGGTCCGCGCCGGTCCACTTCTCCGGGGCCTTGCGCAGGACCAGCATGTCCTTGAGGAAGACCCGCATCCCGGCCGAGTCCCAGTGGAAGACGCCCACGTCGCCGGCCAGCGCGCTGCACTGGTCGAGGAGCTTGAATGCCGCTGCGTACTCTTTCCTCTTTATATGCTGCCCCACCCGGTAGCCCACGGTGGCGAACTTGACGCCCAGCTTCTCGAACTCGGCGGGGCTCTTGACCCAGACCAGCTTCTCGACCTCCAATTCGTAAACCCTCTCGTGGTAGCCCCTGACCCACTTCCAGTCCTGGCCGTGCGACAGGCCGTCGCCGTACCGCTCCTGCCCGGGGCCGCCGTAGAGCTTCTTGAGCTCGCACTTGCCGCGCAGCTTGGCGAAGCAGCGCTTGCCCGCGCCCATTTTCGTTTTGACATCCTCCAGCTTGAGGCCGGTCACGAACCAGTGCTCCACGGCCATGTGGTGTGCCAGCAGCGGCATGAATCCCAGCCGGCTTTCCCCTTGGAGCGTGACCGCGCCGGCCAGGGCCACCTCCTTGACGCCCCTCTCCTTCTCGGAGACCTCCCCCTCCCTGATGCCCCGTTTCTTCATCAGCCGGGCGACCTCCTCCGGGGATTTCAGGGGCGTGGGCCGGCGGAGGTCTTCCCGGGTCGGCTTGCCCACCGGCTCGCCCGCCGCCGCCGGGCGGACCGCCGCCAGCGGCAGGAGGCACGCGGCGGCGACCCAGGCGCGTCTCCTCACCGCTCCTTCTCCGCCAGCGCGGTAATCTCCGCAGCTTCTGCGTGACCCGTATGGT
>CAZONU010000188.1:7833-9515 GCA_964581145.1 uncultured Planctomycetia bacterium
GGCGCGGGCCGTGGGCCGCCTGAGAACGTGCAGCGGGTTGCGGTCGTCGGTCAGGAGTGGATAGAGCTTGGGGTTGAAGTTTTCGAGGCTCACCCGGGCGGGCAGCTCCAGCCCTCGCTCGCGGAGCCGGTCCCGTGTCGAGGGATGCAGGAGCTCGGAATCTCCGGCCAGCAGGGTCATGGGTCCCAGGGAGCTGCCCTCCCCCGGCGCGAAGAGCATCAGCCTGGGGAAGACGCTGCCCGCCGTGCCCAGCAGAGCTCCGGTGTCCGGTGTCCCGGCGGCGCCGATGAGGTTCATCGCGAATACCCCGTCGGGCGCGAGACGCCGGCGGACCAGCGCGAAGAACTCCCGGGTGGCCAGGTGGGCGGGCAGCTCCTCGCCGCGGTAGACGTCGAGGACGATGAAGTCGTACTTGTTCTCCACGCGGTTGAGGAAGCGCCGGCCGTCCTCGACGTGGCATTTGCCTTCAAAGCCAAAACATTCCCGGGCGATGCGCGCCACCCCGGGGTCGAGCTCCACGGACTCCACCTCCAGGCCGCAGGCGGCCAGATGCCCGCTGACCAGCCCGCCGCCCAAGCCGATTACCAGGGCGCGCCTGGCGTCGGGGCGCAGATAGGGGAGGAGCTCCAGGGCGTTCCCGCCGGCCAGCAGCGCGCCGGGCCTGAGAGGAGCGCCGGCGAAACGCGGCGCGGCGGTCTGGAGCACCCCGTTGACGAACAGGTAGCGCCTGGCCTCGTCCTCGAAGACCTCGCGGCGGCCGTACCAGCTGTCCTCGCGAAGGACCACTCGGCGGCCGTCCCCCGCCGGCGCGGGGAAAATCCACCGGCCCAGAAAGTGCCCGGCGAGGATCGCCAGGGCCAGAACGCCCGCGGCCGTGAGGCAGACCAGGCGTCTTCTTCGGGCCAGGAGCGCCGAGACCAGCGCCGCGGCAGTCAGGACCCAGGCGGAGATCAGGACCGAGAGCCACAGACCCAGCGCGGGTATCATCCACATGCCCGCGGCCAGGGCGCCGAGCACGCCGCCCAGGGTGGAGGCCGCGTAGATGAGCCCCGAGGCCCGGCCGGCGCCGGCGCCGGTGCGGGTCGCCAGGATTTCCACCAGCCACGGCGAGCCCGCGGCCAGGCAGGCGGCCGGCGGGGCCAGGAGCAGCGCGGCGGCGCCCAGTGTCGGGCCGGTCGAGACCAGCTCGGGGCCGGGCCGCAGCCAGCCCCGGACCAGCGCGGCAGAGATCAGCGCGGTCAGGCCCGCCGCGGCGTACAGCCAGGAGAGCGACCGCGGGCCCGCGCAGCGCCCCGCGCTCAGCGAGCCGGCGAAGTAGCCCAGGACCATGGCCGAAAGGGTGACGCCCAGCACCGCCGCCCAGACGTTTATGCCGCTTCCGAAGAGCGGGGCCATCCAGCCGGCGGCGAGCAGCTCCAGGGCCAGCAGCGCCGCGCCCGAAAAGAACGCCGCCGCGCAGGCCATCGTCGCCAACAGTGCCACCATCACCCACCACCACGCGGTCGGCACGGACCACCGGCCGTGGATGACCGACGAGATCGGCGATCTCGGCGTAGCGGTACTGCGCGCGGTCAAGCAGACCCTGGATCCGGCCGGAATCCTCAACCCAGGCAAACTCATTCCATGAACCCGATCGGCCGCGTCACGCTGCTGACCAACCCGATGGCGGGCCACGGCAACGC
>CAZONU010000189.1:0-9480 GCA_964581145.1 uncultured Planctomycetia bacterium
GCCTATTACGGCAGGAAGCTCTGGATAGTCGTGGTGGTGCTCCTGGCGGCGCTGTTCGCGGCCGGGCGCATCTCCGGCGAGGACTTCTACGGGGACACCTGGGCCGGCACGGCTTCGACCCGGGCCCGAAGCGCCGGAGAGATCGCGGCGGCGCGGAAGAGGCTGCTCGACTGGTGGGAGCGCCAGGGCCGGGCCGAGCACGGGCGCGGGGCGCCGTGACTTTTGGCCCCTCGCATTCCCCGGCCTCAGGGGTTAGAATGCGCGGCGGGAGCGGAAAGGAGGAGCCATGAGGTCAGCACTGCTCTTGGCCTTCGCGGCGGCGGCGCTGGGCGCGGCGGGCTGCGAGCCGCTGGGCTCGCCCTACGACGAGCAGACCTCGGTGCTGGGCAGCGTGCGGCCCTTGGTGCACCTGAGCCGGACCCACCTGGCCCGCGAGTTGGAAATGGAAGGCGACATGGCCCTGGAGCTGGCCGTCACCCGGAACTCCCCCCAGGGGGACGTGCTCGCGTCCTTCATCTACCTGCCGCTCAACGAGCGGAACACCGGCCGGGACGTGAGGTGCTACCTGCTGGACGCCCTGATATCCGAGCGGCTCAGCCTGGCCGGCGAGGACCGCGGCCTGCCGGTCTACTTCCGCTTCGGGCTGGGCTGGAGCCTGCTGTACATGGACTTCGAGGAGGACAGCGACCGGGACACCTACGCCCTGGGCGCGGCCACCCGCGTGGGGGTGGGCTTCCAGTTCGCGAAGTTCGCGGGCATCGAGGCCTTCGGCGACCTGCACGGCTGGGGGGGCATGGACGGGGACCGGGTCCAGGGCGCCTGGGCGGCGAGCCTGGGCCTGACCGTGTACGTCGCCTTCTAGCGGTCCCGGAAGCCGGATGAGCGTCCCCGACCCGGGCGCGGACATGATCCGCGAGGACCTCGAGGACCTGCCGGCCTTCGCGGCCCCCCAGCCCTACAGCATCAGAAGCTACCGGCCGGGCGACGAGCAGGCCTGGAGGCGCATCCACCTGGCCGCCGAGAAGCGCGCAGAGATAACCCCGGAGCTCTTCGCCCGCGAGTTCGGGACCGACCCGGAGCGCCTGGCGCGCCGGCAGTTCTACCTCCTGGACGGCTCCGGCCGGGAGGTGGGCACCGCCACCGCGTGGTTCGACGAGTGCTACCGCGGCCGGCGCTTCGGCCGGGTGCACTGGATCGCCCTGGTCCCCGGGCACCAGGGCCGGGGGCTGAGCAAGCCGCTGCTCGGGGCCGTCTGCCGGCGCCTGAAGGAGCTGGGCCACCAGCGGGCCTACCTGACCACCTCGACGGCGCGGCTGCCGGCGGTGGGGCTCTACCTCAAGTTCGGCTTCAGGCCGGCCGCGCGCAGCGACGAGGAACTGGCCGCCTGGCGCGCGCTGGCCCGCGCGCCCGGGCTGCGGCCCGAGGACCTCGACCGCCTCCGCGCGGGCCTCGAGTGAAAGGGAAGGGCGCTTGAGCGTCTCCGCAAGCGGTTATAATGGGGCGACCGCTGAGGAGACCTCCCCTTGAGCAGGCGCCTGACGTGGATAGTGCTGGCCGCGCTCCTGGCCGCGCCGGGCTGCGCCCCGGCGGCCGGCGACGGGGCGCCGGGCGGCGAGCCGCTGGGGCCGCTGGCCGGCATGCGCCCGCTGGCCCGCCTGGAGCGCTCCGAGCTGTCCACCGGCCTGAAGTCCGAAAGCCCCGGCGGCTTTCACGTGGGAATCTTCGCCTCGGAGGAGCCCCTGCTGGGCAGCGTCTCCTACGCCTGGCTGCCCCTGGAGGAGAGGGCCACCGGCGGGGACGTGGACGCCCACTGGCTGGACGCCGGGCTGGGCGTGGGCCTGCCGCTGGCCAGGGGCGACCCGGCGGTGGCGCCGCTGGCCCGCGTGGCCGCCGGCGCCAGCGTGCTCTTCCTGGACTTCGAGAGGAACTCCTGCGACACCTGCGCCGCGGGCATGTACGCGCGGGCCGGGCTGGGGCTGTGGACCCGGGAGAAGCGCTTCGGCCTGGAGGTCTTCGGCGACCTCCACGGCTGGATCGGCGTCGACGGGCACGGGCTGCAGACCGCCTGGGCGGCGACGGCGGGCTTCAGCGTGATCGTGCGCTTCTAGCGTTCCGTTGCGGAAGTTCCGCAACAGAACGCCGCCGAGGCTTTGGGGGCGCGGCGCGGAGCGGCCAATCTACTGGTCGTCCGCACCAGACTGCTCAACAGCCGTCAAACGCCTCGATCCAGAGCTTCTTGATGCAACCCGCCGCCGCGCGGGGGTTGCCGCGCTTGACGCGCCGCGTATAATTACCGGATTAAGCCGGGCGCGAAAAAGCGCCATGGAGAAGCTGCATGTCCGAGTCCTTCATCCAGGTCCGCGGAGCGCGCGCGCACAACTTGAAGAACATCGACGTGGACCTGCCCCGCGGGAAGCTGGTGGTGGTTACGGGAGTCTCCGGCTCGGGCAAGAGCTCCCTGGCTTTCGACACCATTTACGCCGAGGGCCAGCGCCGCTACATGGAGAGCCTGTCGGCCTACGCCCGCCAGTTCCTGGGCCAGATGGACAAGCCCGACGTCGAAGCCATAGAAGGCCTGACCCCCACCATCGCCATTGAGCAGCGCTCCGGCTCGGCCAGCCCGCGCTCGACCGTGGCCACCAGCACCGAGATATACGACTACCTGCGCCTGCTCTACGCCCGCGCCGGGGTGCCCCACTGCCCCAAGTGCGGCCGGGAGATCAGCCGCCAGACCGCCGAGGATATCGCCGGGCAGGCGCTCTCGCTGCCGGTCGGCACCCGCATCATGGTGCTGGCCCCGCTGGTCCGCGGCCGCAAGGGCGAGCACCGCGAGGTCTTCGCCGCGCTTAAACGTGAAGGTTACGTCCGCGCGCGCGTCGATGGCCGGCTCCTCGAGCTGGACGCGCCGCCTAAACTCAGTAAAAACCAGCGCCACGAGATCATGGCCCTGGTCGACCGCCTGGCGGTGCGCCCGGCGGTGCGCACCCGGCTGGTCGACTCGGTGGAGACCGCCCTGCGCCTGGCCGACGGCCTGGTGACGGTCAGCTGGCAGGAGTCCGAAAGCAAGTGGGCCGAGACCACCAGCAGCGAGAAGTACGCCTGCGCGGAGTGCGGCGTGTCTTTCGAGGAGCTGGAGCCGCGCTCCTTCAGCTTCAACAGCCCCTACGGGGCCTGCCCGGCCTGCGCGGGGCTGGGCAACCGCCAGGAGCTGGACCCCGACCTCATCGTCCCCGACACGTCATTGACCCTCTCCGGCGGGGCGGTGGGCGCCTGGCGGCGGCACGGGGCGCGTTTTAACATCTTTTACAACCGGGCCATCCGCCGCTTCGGCCGGCACTTCAAGGTCTCCACGCACGTGCCCTTCCGGGAGCTCTCCGGCGAGATCAAGCGCATCCTGCTCTACGGCACCGAGCCGCGGCACCGGGACAAGTACGGCAAGAAGTGGCAGGGCGTGATACCCAACCTGATGCGCCGCTTCGAGAAGACCGCCAGCGACTTCGTCAAGCGGCGCATACACGAGTACATGTCCCCGCTGCCCTGCCCGGGCTGCAAGGGCGCGCGCCTGCGCCCCGAGGCCCTGGCGGTCACCATTGGTGAGCGGAACATCCACGAGGTCACCGGGATGACCGTGGCCGCCGCGCTGGAGTTCTTCACTGAGCTCAAGCTGATTGGTGAGCGCCAGCGCATCGCCGCCGCGCCGCTCAAGGAGGTCCGCGACCGGCTCGGCTTCCTGGCCGACGTGGGCCTGGACTACCTGACGCTGGACCGGACCAGCTCGACGCTGGCCGGCGGCGAGGCCCAGAGAATCAGGCTGGCGAGTCAGGTCGGCTCGCGGCTGGTGGGGGTCACTTATGTGTTAGACGAGCCGACCATAGGGCTGCACCAGCGCGACAACGCCCGGCTGCTGGCCACCCTGGTCAAGCTCCGCGACCTGGGCAACACCGTGCTGGTCGTGGAGCACGACGAGGAGGTCATCCGCGCCGCCGACCAGGTGGTCGACCTGGGGCCCGGCGCCGGCCGGCGCGGCGGCGAGGTGGTCGGCCAGGGCCGGGCTGGCGAGTTGGGCGACCAGAAGCGCAGCATCACCGGCCGCTACCTCTCCGGCGAAGAGGAAATCCCCGTGCCCCGCAGGCGCCGGCCGGTTTCGCGCACCCGGCAGCTGACCGTCCGCGGCGCGCGCGGCAACAACCTCAAGCGCGTCACCGCGCGCTTCCCGCTGGGCTGCTTCACCTGCGTGACCGGCGTCTCCGGATCGGGCAAGAGCACCCTGGTGGGCGAGACGCTCTATCCCGCGCTGGCCCGCGAGCTGGCCGGCGCGCGCGAGAAGCCCCATCCTTACGCGGGGCTCTCCGGCACCGATTTCCTCTCCGGCGCCGTCAACATCAACCAGGCGCCCATCAGCCGGACGCCCAGGAGCAACCCCGCCACCTACACCGGGGTCTTCACCCACATCCGCAAGCTCTTCTCGATGACCACCGAGGCCAAGATCCGCGGCTACGGGCCGGGCCGGTTCAGCTTCAACGTCAAGGGCGGCCGCTGCGAGCACTGCGAGGGCGACGGCACCCGGCGCATCGAGATGCACTTCCTGCCCGACGTCTACGTGCAGTGCGGGCACTGCAAGGGCCGGCGCTACAACTCCGAGACCCTGGAGGTCAAGTACCGGGGCCTGTCGGTCGCCGACGTGCTGGAGCTGCCCATCAGCGAGGCGCTGAGCGTCTTCAAGAACGTCCCCAAGCTCAAGCGCGGCCTCCAGACCATGGTCGACGTCGGCCTGGGCTACGTGCACATGGGCCAGTCCAGCACCACGCTCTCCGGCGGTGAGGCCCAGCGCGTCAAGCTGGCCAGTGAGCTCGCGCGCAAGAACACCGGCCGGACCGTTTACGTCCTGGACGAGCCCACGGTCGGCCTGCACATGGCGGACATCTCCAAACTGCTGGAGGTCCTCGGCCGCCTGACCGACGCCGGCAACACGGTCATCGTCATCGAGCACAACATGGACGTGGTCAAGTGCGCCGACTGGGTCCTGGACCTGGGCCCGGCCGGCGGCGGCGGCGGCGGGCGCATAGTCGCCCAGGGCCGGCCGGAAGAAGTGGCCCGCAGGAAGAAGAGCCACACCGGGAAATACCTGCGCAAGGTGCTGGGGCGGCAGCCCGGCAAGCTCAGAACAGGCCGGGAATGAAGCGCTTCACCCGCCGGCGGTACTCATCAAAGGCTTCGAAGCGCGCGGCCAGCTCGCGGTCCTCCTGCACCGCGCGGACCAGGATCAGCAGCACGGCCAGCCCCCAGCCGGCCCAGCTCCAGACCGCCCCGAGCATCAGCATGCAGCCGGCGCCCTGCGCGAGGTAGGCGGCGTAGAGCGGGTGGCGGATGATCGCGTAGGTCCCGCCGGTGTAGAGCGTGCCCGGGGCCTGGCCCCACGCCCGGGCCAGCTGCCGGCTGGCGGCCGCGGCCAGCGCGGTCCCGGCGGCGAAGAGCACCAGCCCGGCCGCGGCGTTGCCCGGGCTCACCATCGCGAAGAAGCCGGCGTCGCTCGGCGCCGGTCCGATGACGCCCTTGAAGCGCAGCACGTACTCGACCAGCGGCCCCAGCTGCATCAGCGCCAGCGGGGCCAGGCAGAAGAGCGCTCCGCGGCGGCGCTCTCCCCCGCTGCGGCCGGCGGCCCCTCCGCCGGCGGCGCGCACGCACTCGCGGTGGCGAAAGGCCAGGCGCGAGACGAAGATCAGCGCGAGGTAGACGTAGGCCGGGTACTTGATCATGGGCAGACGCGGATTGTAGCCCGCGGGAGGAGCCTGGCAACCGGGAATAACTTGCCCCCCCGCGAAGAGGGGGTAGAATCCGCCCGAAAGGGAGAAGCCATGCCGCGCATTGAGCATCCTCTCGAGGTCCGGCGGGTCAGCCCCGCGGGCCGGCATTTCCTCTTCGGCTACTACGACCGCGTGGCGGTCAGCGCCGGCGGCCGCTGGCACCTGGCGCTGAACCCCTCCTTCATGGACCGGCCCAACACCGGCGGGGACGCCGCTTCCCTGGGGGTCATTGACCTTCGCGACGGCGCCTGGAAGGTGCTGGACGAGTCCCCCGCCTGGAACTGGCAGATGGGCTCCTGCGCGCAGTGGATCGGTCCCGATCCGGCGAAGACCTTCATTCACAACGCGCGCGAGGGGGGGCGGGCTTTCGCCCGGCTGCGCCACGTCGAGGAGGGCGTGCTCCGCGAGTTTAATCGTCCAGTGTATGACGCGAGCTTCGACAGGCGCTTCGGCCTCTCGGTCAACTTCGCCCGGATGCACGTCTGCCGCCCGGGTTACGGCTACCCGGACATCGAGGACCCCTTCGCCGGGCAGAACGCTCCCGACGGCGACGGCCTCTGGCACGTCGACTTCGCCACCGGCCGGTCCGAGCTGATCGCGTCGCTGGCCGAGGTCAGCGGCGTCGATACGCCGCCGGGCGCGCGCGACGGGCTCAACTGGTTCAACCACGTGATGATCAGCCCCGGCGGGACGCGGGTGATGTTCCTGCACCGCTGGCTGGAGGGCGGCCAGTGGCGCAGGACCCGCCTGTTCACCTGCCGGCCGGACGGCTCGGAGCTGGAGCTGCTGAACCCCGGGCCGAAAGTCTCGCACTGCGACTGGCTGGGCGAGGAGCGCATCCTGAGCTGGTGCCAGTTCGGCGGCGAGGAGATGCATTATTACTTGATGAACGTCGACGGCTCCGGGGCCGAAGCCGTGGGCGAGAAGCTGTTCGACGGGGACGGGCACTGCTCCTTCCGGCCCGGCGACGGGCGCTGGATGCTGACCGACAGCTATCCCGGCCGGGAGGAAGAGCGCGGCCTGGTCCTCTTCGACCGCGAGACGGGGACGCGTTACGACCTGGGCCGTTTCCGCTCGCCCCGGGCCGCGCAGAAGCCCGCCGACATCCGCTGCGACCTGCACCCGCGCTGGGACGCTTCCGGCCGGACGATCTCTTTCGATTCGATTCATGAGGGCCACCGCGGCATCTACTCGGTGGACGTCAGCGAGCTGATCCCTTGAAAGCCGCCCGCCACTCGCCCCCCCGCTCCTCGCGCGCCGCGCGGAGAGAACCCCTGCGGAGGTAATCCAGATGGCCAGCAAGAAGACCGGAAAGACCCGGACCGCCGCGACCATAGCCAGCTTCGAGCCCACCGCCCCGGCGCGGCCGAAGGCGCGGTCGCTCGCGGACATGCCGATCTTCGAGCGCGGGCGCGAGCGGGTCAGCCTGAACGGGGCCTGGCGCGTGCAGGTCGATCCCATGCGCACCGGCTGGCAGCGGAAGTACTGGGCCGAACGCCGGGAACGCATCGGCGGCCGGCACGTCGAGTTCGACTACGATGCCTGGCGGAAGGTCCGCGTGCCGGGCGACTGGAACACCCAGGTCCCCGAGATGGCCCACTACGACGGCCCGGCCTGGTACGCGCGGCGCTTCGGCTTCCGGCCGCGGAGGGGCGAGCGGCTCTTCCTGCGCTTCGGGGCGGCCAACTACATCGCCCAGGTGTTCCTCAACGGCGAGCTGCTCGGCGAGCACGAGGGCGGCTTCACGCCCTTCGAGTTCGAAATCACCGGCCGGCTGGGGAAGAGCAACACGCTGGTGGTCATGGTCGACAGCACGCTGCGGCCGGAAGGCGCCCCCACCGCCAACTACGATTGGTACAACTACGGCGGGCTGACCCGTCCGGTGGAAATCCTTCGCGTTCCGGAGAGCTTCGTGCGCGGCTTCCGGGTGTCCCTCGTGGAGAGGCGCGGCCGCTCCTTCATCCGCGCCGAGGTGCGCATGGACGGGGGACGCTTCCCGCGGGAGGCGGTCCTGACCGTCCCCGGCCTGCGCATCGACGGGCGCGTGCCGCTGAGGAACGGTCGCGGCGCCGTTGAGATCCCGGCCGACCCCGTGCGCTGGTGCCCGGAGAGCCCCAGACTCTACCGCGTGAAGCTGGCGGCCGGCGGGGACTCCGTTTCCGACCGGGTGGGCTTCCGTGTGCTGGCGACCCGGGGCCGCGAGATCCTGCTGAACGGCGAGCCCCTTTACTTGAGAGGGATATCCTGCCACGAGGAGCGGCCGGTCCCCGGCGGCGGCCGCGCGCTGCGCTCCGGGGACATCGCCGAGATTTTCAGGCAGGCCCGCGCGCTGGGCTGCAACTTCGTGCGCCTGGCGCACTACCCGCACACCGAGGAACAGGCCCGCCTGGCCGACCGCCTGGGGATCATGCTCTGGGAGGAGATCCCCGTCTACTGGCGCGTGCGGTTCGACGACCCGCGGACGCTGGCCAACTGCAGGCAGCAGCTCGGGGAGCTGATCACCCGGGACTTCAACCGCGCATCGGTGATCATCTGGTCGGTGGGCAACGAAACGCCGCTCAACGCCGCGCGCGACCGCTTCTTCACCGAGCTCATCGGCACCGCGCGCAGGCTCGATCCCACGCGGCTGGTAAGCGCGGCCTTCGTCTGCGAGCACAAGGGCGGCGACACCTACGGCCTGTTCAACAAGGTGGGACCGCTGCTGGACGTGGCCGGCGTCAACGAGTACTTCGGCTGGTACGGAATGTACGACAGGAAGAAGTACGACGTGAAGTGGGACACCGGCGGGTTCGACGGCCCGGTCGTCTTCAGCGAGCTGGGCGCCGGCGCGCGCGCCGGCGTGCACGGGCGGGCCGGCGAACACTGGTGCGAGGAGCACCAGGCGGCAATCTACACCAGACAGCTGCGGATGATCGCCAAGGCCGACTGCTGCGCGGGGCTCAGCCCCTGGATCCTGTTCGACTTCCGCTCGCTCCTGCGCACCAACCGCCACCAGAAAGGCTACAACCGCAAGGGCTTGGTCGCTCCCGGTGGCCGGCGCAAGCTGGCCTTCGGAGTTCTCAGGAAGTTCTACGCGGCCAAGCGGGGGGATAAGCTGTAAGCCTCTCTTGAATCGTGCCTTGCGGGAGTCCGCTCTTGTTGAGCAGCGGGCCGGTTGCACGTTGTGCGTTTCCTTACATGATAATGCCGTGAACCAAAATGGCGTTTTGTCGTTAGCTCTCTGCGAGGGCTCCAAGAACCCGGTTCACAGGTGCAGGAGACAGCAACATGGCAACTTCCACCGATCTTCGCGCGGCCATTGAGGAAGTCCAGAACCAGCTGCCCGACGAGCAGCTCGAAGGCGCGGACGGGGAGCTCTATGCGGCCGACCTGGCCACCCGCATCGAGCGCCGCGTGGGCGCGCTGCCCTGGTGGGTCATCAGCGCGGTCATTCACTCCGTGATTTTCCTCCTGGCCACGCTGCTCACCGTGGCCCTGCCGCCCGCGCAGGTCGATGAGATCACTATCAGCTCGGACGTCGCCCAGAAGAAGCCCCCGGACTTCGACGAGAAGAAGAAGCGGGACATCTTCCGCAACCCCCACGAGGTCAAGGCCGACACCAAGGTGAATAAGCCGCTGGTGATTCACGAGAAGGTCGAGGACTTCACCCACGACGAGACCGAGAACGACATGGAGG